>SHXF01000001.1 GCA_009693435.1 Betaproteobacteria bacterium | reverse complement strand
CACCTACCGATCATCATCGCATCAGGAATGCTGGGCTCCCCCGTGAAGATACCCTGGTGGGGCAATCACACCCTACGCATGAGCGCGTAAAATCGACGGAAAATCGTCCACGCGTTAGGTCAATTCCGGCACGTGGAAATCCAGGCTAGCACAGACTGACGTATGTATAGAGAGACCGAAGGCCCAGCGAAAACCGAGCCGTGTTAGCCTAACCTCAGTCCGTGGAAATCCAGGCTAGACAAACACCGGCGCTGTTCCTGCGTCTATGGCGCGATGAATCCGCGCCCTACGGCGGTGCTGCCGTTGCGTCGAGCACTTTTCAGATGCAGCAAGTCGCAGCCGTAGGGCGCGGCTTCAGCGCGCCGAACAGCGGCGCTGTTCCTGCGACTATGGCGCGATGAATCCGCGCCCTACGGCGGTGGTGCCATCGCGCGAGGGCGGAATCGATTGCCGCGAACGGAACAATCGGGACAACTTTTATGAAGAATTGTCGGAGTAGCGCCGATAACGACAGGCGTTCACAGGCTATTTATAAATATTTTTTATATAAATAGCCGCCGCACCCGCTTCCCCCATGCCACCGACACCATACGCGACGGCAGCGGCGCGGCGTATGCCGCGCCGGCCACTGCAACCTAAGCCGCAGACCTCGCCGCCCTTCTGTCCGCCTGCGGCTCCAGCGCCAGCTGCAACGCCTGATCGACGTTCTCCAGCCAGTGGAATTCCAGGGTGTCGCGCGCTTCGGCGGGAATGTCCTCGAAATCGCGGCGGTTGCGCGCGGGAAGCAGGACTCTCTTGACGCCCGCGCGCATCGCCGCCAGCACCTTTTCCTTGATGCCGCCCACCGGCAGCACCAGGCCGCGCAGGCTGATCTCGCCGGTCATCGCGGTGTCGCTGCGCACCGCGCGATCGGCAAACAACGACGCGAGCGCCACGTACATCGCCACGCCGGCGCTCGGCCCGTCTTTCGGAATTGCACCGGCGGGCACGTGCACGTGCACGTCCGCTTTTTCGAAGCTGGCAAAGTCCGCGCCGGGCTGCCGCAACGAATGCGATTTCACCAGGGTGAGCGCCGCCTGCACCGATTCCTTCATCACGTCGCCCAGCTGGCCGGTGAGAATCAGCTTGCCTCCGCCCGGGGTCTTGCTGGCCTCGATGAACAGGATGTCCCCGCCCACCGGCGTCCACGCGAGGCCGGTGGCGACACCGGGCGAACTGGTGCGCAACGCCACTTCGCTCTCGAACTTCTCGGGACCGAGGATTTCCGCCAGCTGCGGCTGATCGACGCGCACCGCGGCGATCTTGCCCCCGGCGATGCGCACCGCCGCGTTGCGGAACACCGCGCCGATGGTGCGCTCCAGATTGCGCACCCCCGCCTCGCGTGTGTAGTCCGCGATCATGGCATTCAGAGCCGCGTCGGTGATCTCCACCTGCTCCGCCTTGAGCCCGTTGTCGACGAGTTGGCGGCCGACCAGGTAACGGCGCGCGATTTCCAGTTTCTCCTGTTGCGTGTAGCCGGGAATCTGGATGATCTCCATGCGGTCGCGCAGCGGACCGGGAATCGTGTCCAGCACGTTCGCCGTGGCGATGAACATGATGCTGGACAGGTCGTAGGGCACCGCCAGGTAGTTGTCGCGGAAGGTGTGGTTCTGCGCCGGGTCCAGCACCTCCAGCAGCGCCGACGAGGGATCGCCGTGAATGCCGGCGCCGAGCTTGTCGATTTCATCCAGCATCATCACCGCGCCGCGCGTGCCGGCCTTCTTCACCCCCTGGATGATGTTGCCAGGCAGGGAACCGATGTAGGTCCGCCGGTGGCCGCGAATTTCCGCTTCGTCATGCACGCCTCCCAGCGATACGCGCACGAATTTGCGTCCCAGCGCCCGGGCGATCGACTGGCCGAGCGAAGTCTTGCCCACCCCGGGCGGACCGACAAAGCACAGGATGGGGCCATGCCCGGCCGGATTGAGTTTTCGCACCGCGAGAAATTCGACGATGCGCTTCTTCACCTTTTCCAGTCCGAAGTGATCGCCGTCGAGCAGCCTGCGCGCTTCCTCGATGTCGATGCGATCGGGCTCCGGCGCAACCCACGGCAATTCGCTCAGCCAGTCGAGATAGGTGCGAATCATCGAGTGCTCGCCCGACGCTTCGCCGGTGCGCTCCAGGCGCCGCAACTCCTTCTGCGCCTGCTGTTCCACTTCCTCGGGCATCTGTGCCGCGGCGATGGCCTTGCGCAACTCGTCGATCTCTGCGCCCGTTTCCTCCTCTTCGCCCAATTCCTTGCGGATGGAGGCAAGTTGTTCGCGCAACAGGTACTTGCGCTGGCGATCGTCCATGGTCGCCTTGGTGCGCTCGTCTATCTGGCGCGACAGCTTCAGGACTTCTATGCGGTGCGCAAGCATGCGCAGCACCGTGTCCAGGCGCTCGCCGATGTCGATGGTCTCCAGCACCATCTGTTTCTCCTCCGGCTTGGCATCCATGTAACCCGCGACCATGTCGGCGAGGGCGCCGGGCGCGCTCATGCGCTGCACCGTGGCGACGAATTCCTGCGGCGTCTGCGGCAGCAATTCCAGTGCCTTGACGGCGCGCTCCTTGAGCTGCACGAAGCGCGCTTCCAGCTCGGTATTCATTTCTTCCCGGTCGGCAAGCATTTCCACGCGGGCCGCGAGGAACGGATACCCATCGAGGAATTCCGTCACGCGGAAACGCGTCTGTCCCTGCACCACGATGTGGTGCTCACCGTCGGCTGCGGTGATGTAGCGGAGGATGCCGGATACAGCGCCGATGCGGTTCAACTGGTCGGGGCCGGGCTTGTCCGCGGTCGGGTCGCGCTGCAGCAGCAATCCGACCGGGCGCTCCAGCTTGACCGCATGCTGGGCGGCCGCGATGGAAGCTTCGCGCCCTATCGTCACCGGCAGGATCATGCCGGGAAACGCCACCATCTTCCTCACCGGAATGATGATCAGCGCATCCTCGGGTAGCGGCGGCAAGGTCCCCGCCAGGTCCCGAACCTGCTCCGCGTCCCGCCCCGCCGACTGCGGCGTTAGACTTCTTTCCAGTGTCATTGTCATGGTGTTTTCAGACCCGTTTGTTGTCGAACATCATCCCGCGCCAGCGCATTCATCCGAGCCTGCGCAGACCGAGAACCAGGCAACCGCTGCCAAGCACGCGCTGCAGCACCCTCTATATGCGGTCGAATTCCGCCGAAACAAGTGAGACAGGAAAAGTGACGGGGTACGCGCCTGGTGCTTTGCATCGCCGCTTCAATAATCCGGACACGAACGAACCGCTCGCGGGCGGCGCTGCCGCAGCGGCGCGTATGATCATCGCGCATCATCGCGCGCGAACCTGATTCGAATGAATTTCAATGCCGTTGAATTTCAATGCCGCTGAATTTCAATGCCGACATCCGCCGCGACTTATCCCAATCGGGCATTCACGCGGCCGCCTGGTGACTTTTCTACAGAATAATTACCAAGATGCGAAACCGGATTGCAGCATCGTTGCTTGCCATTGCACTGTCGGGCGTCGCAGCCGGCGCGGCCGCGGAGATCACCGTAGGCGTCATCCTCGGGGCGAGTGGACCCGCGGCGTCGATCGGCATTCCCTATCGCAACGTCTACAACATCGTGCCGAAGACGCTGGGCGGCGAACCGGCGCGCTTCATCATCCTCGATGACGGCGGCAATCCGGGCGAGGCGGTCAAGCTGATGCGCCGCCTCACCAGCGAGGACAAAGTCGATGTAGTGTTCGGCTCGACCTACACGCCCGCCTGCGTGGCGATGGCCGACGTGGCGCTGGAGAGCCGCACCGCGCAGGTGTGCATGTCGCCCACCGTCGTGGCCGCCGACAAGGCGCTTTGGTTCTTCACCATACCGCAGGGCCTGCCGACGATGATAGGCGGCATCATCGACCACATGAAGGCCGGCAACGTGAAGACCGTCGGCTTCATCGGCTTCACCGACGGCTGGGGCGACCTCACTTTGGAGGCGCTGGAGCGCGGCATCGCGCCGGCGGGCATCAAGCTGGTGGCAAGCGAGCGCTACGCGCGGCCCGACACGTCGGTCAATGCGCAGATCCTGAAAATTGTCTCAGCGAAACCCGATGCGGTGTTCATCGGCGCCTCGGGAACGCCCGCCGCATTGCCCCAGGCAACGCTGATGGAACGCGGCTTCAAGGGACAGGTTTATCAGACCCACGGCGTGATCAATCGCGATTTCATCCGCGTCGGCGGCGAGGCGGTGGAAGGCGCCATTGCGCCCACCGGGCCGGTGGTCGTCGCCGAGCAGTTGCCCGATTCGAACCCGATCAAGAAAGTATCGATGGAGTTTTTCAAGCTGCACGATGCCGCCTACGGCGTCGACGCGCGCAATCCGTTCGCCGCCTATGCCTACGACAGCTACCTGCTGCTGAATGCCGCGGCCGGCCCGGCGCTGAAGAAAGCCAAACCCGGCACGGCTGAATTCCGAATCGCGCTGCGCGACGCCATGGAGAACGTCAAGGAAGTCGTCGGAACGCACGCCGTGTACAACACCAAACCGAACGACCACAACGGCGTCGATGCGCGCGCGCGGGTGATGGTGAAGGTGGAAAACGGAAACTGGAAGCTGCTGAAGTGACCCTGCGGGGAACACCGGAAGCCCATGATGTCGTCCACGCAGATCATTGCGTGCGTCGACACCTCTGGCATTTCCGCCAGCGGCGCGGGATAGTTCTCCCGCCCGATGGCAAGGTGGACGATGTCGTGCGCTCTCTTGAATCCGCAGCGATGACCTGACGGAGTAGCGCAAGGCCGCCCGGTTTTTCGGAGAAGGGCGTCAATACACCGCGCGCCCGACCGAGGGCAACGTATCGTGGAAATCAATCGAGCCTGCCGCCCTGGCAGGAATGTGCAGATACCGAAGGATGACTCTATATAATCCCGGGAATAGTTACGCTCCGGAAAGAGCGCGCGAGGAGAATGCCATGGCTGCAATCGAAGCAGCTTTGATCGAGAAGATGCAGAGACTGCCCCCGCAACGATTGGAGGAAGTCAGAGACTTTGTTGAATTCCTCGCCGCCCGCGAGGAGCGTGCCGCCGCCGGGGCGCGGCTGGGTGAATCCCTCGCAAAGCTCGATGCCCTGGGGTTGCCCCCTCTCTCCGACGACGAGATAGAAGCGGAAATCAAGGCCGCGCGCCAGGACCACGCCGCACGACGCGGCTGACCGTGCGGCTGGTGCTCGACACTAACATCCTGGTCTCGGCAGTCATCGCCAATAGCGGGCCGCCGCGACGCCTGCTTGACCATGCACGGGCACAGGTCTTCGAGCTTTGCAGCAGCGCTACCCTCCTGGCCGAATTGCTCGAAGTTCTTTCGCGTCGAAAATTCGCGGCTCGCCTCACCGAAGCCGGCCTCACGCCACAGAGGTTCGTTGTTGAGTTGCATCGCCTTGCCTTGATCGCCACACCCCAGGATGTCCCTGCCGTGATCGCCAACGATCCCGACGACGATCATGTCCTCGCCTGTGCCCTTGCCGCGCAGGTCGATTTCATCGTCTCAGGAGACCAGGATCTGCACAGCCTCGGTGGACAATACCAAGGAATTCCCATCCTCTACCCCGCTCAGGCCCTTCAGCGCATTGCCAGCAGGTAGTAATGCGATTACCTCCATCGAAACCTTGCACTTCCGGCAGATTGGAAACACAACCTCAGCGCTGCGGTGCTTGACGTAGCAGCGACCTGTCCTCGGATTTCAACGGCACGCCCCGCGCGCCTCGGGCCGCCGCTGCACCGTGTAGCTGGTCAGGCTCTCCAGAAACGCCACCAGATCGTCCGTCTCCCCGAGGCTCAGTTGCAGCGGCTTCAGAATCCGCTCGCCGTCGGCGTGCAATCTCTCTTCGTTCAGCTCCGAGTAGTGGCGCACCACATCGCGCAGGCCGGCCAGGCTGCCGTCGTGCATGTACGGTGCGGTCAGCGCGACGTCGCGCAGCGAGGGCACCTTGAATTCGCCGAAGTTGCGGTGTTGTGGCGACACGTGGAGGGTGCCGGTGGCGGTACTGCGCGCCTTGTCATCGTTATGGCGGCCGAGCAGGTTGTAGGGCGAAGCGAGCAGTGCGCGCAGGCCTTCCTGCCTGCCCGCATCGACCTTGCCCGGCGCAATGAAGTACGGCACGCCGATGTCGTGAAATTCTCCGTTGGTAAAGTGGGGGCCGGTGTGGCAGGTCCGGCACGCGCCCTTGCCGATGAAAATCCGCAGACCGCGCTGGGCCGGAGCGGGATAACGCCCCGCCGCCGCGCGGTCGCCGGCGGCGAGCGCGTCGCGAAAATCGTCGAACGCCGTGCGCGTGCTGTCCAGGGTTTCCTGAAACGCGGCCAGCGCCTTGGCGACGTCGACCAGCAGCGCTTCATCCTCCGGCGGCGGCGGCGCGCCGAACGCTTTCCTGTAGCGGCAGGTCAGGTCCGCATCGCTGCGCAGCAGCCTCGCCACTTGCGCAGGGCTTGAGTTCAACTCACGCGCATCGAGGATGGGCCGCAGGCTCTGCGACCAAAGGCTGTCCGCGGCCCCGTCCCAGCCGAACCAGCGATGCAGGCGGACATTCAGGATCTGCGGCGTGTTGCGCGGCAGCGGTGCCACACCAACGGCCTGTTTGCGGCCGTCGGTCCAGTTGCGCTCGGGGATGTGGCAACTCGCGCAGGCAAGCGTGCCGCTGCCGGAAAGCCGCTGATCGAAGAACAGGCGCTCGCCCAGGCGTATGGCGTCAGCCTGGCCGGACACGCGGTTGCCGGGATCGGCCGACCAGGGCACGGGCCAGGGGCCGTGCCGCAGGATCGCCTGCACTTCCTCGTCGGAGAACGGCAACAACGTGTCGCTCCACGCCCACAGCCACGGCATGCCGGCGAGTAAAGCGGCTAGTGCACCGATGAGCAGGCGCTTTGACACGTCAAGACTGGATCAGTCGAGCGCAACGTTCGAAGTAATGCGGTCTGTCCTGCCGCCCCCGCGCAGATCGAACAGCAGTTCCCAGCGCCCCGGCATGTGAAACATCAGGCCCTCGGCCCGATAGCGCCCCTGTCCCTGTTCGACCACCACTGCGCGATAGTTCATGCCATGACGGTGTTCGGGCATGTGCGCATCGACGCGCACGCTGTCGGGTGGCTTGATGCCCGTCTTGGCGCAGATCGCCAGGTCGATGCTGAAATGCCTGCCCACCTGGAGTTCTCCCGGCGCGACACGCCAGGCGAGTGTGTAGCGCGGCGAATCGACCACCGTGGCGCCTGGTAGCTCACAGGCGATTGCAACGCAATTGCAGAGGATCGCGAACAGCGCGCCCGCGACGGCGCACACGTTAAGCGAGGCGCGGGCGCCAGACGCTGCATTCACGGCTGCCGCGGCATCCGGCCGAACACGGCTTCGCCGTTCTTCCACGCAATGCGCTCGGCCACGTCGCGCGGCAGATCGGCAAGCCAGGCGCGGCTCCAACTGGCATGCTCGACGACGTAATGCCAGCGCTCCGGCACGTAGGTATCGGTGCCCACCATGAAGCGCTCGGGAAACTCCATGAAGGCGGCGCGCCAGTCCTCGGGCACCTTGCCGCCCTCCCCATGCTCGCTGCGGAAAGCCAGATCGCTCCACAGGTTCCTGTGCTTCCTCAGCATGTCGCGCACCTCCTCCGGGCGGATGAACCCGGAGTGCGCCCAGAGGATGCGCGCCTCGGGGTACTGGCGAAACAATCGCTCGATGGCATCCGCATCGGAGTGCGCGTGCAGCAGCAACTGGTGCTGCTTCGCCAGTTGCACCATGCGCCGCGGCACCGGCAGGTCGGCGTCTGCGCCGTACAGGTGAAATTCGCCCATCGCCACGTACTTGTAGCGCTTCAGGCGATCTTCCAGATAGGGGATGATCGCCTCCTCGCGCACCCAGGTGCCGGCGTCGCTGCGGGTGCGATACGGCCGCAGCGACGGCAGCACCATGTCGGGCGCCTCGGCGTGGAGTTTCTGGTTGCCGTCGTCGTTGGAACTGGACACTAGCGCCCGGCGCACGCCGGCCTTGCGCAGCAACGCTATCGCCTCTTTGGGCGGCACCCGCTCCCAGGCATCGTGGCTGTAATGCAGGTGTGCATCGAAGATCGGCATGTCGGCGGCGAACGCAAGGGGACTCGCGCAAAATATTGCGGCTGCCGTGGCGAGAATTGAGGCGACCCGAAAAAAGCACCCGATGGAACCAGATAATTCAGCCAATATTTCTGACATAGGTCCCTTTCTGCGGACATCCGCGGGCAATTTTGAAATAAAAAAGATATAGCTCACGAGGCTTCCTCGCGCCAGAAACCGAGCGCCTCCTGCGCCGCGCGATCCGAGTAACTGAAGAGCACCGTGTCGCCTGCGGCCTCCAGGCGCAACGACACCCAGGGCGGCACGACGAAGATGTCGTGCCGTGCAAACGCGTAGCGTTGGTCGCCCACCCAGGCAGTTCCCTCCCCTTCGACCACATTGAATACGGTGCCATCGGTGCTGCGCGATGCTCGGCCGGCGAAACCGGCGGGCAGCAATTGCATGCACACCGCCATGGTGGGAAAAGGATGACCGCCGCTGGCCGGGTTCGCATAGCGCAGCTTGTAGGCGTGCGTGGGGTGCGGCGTATCGTGCCGAGACAGCCGTTCCAGCGCCTCCCGGGTGCGGTCGTAGGGATAGATCAGCAGCGGCGAAGCGAGGCCCTGCGGGCGATGATCGACCGGCAGCAGGTTGGCGCCGTAGCGGTATCCGCTGTCGCCTTCATCGCGCATGACGGGATAACATTCCTCCGCATAGTCTTCGCGGAAGGTCGCGCCGAAGAACTGCGCGAACGGCGTGTCCAGGCCGTCCAGCCACACCACAGGATCGCTGCCGAGGTTGCCGTGGTCGTGCCAGGCCCAGTTGGGCGTGACGATGAAATCGCCGGGTTTCATCTTGGTGCGCTCGCCCGCGACCGCGGTATAGGCGCCCTCGCCTTCGACGATGAAACGCAGCGCGCTGGGCGTATGGCGGTGCGAGGGCGCGATCTCGCCGGGGAGGATGATCTGCAGTCCGGCGTACAGCGAACGGGTGATGAAAGTGCTGCCGCGCAGACTGGGATTTTCCAGCACCAGCACCCGCCGCTCGGCCTGGCGCTTGCTGATCAGTCCGGCGGCGCGCAGCAACTGCGGCCGCAGATCCACATAGCGCCACAGCGCCGGCACGCAATCGCTGCCCGGCTGCATGCGCGCGCGCCGCTCCCACAGTGGCATCAGGTTGAGCGGCGCAATGTCGCGCGAGAATCGAGCCAGATCGGATTCCGCCGGCGTTCCCGTCGACAAACTTGCGGCCGGATCAGCCAGGCCTGTGTCCGATGCCGTCGGTGTCATTGCGCCTTCCGCATCGCCGCCGCCGTATGGCCGCTATTCGGCCTTCATCCCCGCTGCCTTCACCGCCAATGCATAGCGGTCCGCATCGGCACGCAACTGCATGGTGTAGTCGTCCGCGGAACCGCCTACCGGATCGATGCCGAGTCCGACCATCTTCGCCGCGACGTCCGGAAGCTTGAGTACCGCGGCGATGTCGGCGGCAATCCTGTTGATGATCTCGCGCGGTGTGCCGGCCGGCGCAAGAAATCCGATGGGCGGCGCGAAGTCGTACTTCGGGATGGCCACTTCGGCGATGGTCGGCACATCCGGCGCGAGGCTCGAGCGCTTCTCCGAATTGGCCGCCACCAGCTTAATGGTGCCGGCTTTGGCGTGCGACGCGAGCGAAGGATAGGCCGAGAACACCATCGGCACCTGCCCGCCCACCAGCGCCGGCACCGACTGGCCCGTGCCTTTGTAGGGCACATGAACAATGTCCAGTTTGAGGACCGACTTGAGGTACTCCATCGACAAGTGATGAATGCTGCCGATGCCCGACGAACCGTAGGTAAGCTTTCCTGGTTCTGCCCTGGCCAGGGCCAGCAATTCCTGCAGCGTGTTCACCGGCACCGATTTGTGGACGGCAAGAAACAGCGGCGCCTTCGCCACCAGCGACACTGGCGAAAAATCTTTCACGCTGTAGGGCAGCTTGGCATAGATGAGCGGGTTGATGGCGGTGGTGGAACTGTCGGTCATGAGTAGCGTGTAACCATCCGGCGCCGCTTTGGCAGTCAGATCGGCGGCCAGTATGCCGTTGGCGCTGGGCCGGTTTTCGACCACCATCTGCTGCCCCCACAGGTCGTTCAGCTTCTGCCCGACCATGCGCGCCACAGTATCGGGCAAGCCGCCGGCCGCATAGCCGATATAGACGCGCACCGGTTTCTCCGGGAATTTCCCCTGTGCCGATACGGTCCCTGACATCACGCCGGCAATCAGCGCCAGTCCCGTCATCAATCGTGTCACGGGCTTTGAATTCGCTTGCATCATCATCGCGCTGCTCCCTGATAAGGCGGTAACGACGTACACAGGCATCCGCGCGCGCTCCCTGCACCGGCGCGCGGCATGTCGCTAGGCCGCAGAGCGGGCCTGGCCGAAGCGGGCGCGGTCATGCGGCCGGGTGAAGTCGATTTTCGGTACCGTCGGAATGATCTTGTTCGGATTGACCCGCACATTGCGGTAGTAGCCAACGACGATATGGTCGAGCTTTACCGTGTCCGAAACCCCGGGCACCTGATACAGGTCGAGCAGGTAGTTCTGCAGGTTGGGATAGCTGGCTATCGGCCTCACGTTGCACTTGAACAGCGCCTGGTACACGGCGTCGAAGCGCACCAGCGTGGGAAACAGGCGCCAATCGGCTTCGGTGATGACATCACCGGCCAGATAGCGCTGGCCGGCGAGTTTTTGTTCCAGCGCATCCAGCCCGGTGAACACCTTCTGCACCGCTTCGTCATAGGCGTCCTGGGTGATCGCGAATCCGGTGCGGTACACGCCGTTGTTGATGTGGTGATAGACGAACTCGTTGACCCGGTCGATTTCCTCGCGCAGGGCAAGCGGATAGTAGTCGCCGCGGCGCGCGCCTATGCCGTCGAATGCGCTGTTGAACATGCGGATGATTTCCGGCGATTCGTTGTTGACGATGGCGCGTGTCTTTTTGTCCCACAAGGTGGGCACCGTCGCCGTGCCGGTGTAATCGGGTTTCACCGCGGCATAGGCCTCGTACATGTATTTGAAGCCGTTCACGGCATCGGCCGTGGAGCCGGGGAAGTGATCGGCGAACTCCCAGCCGTGTTCCCGGTTTCCGGGAATCGCGACCGACATGGAGATCATGCCTTCCAGGCCTTTCAGCTTGCGAAAAATGATGGCGCGATGCGCCCAGGGGCAGCCGTAGGCCACGTACAGGTGATAGCGGTCCGGCTCCGCCTTGAATCCCGAGGAACCGTCGGCGGTGATGATGCTCCTGAACTGGCTCTCGGGACGAATGAAGCGCCCGCCCACGTCCGCCGGCCGCTTGTCGGTCCATTTTCCGTCAATGAGCATGCCCATGAAACCTCCAGTGTTGGCGCAGTGTTGGCGCAATGTTGGCGCAGTGTTGGCGCAGTGTTGGCGCAGTTTTCACCTTGCGCGACGCTATTTTGTCACGTCGCAGGCTTGTGCGTCAGCGCCGGAAAGCGATTCTTCAGTTCGCTGCGCAAGAGTTTGCCGGCCGGCGTATAGGGCAGCGAGTCCACCATAAAAATCGCACGCGGCCGCTTGAAGCGCGCGATATCGCCGCCCTCGAAGTGCGCGCGCAGTGCCTCTTCGGACAGCGCCGAGCCGTCTTTCTTCATCACGGCAATCGCCGGCAGTTCTCCCCACAGCGCATCCTTCACGCCGAACGCCGCGCAATCGGCGACGTCGGGATGCGAGCGTGCCACGCGCTCCAGTTCGGCCGGATAAATATTGACCGCACCGGAGATGATGGTGTCGCGGGTGCGTCCCATGAGCGTGATGAAGCCCTCTTCATCGCGCGTCGCAAGATCGCCGGTCGCGCCCCAGCCGTCGCCATACTTGAAAAATTCCGCGCTGGCCTCGGCATCGCCGTAATAACCGAGCATCAGATGCGCGCCGCGCGTCGCCAGTTCGCCTGCTTCCCCTGCTCCCGCCGGTTTGCCCCGCGCTACAAACAGCGCCACTGCCGCCAGCGCGTTGGGCCGGCCGATCGACGCCGGCGCACGCGGCCTGTCCTCGGGGTGCTGGCTGAGTATCGGACCGGTCTCGGTCTGGCCGTAGTTCTGCACGAAGCGCACCGCGGGCAGCGAGCGTTCCAGTTCGGCAATCAGCGCCGGGTCGGCCGGCGCGCCGCCGAATACCACCAGTCGCAGCGATCGAAGACGCGCCGGGTCGAAACGGGGATGGCGCAACAGCATCGCAAGCTGCGTCGGCACGGCAAAGGCGCCGGTGATGCGCAGCGCGCCGCAGCGCTCCATGAATTGCTCCGCATCCCAGGCGGGCAGCAGCACCGCGGTGGCGCCCGCGTACAAGCCGGTGTGAAACCAGGTGTACAAACCCGCGGCATGGTAAAGCGGCGATGCCACCGCCAGCACGTCGTCCGGCGTAATGTTGAAATCGGCCTGCGCAATCTGAGCGGAGACGAAGCGCCCGCGATGCGGCTGAATGGCGCCCTTGGGAAAACCGGTGGTGCCGCTAGTGAAGAGGATGGCTGCGGCGCTGTTTTCGTCGATCGATGCGACGCCGATGGGAGATTCCGCTGCGTCGAGCAGCGCGGCAAAGCGGGCCGCACCGTCTGGAGCCGGATCGCCGACGCAAATCAGGCGTGCCGGCTCGACGAATCGGCGCGCCCAGGCGATCTGCCCTGTCATCGACGCTTCAATGATCAACGCTGCCAGCGGAATCTTGTTCAGCGCGTGGTTGAACTCCCCCTCGGCGAAACGCAACGGCAGGTGCACCGACACCGCGCCCGCCTTCGCGATGCCGAAATAGGCGATCGGGTATTCGATGATGTTGCGCAGAAAAATCCCGACGTACTGACCCGGCTGGATACCCAGTGAACGCAATGCCGATGCAAAGCGATTCGCAAGGTGGTTGAGTTCATCGTAATTGAGCGATTGACCGCCGGCCGCGACCGCGGTTTTGTCGCCGTATTTTTCAGCGCAGGACTGGAGGAAAGTGCCGGTGAGCATGGCGAACTGTAGGGCGGCAGGGCCCCCGCCCTAGGCGCGGCTGCGACCCCGGAAGTTCGCCGGCCCGCACAGCGGGCTTTTCAGCGCATTCGTGACACACCCGAAAATCATGCAAGTCTCACTCTGTATCTGGATCGAGGCATTCTATACCGCTCGGTTCGGACACTCTCTCCACGAACACGGATTGCGATGCCTCGTACCGCGCGAATCGGAACCCGGTACGATTGTGCTTGGCCAAACCCTGCTACAAGGAGCACATCATGCGCGTGCTGCGGCGTCACAATCCCGGCCAGGGATGGGTGGTAGAGACTGAGTCAGGCAAAGCCTCCGCCGGAGCCCGTGCCGTCTCCAAGACCAGGGACGAAGCGGTGGATGCTTCCCGCGAACACTGGCCCGACCATGAACTGGAAGTCGTCAACGAAAACATCGTGCCCGGGACTGATGCGAGCCATCGCACTTGACGTCGTTCAAGTCCTGAATTGCGCCGCCCTGCTCCGGTCTTGCGTCTGTCCACTTTGTTTTCCGCACGCGCATAGGCGTCGAACTGCCGTTCGCGAACTGCCGTTCAACGAAGTAGCCCGAGCGCCAACGCGGTCGACGCGCCTCAGCCCGAGTCTCGCTTGCGCGAAATGACAAAGGATTCATCGAGAAACCACAGACCGCCATGCTTGGCCAGCACGTCGCGCGTGGCATCCAGATACCCGCGGTCGCCCATGACTTCGGCCAGGCGCCGATCCTCGATCTGCGCCACGTAGACGGCGTCGTTCCACGCCGCAAGCAGGGTCGAGGTGCCGATGGCTGCGCTGGTTTCATGCGGCAGGGTGTGCATCTCGTAGCGGAAGATCGAGCGGTTGTCCGCGTAGGCTTTGAAATTGAGATCGCGACCGCGGCTGCCGAGTTCGTTGCGCACCGCCTTCAGCAACGCGTGGCGGTCGCTGTGAAACGGATTCTCGCCCGGCCAAACTTTTTGCACGATTTCCAGGGCCGGGTCGCGGCCATGCGAGTGTATGACGATCATGCGACCACCGGGTCCGAGACTGCGCGCCAGCGGCGCCAGCACCTTCTGCGCCTTGAACTCGTTGGAGGCACGCGCCCGATAAGGCTGGGACGCAATGACCAGGTCGTAGTCCGCGCGCGCGGCGCCGCGCCGCGGCCTCACCTGGTCAAGCAGGAATCGGTAGTCTTCGCGAAACAGCACCAGCACCATCGGTTTTTCGTACACCGGGTTGCCGCTGGTCTTGCTGATGTTGGCCTTCCAGTTCGCCGACAGGAACGGCTGCAGCTCGGTGATCTGCTGCTCGAACTCGCTGGCCGTGTTGCCCGTCAGAGCAACCTCGTGCCAGACCAGGCTGGTGGCGGCCGTGACGGAGTTCGGCGTGAGCCAGGGCGCTTCCGAGTAATACAGGTTGGTCAATACCAGCACCGAGGCCGGATGCTCGTAGAAACGATCTGGCATCTTTTCCAGGGTCAGGCGCACGTCCTCAAGGCTGATTTCCTTGCCGACGATGTAGAACGGCACCGTCGGAAAGCGCGTGTGCATGGAGCGCATCACCCGCGTCATCACCGTGCCGTCACCGATGCCTGCATCGAACACGCGCAGCGCGGGAGGCTGCGGATGGATGTTCGCCAGTTCCATGCCGACCCGGTTCGCCACCACCCATTTCTCGCTGCAGGTGTTGACGAACATCAGATATTTCTGGCGATTGTCGTAGAAGCGAAAGTTCGCCTGGGATTCCGGCACCGAGCCACCCGAAGCGGTCCCTGCGCCGCCCTTGGGCGCAGCGGGTGCAGCGGACGCCGCCGGCGCCCCGCGCACCGCGCCCACCGATGATCGCAAACGGGTCAACCCGCGCGAGGCGAGGTTGCGGTTTTCCTTGATGAACTGACGCACACGAGCCGCCGTCTCGGTGGTGACGCGTCCGCCGATACGCAGGCGGCTGACCATTTTTCCGTCGTTCACAGCGCGGCGTCCGAAAGTCGATTCGGCCATGCCGACTTTGCGGCAGTAGTCGGCTATTTCCCTCAAAAGCTGTTCAGCTTCCATGCGCCTCCCCTCCCTGGTGGAGCCTCCGCGCTATTGGAAGCCCTGCAGGATGCCAGGGTCAAGCAGATCAATGCCCACTTTCAATGTGGGCAAGGTGTGGGATTTTGCCCACTCAGGACGAAGCGGCGCACGAACGGCCGAAGGGCACCGCGACTAACGCAGCGGTACGCCGTCCTCGAAGCGCTCGTCGGGTGCGTCTTCGCCGAAGGTTGCGGGCGGATAGAAGGCCCGAAAATCGGCGCAGACCTTTTCGTAGGGAAAATCGGACCAGATGCCATGGTCCTTCACATACTCCATATGGCGCCGGTCGCGCGCATCGTAGGGCTGAAAAATCGCGTCGCTTCGCCCATCGAAATTGGTGGGCAGCACGTCGAAGCGCGTGCACAGCCCGATGTTGAACGCCGGGGCAGCCTTCACCCAGCGGCCTTCGAGAAGCATCACCGCGTAGCCGTGGTGCATGAACAGGGTCTGCCCGCCCATGCGCTGGCGTAATTTTTCCGTGGTCAGATGGTTGACCACATCCGACAGGCCAATGCCGGCCGGAATTCCAGCGGCGCGCGCCGCGGCGGCGAGCAAAATCGCCTTGGGAATGCAGTACGCCTCCTTGGCCGCAATAATCCGGCCGGCAAAATAGTGCTCGCGGTTCAGCCGCATCGAGAACGGGTCGTAGCGCCAGTCGTCGCGAACGGCATAAAAAAGCCGGACTGCCTTTTCGACATCGGTGAGCGCGCCAGCCACCGTCTTCTCGACAAAACGCATCACGGGATCGCTTTGCCAATCGAGAAATTCGGTGCTTCCCAGATAGGCCGGACCTGGATGCGGCCAGTTTCCCGGCGGTGTGAATTCCATTGTTGCGACTCCTTGCAGGGCGGACGCACATCATTCCGCGGCGTCGATCCGGATTCGCGCACTGGTGCGCTGCCGCTGAATGGTACCGCAGCGGGCCGCGTTTCCGCGATTGACCGCATGCTATGCTTCGGCCCGTTTTGTAATGGCCCGGCGCCGCGGGCATGGCCGACCAAGCTCCGATCCTCCGGCCCGACATGCTTTTACCAATGAACCTTTCAGCGAAACTCATCGAGTCCGGCAAGCTCAAGGCCTTCCTCATCCACCTGGCCCTCAGCGCGGCCGTGGTCGGCGCGTTCGGGCTTGCCGCATTCACCACCTGGTACCCGCCGCCATGGTTCATGAACGACGGCGGCTGGCAGGTGCTGCGCATCATCGTCATGGCGGACGTGGTACTCGGCCCGCTGCTCACGCTTGTCGTCTTCCGCCGGGGCAAGCCCGAACTGCGGCGCGACCTGGGCATCATCGCCGCGTTGCAACTGGCTGCGCTTGTCTATGGCGCCAGCCTGATGGTGCAGCACCGGCCCGCCTTTGTGGTCTACGTGGAAAACAACTTCTTCACGGTAACCTGGCCGGAAATAGAAAAGACCACCCGGGATCTCAACCGGCTGCGGCAGTTCAAGCAGACTGGCGCGGGGCTGCCATTCGTGCGCGTCGCGCTGCCCGCGGACCTGCAGGAGCGCAACCAGCTGCGCACCGCCATGCGCGACAGCGGCTCGCTGATTACCGGGCTGGGCGACCGCTACGAGGCGATCACGCCGGCGCAATGGGAGGGCATTTACCGCCTCGGCACGTCCATCGAATCGCTCGCGAAACAGGACCCGGTGATCGCGCGTGACCTGGAGCGGGTGATGCGCACCCACGGGCTACCGATCGATCAGCTCGCTTTCGTTCCCGTGACCTGCCGCTACGGCGTGGTCGTGGCGGTATTCAGGCGCAACTCCCGTGAGTTGATCGACTGGATGACGTGACCGCTTTGGCAAGTGCGTCGAACGGCGGCAGCGCCTGTAGACGGCCATGATGAAGCAGCCGGATGCAGGTCGCCCCCTGATTCAACCGCGACTAAACGCTTTCGCTCAGCACCGTCCACGCCCACACGGCTTCACGCCCTGCGCGCCGGCCTGCGAACACTTCCATGGGCCCCGCGGGAACGACGTAGGCATCGACCAGATGCTTGACCCATTTCTGCACCTTGTCGCCACGCGAAGCTTCGTAGCGCAGGTAAGTCAGCGCTTCGGCCTTCACGCCATAGTTCTTCTTCAGGCTGTCGGCGAGTTGTCCCCATAGCTGGGGAAGATGGCGCTCGAGCATGAAGGCGATCACGCTGGCCTCGACGGCGGACGAGCGCAGGCCGTGGCCGCGGATCACCTCGACCAGGTCTTCTGCCTCGGCCGACGGACTGGCCAGCGCCAGGCTGCATTCCGGCTCGGATACGCCCAGCGCGCGCAACACTTTCTTCCACCCTTCATCGGCGTCGGCTTCGGGTTTTTTCAGCGTGTCGTACAGCTGGAGAAACAGCTCCTTCCCGTCTGCGGGGCTGAGCTGCGATACCTTGGCTGCAAACGCGTAGCGACCGCCACCGGCCAGCGCCGGATAGAACGCAAGCAGCAGTTTCCTGAGTTTCGCCTTGGGCATCTCACCCGAGAGCGCGGCGTGCCACACGGGATGCTCGAATATGCGGTTCTCGGGTTGCCGTGCATCGCCCGCAAGCAGTTCGCGCGGGGTTCCCGTGGCCTGTGCCTGCACGCTCATTTGCCCCTCCCTTTCACCGCGACCGGCGCAGCCCGCGGCGTCTTCTTGGCTCTCGATTGCGCACCGGCGCCCCGCTTCGCCGGTTTCGCCTCCATTGCCTCAAGCGAGGCATAGCTCGTCTTCTTTACCCGCCACACCTCGATCGATCCATCCGGCAAGCGCGTGAAATTGAGGACATCGCCCGCACCTGCGTCGAGCGCCTCGCAGACCTGCCGCGGCACGCACACCACGAGATCCGCGCCTTCCTTGCGTATGACCACCGGTGCCGACCACTTGATTCCTTTGGGGCCTGTCATTGTTCTTTCCTCCCGATACTTTTCCAGAAACGGTTTACTTCGGCCACGACGGCCCCGGGCACTTCTTCCGGCACGTAATGATCCGCCGCCTTGAGTTCGACCGCCTCGATATCAGGCCGCAGGGCGCGTGACTTCGCCCACGCGGCCGGGGACACGAGGGCGGAATCGGCGCCGCGTATCATCAACACCGGCACCTGTATCGCCCGCAATACCGGTTCCAGGTCCTCGCGCAGGCCCTGGGCGGTCTGGCTCATGGCGGCCGGGTCGGCGAGCGGCCGCAGTCCACCGGGTACCACCGTGTAGCCGTGGCGGGCGCGGCGTTCCACGGCATCCGCGGGCAGCCGCTTGTAGCGATCGGCAAGATAGGTTTTTACGGCATCAAGATCGGCGAAAACCCGATCGCCGCCATTGACCCGCGATTCGAGATCGTCTAGGACGCGCGTTTCGATGAACGGGGTGAAGTCGATCGCCACCACGCCGGCAACCAGCCCGGGATGGCGAACACCGGCAACCAGCGCGTTGCGCGCGCCCAGCGAGTGGCCGATCAGCAGTGCCGGTCCGCTATCCAGATGCGTCACCAGCGCGGCGATATCGGCTGCGAACTCCTCGCCACCATATCCACCGGCCGGTTTGCCGCTGCCACCATGCCCGCGCTGGTCCAGGCTGACGGCGCGGAACTGGCCCGATAACTGCTCGATGACCGGCTGAAACACCCAGCCATTGGCGGTGATCCCGTGAAACAGCAGCGCCAGTGGTCCACTGCCGCAGGCAACGCCCGTCAGCGTGATCCCGGGCAGCTCGAAACGTACGGCCTCGCACGGCATCAGGGATGGCCTGAAAAATTGTAGGTTGTGTCGCGAGACGGCGAAGCCGGGCGAGCGAGGAAAAGTGTAATCATGGAACGGGAATGATCGCGCTTCAGGACGCTGCCTGCGGTTTTCCGTGAATCGGCGTTCGTCAGAAGCCGTACTTCTTCCTGAGATAACGCAGGATCCCTTCGTGCATTTCCCGCCACGCCCACACCGTCGCCGCGGCGGCCCGGCGGCCGCGCACCACGTCGCGCCTGTCCTTCACATAGCCTTCGAACAGGTTGTGCGTGGCGGCGGTGTGCTCGATGTCGGCGCGCACGTGTTCGTAGAAATATTCGATGGTCGCGTCGTCGCATCCGTAATATTTTTTCAGCGCAAGCGCGGTCGCGCCATGCGCCTCGGGCAGCTGCCCTTCATCCCCCACCCAGGTGGACAGCCCTTCGGCCGCGTTCTGCCGGCAGAAGTGCGTCATGGTCCTGGGAAAACCCAGGACTTCGGCCAGCGGCTCGTTCGCGACGGCGTCCAGTTCCGCATCGGTCGCGCCCAGCATCTTTGCAAACTGCACCCACAACCCGGGATGATCGCCCTCGCCGGAGATGCGGAAAATCTCCTCGTAGGCGTTCTCGAGCAGCCGTTCGACGTCTCCGCCGCGCAGCAGCGCCGCGTGCGACAGCATCATCGCCGGATTCGCATGCGCCTGAAATGCCCAGCGCTGGATGGCGTAATCCTTCAAGGCCGCTTTGGGCAGTTTGCCGCTCGTCAGCAGTTCCAGCAGCGGCGTCCCCAGATAGCGGTGTTCGGGCCGCTGCGCATCTTTGAGCAATTGCTGCGGCAACTCGTCGGCAGGCCGGCGTTCCTTCGATGTCCGTGAAAATTTGTCTACAGCCCCCATGGCATCCCCTCTGCTTGCGCCTGCAAGATTTGATTCGGCTGCATTGCTCGCGTTACCGTTACTTGTAGCGGTCGGCAACCTTGACGAGTTCGTCGTACTCGGCCTTCACCATCGGGTTGCCCGACAGCAACTGTGCACCCAGTGTCTTCATCTGGGTCATCATCTGCGCCTGTTCGGCAGCGGGCAATCTGAGCAACTGCCCGCCGTTGGCCACCCAATCCTTGTCGGCGCGCGCCATCAGCGCGGCCGCGAACGAGTGCGCATCCTTGTCGATGCGCGCGCCAGTATCCACAATCGCCACCTGCACGTCGGCCGGCAGCGAATCGAACCATTTCCTGTTGACCACCAGGGTCGAGACGACGATCGATGGATGGATTTCCGTAACTGCCTTTGCGGCGTCGTAGAACTTCATCGGCGTCAGTACCGGCATCCCCGCCAGCATGCCGTCCACGGTGCCGTTCTGCAGTGCCGCCAGAACCTCGCCGAACGCCATCGGCACCGGCAATCCACCGAGCGCCTTGATGGGTTCTATCTGCAGCGGCGTACCGAACACCCGAATCTTCTTTCCCTTGAAATCGGCGAGCGACTGGATCGGGCGCTTGGACAGCACCACGATCGGGCTGTTGTAGAAAATGCCAATGCCTTTCAGGCCTTTTTCTTCCCCCAGCGACAGCGCGCGCCTGCGGTAGGTTTCATCGCCAAGGACGCGGTTCGCGTGCTCGGTGGAACCGAATACGCCAATCGCATCGAAAGTCTGGAAACGCGGTTCCACGCCAACCAGGAATGCGGTGGGCGTGACGAATGATTCGATGGTGCCGACCGCGACACCTTCGACCATGCGCGGAATCTGCCCGAGCTGGCTCGCCGGATAGATTTCTATCTTGAGCTTGTCTCCGACGCGCGGCTTGATGGCGGCCTCGAACCGCTTCAGCCACTCATGCTGCACATCGTTGATGGTGGCGCTCGCCATCTTCATCACCGACTGCGCATGCGCGGCCGGCGCATTGCCGAATGCAGCCGCAGCAAAGCCTGCGACCAGCAGTCTTCCCATTCCATTCCCGATCATCGCTAGAACCTCCGGATTCGTTGCTACCGCGACTCCGGCGCCACCGGCGGCGGCGCCCCCAAAACAGACATTCATTGCCGCCCGCCTACCGATACTCTCCCCTGTCCGGGATCCCCGCCCCTCTGCGGAGTGCTTCAGCGCGCTCTTTCACGTCGAGGCGCCTGTTGTAGTAATCCCAGAAATTGTTCTGCGCGCGCACCGGATAGATGGTCTTGCGTTTCTTGTCGATCTCGGCTTTCGGCGGCGCCGAATGCTTCAGTCCCGACTGCGCCAGGATGATCTGCGCGCGGCAGGCTTTTTCCAGAAAAATGGCAGCCAGCGTCATCTGCTTGACGTCCGCGCCGACTACGCACATGCCGTGATTGCGCAGGAACACAGCCTCGGCTTTTCCCAGGCACTTTGCGAGATCCTTGCCCAACGCCACCGTGTCGATAAGATCGCTGGTGGTCAGGTAATGCGGGGGCGGCACGCTGAACCAGGCGCCCTCGTTGGTGAGAGGCAGCAATTTTTCCCGGGTTGCGGAAAACAGCGTGGAATACAGCGGGTGGGTGTGGCAGACAAAATTGGCGTCGGGGCGGGCGCGCAGCAACTCCGTATGTATCGGCCATTCGAGGTGGCGCACACCGCCACCCCCGAGCACATTGCCGTCGAAGTCGATGAGGATGAAATCCTCCTCGTGCACTTCCTCCAGGCCGATGTTGGCCCGTTTCAGCCAGACGCCGCGACCCCATGGATCGCGCATCGAGCAATGCCCCAGCGACATGTCGTTGTGGCCTTCGAGATCCATGATCCGGTGAGCCCGAGCCAGGTCCCACAGGCCGCGCCGGACTTCGTCGTTCTTGGCCATGATGGGTGCGTTGCTGATTAGACTTTCCATTGACTGCGCCTCCAGGGGGATGTGGATGTTCGTGCCGGGTGAACAACTGTCGGCACAAATTTACGCCGAATCGCAATGTGGGTAAAGGCGAATTGCGCGAGCAACGAAACGGGAATAGCCCGAAGGCCATTCCCGTCAGACACGCGGCGTACCTCTGTCGATCGGCAGTATCAGCCTGCCAGCGCTGCGATGCCCGCGTTCGCGATCTGCTCATCTTCGTGGGACTGTACCCCCGACACGCCGATCGCACCCACTCGCTCTTTCTCATGCAGGATCGGCACGGCGCCCTGAATCGGCAAGCCTGCCGGAAAATTGAGAAAGGCAACCCGTTCCTTGAGGCGATCCTCGAAGAACTTGCTCGGCCGTCCCGTCAGAGCGGCGCCTTCGGCCTTGCCGAGCGCCACCTTTGCGGTAATTCCGCCGGCGCCATCCATGCGGTGGAGTCCCAGGAGATAGCCTGCCTCATCGGTGACGGCAATCGTGACATTCCACTTGTTCTTCACCGCTTCTGCCTCGCAGGCAACCAGGATCTTCTTCACATCTTCCGCGGTCAATGCGGGTCGGCTACGCATAATGCACTCCTCTAAGAGTTATTGAACAAGGGGGCGACGCCCCCTTGTATATCCCCCACTTCGGGGTACTTCTCTCCAGGTCTTATTGAACAAGGGGGCGACGCCCCCTTGTATATCCCCCATTTCAGGGTACTTCTCTCCAGTTCTTGTTGAACAAGGGGGCGACGCCCCCTTGTATATCCCCCACTTCGGGGTACTCCCAACATGACTACAGGGCCAGCGCGTTCCTGATCTGTTCGAGCGCGCCGGGATCTTCGATCGTAGTCAGGTCGCCGGGGTCACGGCCTTCCGCCAGCGCCTGGATGGAACGCCTCAAGGTCTTGCCCGAGCGCGTCTTTGGCAGCATGG
Source organism: Betaproteobacteria bacterium (assembly GCA_009693435.1). The sequence goes on along the minus strand of SHXF01000001.1, from coordinate 180,256 downwards.
TGACAAAATGCACGCGCGCCGGCCTGCCGATCGCGCCCAGCCGCCGGTCCACCATGGCCATGACTTCCTTCTCGTGCGCAGCGCGCCCCTCGGGGGTTTCTATCAGCGTCGTATCCTTCACCACCGCGAAGGCCACAGGCAGCTGGCCCTTGAGCTGATCGGCCACGCCCACCACCGCCACTTCGGCGATATTGGGATGCGCCTGGACCGCCTCCTCGATCTCGCGCGTGCCGAGCCGGTGCCCGGCAACGTTGATCACGTCGTCGGTGCGCCCGAGGATGAAGTAATAGCCGTCCTTGTCGCGTATGCCCCAGTCGAACGTGGTGTAGACCATTTTGTTCGAGAAGGTCGAGAAATAGGTTTTGACGAAGCGCTCGTCGTCGCCCCACACCGTCGTCATGAAGCCCGGCGGCAGCGGCAATTCGATCGCCACGACGGCTTTCTCGTCGGGACCGGCTTCGCTTGCGTCGCTTTCCCGCAGCAGTTTCAGGTCGTAGCCGTAGGCCGGGAACGAAGGGCTGCCGTACTTGATCGGCGTCTTCTCGATACCGTGCATGGCGCTGAGCACCGGCCAGCCGGTTTCAGTCTGCCAGTAATGGTCGATGACCGGCTTGCCCAGTCCTTCGGCAATCCATGCATGGGTCGGCTCATCCAGCGGCTCTCCCGCAAGGAACAGATGGCGCAACGAACTGAGGTCGTATTTCCCAAGAAATGCCGGATCGTGCTTTTTGAGCACTCGGATCGCGGTGGGCGCGGAAAACATCACCGAGACCCTGTAGTCCTGGACGATTTTCCACCAGACTCCGGCATCGGGCCGGATCGGCACGCCTTCGTAGATGATGGAGGTCATGCCCGCCATCAGCGGCCCGTAGATGATGTAGGAATGGCCCACGGCCCAGCCGATGTCGGAGGTGGTGAAAATGGTCTCGCCGGCGGCACCGCAATAGATATGTTTCATCGACGCCGTGAGGGCGACCGCGTGGCCGCCCACGTCGCGCTGCACTCCCTTCGGTCTGCCGGTGGTGCCCGAGGTATACAGGATATACGAGGGCTCGTTGGATTCCAGCCAGGTGCACGGCACATTGGCGCCGGCGTGCCGGCGGCTGAGATCGGACCATTCCACATCGCGGCCCGCCACCAGCGGCATGTCCTTGTCGAGGCCGCGCCGGAATATCAGCACGTGTCGCGGTGCATGAGCCGCCAGTCTGATCGACTCGTCCACGAGGCTCTTGTACAGGATGGGCTTGCCCATGCGGCTGCCCCCGTCTGCAATCACGATGAGTTTCGGCTGCGCATCGTCGATGCGCGCGGCAAGACTGGCCGCCGCGAATCCGCCGAACACCACCGAGTGAACCGCGCCTATACGCGCGCAGGCGAGGATGGTGAACACCGCTTCCGGCGTATTGGGCATGTAGACGATCACGCGGTCGCCTTTGCCTACGCCCAGCGACAGCATCATGGCCGCGACGCGCTGCACTTCTTCGTGCATCTGGCGATAGCTGAAGCTCTGCTGCTGGTCGAGTTCGGTGGAGATGAATACCAGCGCCTGCTGATCGCCGCGTTCGTCCAGGTGACGGTCCACCGCGTTGTAGCAAAGATTCGTCTCGCCGCCCGTGAACCACTTCGTGAAGGGCGGCCGGGAAACGTCCAGCACCTGGCTGAATCCTTTTTGCCAGTGAATCAGCTTTGCCTGCTCCGCCCAGAACCCTGTCGGATCGGCGATCGAGCGCTGGTGAAATTCTTTCCAAGTCGTCATTGCCCCCCCCTGGTGCAGTTGGCCATGTACCCGTGCTTCAGGCGGCGAGGTCGATAACGACACGGCCGTGCGCCTGCGCCTTGATGAATGCATCGAACACGCCCGGCAGTTCGTCGAATACCACCGTCCGCGTCATTTCCGTCAGATGCCCGGGCCGCATATCACCCGCGAGCCGCTGCCATACGTCGCGGCGCAACGCCATCGGCGTGTACGCGGAATCGACACCGAGCAGGCTCGCCCCGCGCAAAATGAAGGGGGCCACGGTGGTACTCAGACTCATGCTGGCTGCCAGCCCCACTGAGGCCAGGGTGCCGTTCTGCTGCATGGTGCTGACCATCCAGGCCAGCACATCACCGCCAAGATTATCGATTGCGCCCGCCCAGGTCGGGTTGCCCAGGGGTTTGATTTTTGCCAGATCCAGGCTTTGGCGGAGCATGACTTCTCCCGCGCCCAGGCCTTTAAGGTAATCCGTCTCGTGCTCCTTGCCGGTGAGGGCGACCACCTTGTAGCCCAGTCGCGCCAGGATGTCGATCGCGACGCTGCCCACGCCGCCCGTGGCGCCGCTCACTATGACAGGACCATTGGCCGGCTTCAGGCCGTTGGCCTCCATGCGCACCACCGCCAGCGCCGCGGTGTATCCGGCAGTGCCAAGCGCCATGGCCTCGAACAGGGTCAGCCCTTTCGGCATGGGCACCACCCAATCTGCCGGGATGCGCGCGTACTCCGCATAACCACCGTCATGCGACACCCCGATGTCGTAGCTGGTGGCGATCACCGCATCGCCTTTCGTGAAACGGCTGTCGGAAGACCCGATCACGGTGCCGGACAGGTCGATGCCGCCGACGCAGGGAAAGCGGCGAATGATGCGCCCGGTTCCCGTCGCAGCCAGGGCATCCTTGTAATTCACGCTGGAGTAGGCGACGCGGATCACCACCTCGCCCTTTGCAAGGTCGTCCAGAGTCAGATCCTCGAAGCGTGCCGCCACCTTCTTGTCGATTTCGTGAATCCGGTACGCCCTGAATTTTTCCACGGTGTTTCCTGCGCGTTTGAAACGGGAATTCTACTCCGCGCGGACCGGCGCGCCGGCGCTCACCGGCGGTGAGTCGGCGCCGTCGGGCGAGATCCGCCGTTGCAGCGCCAGGTATTCGCGCGACTGCATTTCGGTGAGTCGGCTCGCAGTGCGGTCGAACTCGAAGACCATTGCGCGGATCCGCGCATCTTTCGGGGCGTCCTCGATCCGGAGCAGGCCTTCAGGCGGTGCCGCGGCCGATAGAACGAGCTTCACCCGGTTGTCGTAGAAGACATCCACCATTAATGTAAAACGCCGTGCTTCTTCGGAAAGCTCGAGTCCCATGCGCGGCACGTCGGAGACCAGAATGGTATGGAAGCGCCGCGAGAGGTCGAGATAATCGTGTTGCGAGCGGCCCCAGCCGCAGATCACACCGAAGTCGAGCCACAGCACACCGCCCGCCCGATGGCGGTAGGGAATGATCCGTCCCTCCACATCGAGTTCATGCGACTCCTCCTCCACTTCCGCTATGGCGGCAAACGCATCCATCATTGCGCGCTCTGCTCCGGGACTGAGCGGCTGGTGGTAGACACGCACCTTTTCCAGCGTGCGTTGCCGATAGTCCACGCCGCTGTCGACATTCAGGACGTCCAGACGCTGCTTGATCAGCGCAATGGTCGGCATGAAATTCTCCCGCTTCAGCCCGTTCTTGTAGAGCTCGTCCGGATGGTAATTCGAGGTCATGCAGTACACCACGCCGAGATCCATGGTCCGCCCCAGCAGGCGGCCGACTATCATCGCATCGGCGATGTCGTTTACATGCATTTCATCGAAGCAGATCAGCCGATAGCGCTTGGCGATGCGCAGCGCCATTGCGCTCAGCGGATCCTCGCGGCCCTTGAGTTCCTCGAGTTCCCGATGAACATCGCGCATGAAATGGTGGAAGTGGACGCGGCGCTTTCTGACCAGGGGCAGCGACAGGTAGAAGCTGTCCATCAGAAAACTTTTTCCCCGCCCCACTCCGCCCCACAGGTACACCCCACGCGGCAGCGGCGGGCGAACCACGAGGCGCCGCAGCGCGTTGCGGCGCCGCTCCTTGTAGCCGGTCCATTCCTCGAAGAGCTGCTGAAGTCGCCCGACCGCGGCAAGCTGGGAGCAGTCGGAAATGTAGCCGCGCCGTTCGAGCGCGCGCTCGTAGAGTTTGGAAACCGAAAGCTTCTCGCCTTCCGCCGCTTGCAGATCATCTATCTCGGACATGTTGCGGAGGTCGGATTTCTCGGAAGTTGAAGCTTGAACGGGATGATACAGAATTGCGTGGCGCAAGCGGCGGGGTCGCCAGCCTGGCCCTGAGGCTTTGCCGGTCACATGTTGAGCGCCCGCTTATCGACCGCAAGCGCTGCTTCGTGCATCACCTCCGATAGCGACGGATGGGCGTGAACGATGCGCGCGATGTCTTCGGACGAAGCACGGAATTCCATGGCAACGACAGCCTCGGCAATCAGTTCGGAGGCATGCGTGTTGATGATGTGCACGCCGAGGATCTCATCTGTTTTCGCGTGCGCCAGCATCTTCACGAAACCTTCGGTCTCGTCCTGGCCCAGCGCCCTGCCGTTGATGGTGAAGGGGAACTGCCCGACCTTGTAGGGTATGCCTTCCGCCTTGAGCGCCTGCTCGGTCTTGCCCACCCAGGCAATCTCCGGCGAGGTATAGATCACCCAGGGTATCGTCTCGAGGTTGACGTGCCCCTTCTGGCCTGCGATAAGTTCGGCCACCATCACACCCTCCTCCTCTCCCTTGTGCGCGAGCATCGGACCGCGCACCACGTCGCCCGCGGCGAACACGTTGGACAGGTTGGTCCGGCACTCGCCATCCACCTCGATGAAGCCGCGGCCGTCTATCTTCAGGCCGACGTTCTCCGCGCCCAGCCCCGCGCTATTGGGCACCCGCCCCACCGACACGATCAGGCGGTCGCAGACCAGCTGCTGCGCGCTCCCGGCGGTTTCGTAGTGGACAGTGACCCCCTTTTTCGTGACCGCGATCTCTCCGATCTTGCAGGACAGGCGGATGTCGACACCCTGGTCCTTGGTGAAAATCTTCCACGCGGCCTTGGCGACCGCCTCGTCGGCTGCGCCAAGAAAGGCAGGCAAAGCCTCGAGGACCGTCACCTTCGAGCCGAGCCGCCGCCATACCGAACCGAGTTCCAGGCCGATGACGCCGGCGCCGATGACACCCAGCCGCTGCGGTACCTCGCGAAACGCAAGGGCCCCGATATTGTCGCAGACGATTTCGTTGTCGACCGGCACACCGGGGAGGTGGCGCGCGGTGGAGCCCGTGGCGATGATCACATAGGTCGCCTCCACCGATTCGCTGCCTTCAGCTCCAGATACCTCAAGCTGCCATGCCTGGCCGCGCCCAGTCAGCTTGCCATGGCCCCTCAGCCACGTAACCTTGTTCTTGCGAAACAGAGTTTCGATTCCCTTCGTCATCCTGGTGACGATGGCGTCCTTGCGCGCCAGCATCTTGCCCACGTCGACGCTGACACCGGTCACGGCAATCCCGTGGACGCCGATTTTGTGGGAGATGCGCTCGACATTCTCCGAGGATTCAAGCAGGGCTTTGGAGGGAATGCATCCGACGTTGAGACAGGTCCCGCCGAGTGCGGGGTCACCGTCGGGGGTGCGCCATTCCTCGACGCAAGCCACGCTCATGCCGAGCTGGGCACAGCGAATCGCCGCGATGTAGCCCGCCGGGCCTGCACCGATCACTGCAACGTCGAATGACTGGACCATGATATGGAAATCCTTGCCTGGTTGTCTGGGAAACACTGAACAAGTGTCCACTTCCGAAAAAGCATCAAGCGTGTTTCCCCTGAAATGGGGGATATACAAGGGGGCCGCAATTTACAAGGGGGCCGCATCTACGTAACTGAGCCTCCTTGTTCGGCATATCATTTGCCGAATCGGCATCGCGACGGAGCAAATCCCCGCTCATTGCGTCCCCGGCCGGGTGAGCCGCCGGGGCAGAAGTGGCGGCCTGCCGTTTCAGATGTTCAGGAGCAGGCGAGCGGGGTCCTCCAGCGCCTCCTTGATGGCCACCAGGGATAGCACCGCCTCGCGGCCGTCGATGATACGGTGGTCGTAGGACATCGCGAGATAATTCATCGGTCGTATCACGATCTGGCCGTTTTCCACCACCGGCCGGTCCTTGGTGGCGTGCACCCCGAGAATGGCGGATTGCGGCGGATTGATGATGGGCGTCGAGAGCATCGAACCGAACACCCCGCCGTTTGAAATCGAGAACGTGCCCCCTGTCAGGTCTTCGATCGAGAGCTTGCCCTCCTGGGCGCGTTTTCCGAAGTCGGCGATCTTCTTTTCGATCTCAGCCAGCGACAACTGGTCGCAATCGCGCAGTATGGGAACTACCAGGCCCCGCGGGCTGCCAACGGCGATGCCGATGTCGAAATAGCCGTGATAGACGATGTCGTTCCCGTCCACCGAAGCATTGACCACCGGATATTTTTTCAGAGCGTGCAGCGTCGCCTTGACGATAAAGGACATGAAGCCGAGCTTGACCCCGTGCTCCTTCTCGAAGCGCTCCTGGTACTTCTTGCGCATCTCCATCACCGGCTGCATGTTCACTTCATTGAACGTGGTGAGGATGGCCGCGGTGGACTGGGATTGCACCAGCCGTTCCGCTATGCGCGCGCGCAAGCGCGACATCGGCACCCGCTGCTCGGGCCTGCCGCCGAGTAGCTGATCGACGTTGACCGGCGACGGTGCTTGCGCCAGCGCCGGCGCGCCGGTCTCCGCCGGCCGGACTGCCGCCGCGGGCCGGACTGTAGCCGCCGGCTTGCGGCCCTGCTCCAGCACGTCGGCCTTGGTGATCCGGCCGTCTCGTCCGCTGCCCGCGATGCGCGTCGGATCAATCCCCAGTTCTTCCACGAGCTTTCTTGCGGCAGGCATCAGGCGAGCATCCTGGCGCGCCTCAGCCGGGGACAGCACGGGCGTTTCCGGAACATCCTTCGGTTCCGAACGTACACCGGCCGGTGCCGGGGCCGCTGCGACGGAGCCCAACGTGGGCTTGGCCTCGGTGTCGATCCGTGCAATCACTTCGCCTGATACGACCGTTGCGCCGTCCTCCTTCATTATCCTGACCAGTACGCCGTCAACCGGCGCCGGCAATTCCAGAACGACTTTGTCGGTCTCGATATCGATGAGGTTTTCGTCGCGCTTGACCGCTTCGCCTTCCTTCTTGTGCCAGCTGAGCATGGTCGCTTCCGCAACCGACTCCGACAGCTGTGGAATCCTGACTTCTACTAACATGAATCGCTCCGTTCGGTTTTTTCACGGGCTTCGGCTCGACCTTGGCCACGCCTACTTCAAAAAACCAGCGTGCAGCACGCCGGATGCCAGGACTGCCCCCCATGATGCCGGTGTCAGCCCTTGAATTTGCCCAATGCCATTTCGATCACTTTCTTTTGCCGCTCGTTGTGCTTTGACAGGGATCCGCCTGCAGGCGCTGCAGCGGACGGGCGGCTGGCGCAGAACAGTTTCTGCTCGGCGCGCATATTTTCGACGAAATAGTGCTGCGTCTGATACCAGGCCCCCTGATTCTGCGGTTCTTCCTGGCACCACACGATTTCCCGCGCGTTCGGATAGCGTTTCATTTCCGCCGAAAACGGCTTGTGCGGGAACGGATAGAGCTGCTCGATGCGGATGATCGCGATGTTGTCGAGCCGCCGCTCGCGGCGCGCCGACAACAGGTCGTAATAGACCTTGCCCGAGCACATCACGATGCGACTGACATCTTTCGGATCGAGCACGTCGACTTCGCCGATAACGGTCTTGAATTCGCCCTTGGCGAGGTCCTTCAGCGGCGAAACGGCATCGGGCTTGCGCAGCAGCGACTTGGGGGTAAATACGATCAACGGTTTTCTGAACTGGCGCAGCATCTGGCGGCGCAGCAGGTGGAAAATCTGCGCCGGCGTGCTGGGCACGCACACCTGCATGTTGTGCTCCGCGCACAATTGCAGATAACGCTCCAGGCGCCCGGAAGAATGTTCCGGCCCCTGCCCCTCGTATCCGTGAGGCAGCAGCAGCACCAGCCCGCACATGCGGCCCCATTTTGCCTCGCCTGAAGCGATGAACTGGTCGATGACGACCTGTGCGCCATTGGCGAAATCACCGAACTGCGCCTCCCAGATGGTCAATTCGTTGGGTTCGGCGCACGCGTAGCCGTACTCGAAACCCAGCACAGCCTCCTCCGAGAGCACCGAGTCGATCACCACGAAATCCGACTGGTTCTCGCCAAGATTCTGCAACGGAATGCAGGTTCCGGCATCCCATTTCTCGCGATTCTGGTCGTGCAGCACGGAGTGGCGGTGGGCGAAGGTTCCGCGTCCGGAATCCTGTCCCGAGAGCCGCACGCCATAGCCGTTCACCAGGAGTGTCGCGTACGCCAGGTTTTCCGCCATGCCCCAGTCGAGCATGCGCTTGCCCTGTGCCATTTCACGGCGCGCCTGAATGACACGCTCGACCGAAGGATGGACCTTGAATCCTGCAGGGACGGTGGTCAGCCGTTCCCCCAGCCGTTGCAGATCGGCAATGGGCACCGAGGTATCGGCGCTGTCGGTCCACTTGGTATTGAGGAAGGGCGTCCAGTCCACGGCGTACTTGCGCTGGAACTGCGACAACACCGTGCTGGAGGTGTGCTTGCCCTCGTCCAGCGCCTGGCGGTAATCCTTGATCATCTGGTCGGGTTCGTCCGCCTTGATGACGCCCTGCGCTATCAGCTTGTCGGCGTACAGCTTGCGCGTTCCGGGGTGCTGTGAAATTTTCTTGTACATCAGCGGCTGGGTGACAAAAGGCTCGTCCTGCTCGTTGTGCCCCAGTTTGCGAAAGCACACCAGATCGACCACCACGTCCTGCTTGAATTCCTTGCGGAAATCCATCGCCAGTTGGGTGACGAACACGGCAGCCTCGGGATCGTCCGCGTTCACGTGGAAGATCGGCGCCTCTATCATCTTGGCCACGTCGGTGCAATACAGCGACGAGCGAGCATCGCGCAGGTCGGAAGTGGTAAATCCGATCTGGTTGTTGATCACGATGTGCACCGTGCCGCCCGTGCCGTAGCCGCGCGTCAGCGCCAGATTGAAGGTCTCCATGATCACGCCCTGGCCGGCGAATGCGGCATCGCCGTGCAGCAGCAACGACATCACCGAATCGCCGGTCTTGTCCTTGCGGCGATGCTGGCGCGCGCGCACCGAGCCCTCGACCACCGGATTGACGATCTCCAGGTGCGAAGGATTGAACGCAAGCGTAAGGTGGATCGGACCGCCCGCGGTCGATACGTCGGAGGAGAAGCCGTTGTGGTACTTGACGTCGCCCGTGGACGAGAGATCGGCCGCGTGCTTGCCCTCGAATTCCGAGAACAGCTCCCCCGGGGTCTTGCCCAGTGTATTCACCAGCACGTTGAGGCGACCGCGATGCGCCATGCCGATGACGAATTCCTCGATGCCATGCGCGCCGGCGCGTTGCACCGATTCGTCCAGGCAGGCAATCAGCGTCTCGCCCCCTTCGAGCGAAAAACGCTTCTGCCCGACGTAGCGCGTGTGGAGGTACTTCTCCAGGGTCTCCGCGGCGGTGATGCGCTCGAGAATGCGCTGCTTCGCATCCGCCGACAGATTGGGCCGGGAACGCACCGCCTCCAGCCGCTGCTGGATCCAGTGTTTCTGGCGCATGTCGCTCATGTACATGTATTCGACGCCTATGGAGCCGCAATACGTCTCGCGCAGCGCCTGAATTATGTCCCGCAGCGTCGCGCGCTCCGGACCGATCAGCGTGCCGGTGTTGAAGACGAGGTCCATGTCGGCTTCGGTCAGATCGTAGAAAGCCGGTCCCAGTTCCGGAATGTTCGGCCTCGGCTGGCGCTTCAACGGGTCGATCTCGGCCCAGCGGCATCCCATGGTCCGGTACGCGGCGATCAAGAGCAGCACATAGACCTGCTTGCGCTCCACGCCCAGTTCGGTCGGGGAGGCCGCGGCGCGCAGCTTGCCTTCCTTGGCGCGCTGCGCGAACGACTGCACGATTGGTGCATGCGCCACGTCGCGCCCGCCATTGCCGTCAGCCGGGCTCGGCAGCAGCTGCATCTTGTCGAAATACTCGCGCCACTGCTCGGGAATCGACTGCGGGTTATTCAGATAGGATTCGTACAGTTCCTCTATGAACGGCGCATTGGCACCGAACAGGTACGAATTCGACAGCATCTGTTTCATCATGGCCTGCCACCTTGCCCGATAAGTCGGGAAAAAAGATACATGGCTTCTTGACAGCCGCTCGGGCGCGCGCCGGCCCTGGCCAGGGCTGCAGCGCCCGAACGAGCGCCCATGTCGATCAGCCGCTCAGCCGCGCACGCTCCGGTCCTGTCAGGAAAGGCTCAACGGTTCGCGATTTTCACGAAATCGCGGGGACCCGGCCCGTTGTAGAGCTGGCGCGGCCGGCCGATCTTGTATTCCGGATCGGAAATCATTTCCTGCCACTGCGCAATCCAGCCGACGGTGCGAGCCAGCGCGAAGATGCAGGTGAACATTGAAACCGGGATTCCCAGCGCGCGCTGCACGATGCCGGAATAGAAGTCGACATTCGGATAGAGTTTCCGCTGCACAAAATAATCGTCCTCGAGGGCGATTTTCTCCAGCGCGAGGGCGAGCTTGAACAAGCGGTCGTCGTGCAGGCCGAGTTCCCCCAAGACTTCGTGGCAGGTCTCGCGCATCAGCTTGGCGCGCGGATCGTAATTCTTGTAGACGCGGTGGCCGAAGCCCATAAGGCGGACACCGGAGTCCTTGTCTTTCGCCTTCTTGATGAACTCGCCGACTTTGGACACGTCGCCGATCTCCTCCAGCATCTCGAGGCAGGCCTCGTTTGCGCCGCCGTGGGCCGGTCCCCACAAACACGCAATGCCGGCCGCGATGCACGCAAACGGATTGGCACCGGACGAACCGGACAGGCGCACCGTCGAGGTCGACGCATTCTGTTCGTGGTCCGCGTGCAGGATGAAAATGCGGTCAAGCGCCCGCACCAACACCTCGTTCACCTTGTACTCTTCCGTCGGCACCGCGAACATCATGCGCATGAAGTTCGCGGAATAAGACAGGTTGTTCTGCGGATACACAAACGGCTGGCCCATCGAATACTTGTAGGCCATGGCGACTATGGTCGGCAGCTTGGCGATCAGGCGAAATGCCGAAACCTTGCGATGCTCGGGATTATTGATGTCGAGCGAGTCGTGATAGAAAGCCGACAAGGCGCCCACTATTCCGACCATGACCGCCATGGGATGCGCATCGCGCCGGAAGCCGGTGAAGAACCGGTTGAGCTGGTCGTGCACCATGGTGTGGTGGATGACCGTGGTGTCGAACTCTTTCTTCTGTCCCGGATCCGGAAGTTCACCGTTGAGGAGCAGGTAGCAGACTTCCAGAAAGTCGCAGTGCTTCGCCAGTTCCTCTATATGGTAGCCGCGATAGAGCAGAACACCCGTGTCGCCGTCGATGTAGGTGATCTTCGAACTACAGCTTGCGGTGGAAAGGAATCCCGGGTCATAGGTGAACGCACCGGTCTTGCCGTAGAGCGTGCGAATGTCGATCACGTCCGGGCCTATGCTGCCGGAAAGAACCGGAAATTCAACTGATTTGCCGTCGCCGTAATTCAGCACGGCTTTTTTGCTGGCACTCATAGACGTCTCCTGGAAATACCGTAGTCTGCTGGTATGGGTCCGGGTCTCAGCACGCCCGCAGCAGCGCCACCACCTCACTGAGCGACGGATCGCGGCATTCCGCGCGTCCGCTCACCACATCCCATAAATCGTTGTCCGAATATTCGAGCAATGCCTTGAACGCCTCCAGCCGCGCCCCTTCCAGGGCTTCACCGTGGCGAAGCAGAAACCGATCCAGCACCAGATCGTTTTCCAGCATGCCGCGCCGGCATTGCCAGCGCAGGCGATTGAATTCTACAGCCTCCATCGCCGTTTCCCGCCCGATCGCCGAAAACCGCAAACCTTCAGCGCAGCGTCCCCGCCTTTCCCGCTAGACGGCACGCTTGACCAGCATTTCCCTGATCTTGCCGATGGCCTTGGTCGGATTGAGATTCTTGGGGCACGCATCGACGCAATTCATGATGGTATGGCAACGGAACAGGCGATACGGGTCTTCGAGGTTGTCGAGGCGCTCATTGGTGGCCTGGTCGCGACTGTCGGCGATAAACCGGTAGGCCTGCAGCAACCCCGCCGGGCCGACGAACTTGTCCGGATTCCACCAGAACGACGGGCACGCGGACGAGCAGCACGCGCACAGTATGCATTCGTACAACCCATCCAGGGCTTCGCGGTCCTCGGGGGACTGGATGCGCTCTTTTTCAGGCGGCTGATCGTCGTTGACCAGATAGGGCTTTATCGAGTGGTACTGTTTGAAGAACTGGCTCATGTCGACAATCAGGTCGCGGATCACCGGCAGACCCGGTAGCGGACGCAGTTCAACCGGCTCCTTGAGGTCCGCTACGCGCGTCGTGCAAGCCAGGCCGTTGCGCCCGTTGATATTCATCGCGTCCGAGCCGCACACACCCTCGCGGCAGGAACGACGCAACGACAAAGTATCGTCATGCTCCTTGATCCGGACGAGGGCATCGAGCAACATCCGGTCGGTGGGCTCGAGCGGGATGTCATAGTCCTGCATATAGGGCTTGACATCCTTGTCCGGGTCGTAGCGGAAGACTTTGAAGAGCATTTGGCGTTCTCGGTTGAATTCTGCGATTACGGAAGCACTGAAAATACACGCTTACCCAACGCATCCTGCGCACCCTGCATTCTGCGCATCCTAATAGGTCCTGACTTAATAGGTCCTGACTTTCGGTTCGACGGTTTCGGCCGAAAGCGGCTTCATATGCACCGGCTTGTACTCGAGCCGGTCCGCATCCTTGAACCAGAGGCTGTGCTTGAGCCAGTTGACGTCGTCGCGGTTATGGAAATCGGCGCGGTCGTGCGCCCCGCGCGATTCCTTCCTTGCCTCCGCTGAGACCATGGATGCACGCGCCACGTCGATGAGATTGTCCAGTTCCAGCGCCTCGACCCGGGCTGTATTGAATACCTTGCTCTTGTCCTTGATTTCGGTGCGGGTGGCGCGGTCGGAGACTTCGCGGATTTTCCGGACACCCTCGGACAGCAGATCCGGGAAACGAAACACGCCGCAATGCAACTGCATCGTTCGGCGCATGTCGCGGCCGACTTCCGCCACGCTCTCGCCGTTCTTCTGGTTGTCCAGCCGTGACAGCCGCGACAGGGTGCGGTCTTCCGCGTCCCCGGGGAGGTCCTTATGGACAGGATTCTCGCGCAGGTACTTGATCATCGAGTCCGCCGACGCCTTGCCGAAAACGAGCAGGTCGGTCAGCGAATTGGTGCCGAGCCGGTTCGCCCCGTGCACCGAAGCGCAAGCACACTCTCCGGCGGCATAGAAACCCGCGACAACCGTTTCATCCTCGCGCCGTCCGTTGACATCGCGCGGAACTATCACTTCGCCCAGATAATTGGTCGGTATGCCGCCCATTTGATAATGGACCGTCGGCACCACAGGAATGGGATCCTTGACCGGGTCCACGTTGGCGAATTTCTTGGCGATTTCGCGGATTCCCGGCAGACGCTTGTCGATAACCTCGGGTCCCAGGTGATCCAGTTTGAGCAGCAGGTAGTCCCCGTCCTTGCCGCCACCGCGGCCTTCCTTGATCTCGGTAGCCATGGCCCGCGACACAACATCCCGGCTGGCCAGGTCCTTCAGATTCGGCGCGTAACGCTCCATGAAGCGTTCGCCGTTCTTGTTCAGCAGGTAACCGCCCTCCCCGCGCACCCCTTCGGTGATCAGCACACCCGCCCCGGCCACGCCCGTCGGATGGAATTGCCAGAATTCCATGTCCTCCAGCGGAATGCCAGCACGCGCCGCCATGCCCAGTCCGTCACCGGTATTGATAAAGGCGTTGGTCGTCGATGAAAAAATACGCCCGGCCCCGCCGGTCGCAAACAGGGTGGCGCGCGCCTGCAGCACCATGACTTCGCCGGTTTCCATCTCGAGCGCCGTCACGCCCAGTACCTGTCCGCTTGCATCGCGAATCAGGTCGAGCGCCATCCACTCGACGAAAAACTGGGCATTGGCGCGGACGTTGCGCTGGTACAGCGTGTGCAACATCGCGTGGCCCGTGCGGTCGGCAGCACAGCAACTGCGCTGCACCGGGCGTTCGCCGAAGTTCGACGAGTGACCGCCGAACGGCCGCTGATAGACAGTGCCATTTTCATTGCGATCGAACGGCATGCCGAAATGTTCGAGTTCGTACACTGCCTTCGGTGCTTCCCTGCACATGAATTCGATCGCGTCCTGGTCGCCGAGCCAGTCGGAACCCTTGACCGTGTCGTACATGTGCCATAGCCAGGAGTCTTCACCCATGTTGCCGAGCGCAGCCCCGACTCCGCCCTGTGCGGCCACGGTGTGGGAGCGTGTCGGAAACACTTTCGACAGGACCGCCACCTTGAGTCCCGCTTCCGCCAAATGCAGCGACGCGCGCAGCCCGGCGCCGCCGGCGCCCACGACCACCGCATCGAACAATCTCTTGACCATCGTCACATGTTCACCATCACGTCAGTACCCGCCTTACCCATTATTATTTACGCCGCACATTGCGCCGCACATTGCGCCGTGCATCGAGGTCGGACCTCGCCACATCAGGCCCTCCACAGGATCTGCACCGCCCAGCCGGCGTAGCCCACAAGCGCGAGGATCACGAGCACGTGCAGGGCAAGACGCAAACCGGTCGGTTTGACGTAGTCCATGAGTATGTCGCGAACCCCCACCCAGGCATGCAGCAACAGGCTCAATGCAAAGAGAAATGTGGCAAATCGCATCCATCCCTGCGAAAACAATGCCTTCCAGGACGCGTAATTGAAGGGACCGCCCGACATCAGCACAGCCACGATAATGACTGTGTAGACGGCCATGACCACCGCGCTCACACGCTGCGCCAGCCAGCCGCGGCTCCCGTAATGCGCCCCGACAACGACGCGACTTACCATAGCTTCGCTCCGATCAGGACCGTAAGCGCAAGGCTGACCGCGAACACGACGAAGCTGGTCGTCCTCGCGGTGGCCAGATCGATGCCCTTGTGGATGTCCAGGAACAGGAAGCGGATTCCGGCGCAGAAGTGGTGCAGGTAAGCCCAGAGCATCACCAGCAGCACCAGCCTTACCAGCGGATGCGAGACGTAGGCGCGAAAGCGCGCATAACCCGCTTCCGACGCAAGGCTCATGTCCAGGAGGAACAGGAACCACACCAGTGCGAGAAACAGCAGGATGCCGCTTGCACGGTGAAAAATTGAAACCAGTCCCGGCGCCGGCAGATTGAGTGGACTGAGGTTGAACCAGACAGGACGCTGCTTTTTCGCCGCCAATTCAGGCATGTAACTTCACCTTGAGACGTGTCGGAAACTTGTGATGAGGTCGTGATGAAGCGCAAATAGCGAAAAGATTATAGCAGTCCGCCAGTCCGCCGCAGCTTGTTGTGCTGCGCGACCCGTTCCTGTTTCGATTAGCGCCGCAATCGACGCGGCGTGATGCCTTTGCTTGTGTCCTTGCATTGCAACAACTACGGAAGTTTCAGATAATCCCCCATTCAGTCCAGTTCATCAGTCCGTTCTGCTTGATCGGGCCCGTTCAGTCTGACCACAACAAACCAGGAATCCTTCATGGCTAAGCCACCCATTCGTGTCGCAGTGACCGGCGCTGCCGGACAAATCGGTTACAGCCTGTTGTTCCGCATCGCCAACGGGGACATGCTGGGCAAAGACCAGCCCGTCATTCTGCAAATGCTGGAGATCCCCGACGAAAAGGCGCAGAAGGCGCTCAAGGGCGTGATGATGGAACTGGACGATTGCGCCTTCCCCCTGCTCGCCGGCATGGTACCGGCGAGCGATCCGAAGATTGCGTTCAAGGATATCGACGTCGCGCTGCTGGTAGGCGCGCGGCCGCGTGGCCCGGGAATGGAGCGCAAGGACCTGCTGGCCGCCAACGCGCAGATTTTCACGGCCCAGGGCAAGGCACTGAACGAAGTGGCCAAGCGCAGCGTCAAAGTCCTCGTGGTCGGCAACCCGGCCAACACCAATGCCTATATCGCAATGAACAGCGCGCCGCAGTTACCGCGCGAAAACTTCACCGCGATGCTGAGGCTGGACCATAACCGGGCACTCTCGCAACTCGCCGCCAAGACCGGCAAACCGGTCGACGCCATCGAGAAAATGATCGTCTGGGGCAATCACTCGCCGACGATGTATCCGGACTACCGCTTTGCCACCATCGCCGGCCAGCCTGCGCCCACGGTGGTCAACGACGAGGCGTGGTATCGCGATACCTTCATCTCGACGGTGGGCAAGCGCGGCGGCGCGATCATCGAGGCCCGCGGCCTATCTTCTGCCGCGTCGGCGGCCAATGCGGCCATCGATCACGTGCGCGACTGGGTTCTTGGCAGCGGAGGCAAATGGGTCACGATGGGTATCGCTTCCGACGGGTCCTACGGCATTCCCGAGGGCATCATGTACGGCGTTCCGGTAATTTGTTCGGCAGGCGGATACGCCCGGGTGAGCGGGCTGGAAATCGACGCATTCAGCCGCGGAAAAATGGACGCCACACTGAAGGAACTCCAGGAAGAGCGCGACGGCGTGCAGCACTTGCTGGGTTGATTTGCAGTCGAGCCGAAGCCGCGACTGACGGAACGGGCAGCAGGGCCGCACCAGTCGCCAAACCAGTGGATCAACGGGAGCGAACATGGGCACGTCGTCACCAGGCGCAAAGCTGCGCGCCGCGATGAGGGAGGAAAAGCCGCTGCAGTGCGTCGGCACAATCAACGCACTGCACGCGCGGCTGGCGGAGCGCAGCGGTTACAAGGCCATCTATCTGTCGGGCGGCGGTGTCGCTGCGGGATCGCTGGGCCTGCCCGATCTCGGCATTTCCAATCTGGATGACGTGCTTACCGACGTGCGGCGCATCACCGACGTGTGTGCGCTTCCGTTGCTGGTCGACGTCGATACCGGCTTCGGCGCGAGCGCGTTCAACATAGCGCGAACCGTCCGCTCGCTCACGAAGTCCGGGGCGGCCGGTATGCATATCGAGGACCAGGTCGGCGCCAAGCGCTGCGGCCACCGGCCCGGCAAGGAGCTGGTAACCCAGGGCGAGATGGTCGACCGCATCAAGGCGGCCGTGGATGCGAAAACCGATTCCGACTTCGTCGTCATGGCACGCACCGACGCACTCGCCGTTGAAGGCCTGGACCGCGCCATCGAGCGCGCGGTCGCCTGCGTCGCCGCAGGCGCGGATGCGATCTTTCCCGAAGCGATGACCGATCTCGCCATGTACCGGACTTTTGCCGAGGCGGTGAAGGTTCCCATCCTGGCCAACATCACGGAGTTCGGCGCAACGCCGCTGTTCACCGTGGACGAGTTGCGCTCCGCCGAAGTGGCGATCGCGCTGTATCCGCTCTCCGCTTTTCGCGCCATGAATGCCGCAGCACTGAAGGTTTATGGCGCGATCCGCAAGGAGGGCACGCAGAAAAATGTGGTCGACCTGATGCAGACCCGCGCCGACCTGTACGATTATCTGAACTATCACTCCTACGAAAAGAAACTTGACGAACTGTTTGCCAAGGAGAAACACAAATGAGCGACGCTCCCAGCCTGGTCCCGGGAACCGCAGCAGGCGCCGCCGGCAGCGGCCCCAAGCCGAAAAAGTCGGTCGCACTCTCCGGCGTGCCCGCCGGCAACACCGCGCTGTGCACCGTCGGGCGCAGCGGCAATGACCTCCACTACCGCGGCTACGATATCCTCGACTTCGCCGATGACGCCGAGTTCGAGGAAGTTGCCTACCTGCTGGTGCACGGCATGCTTCCCTCCGCAGCGGAACTCAGCGGGTACAAGACGAAGCTGCGGGCGCTTCGCGGGCTTCCCGCCAACGTCAAGGCGGTGCTCGAATGTGTGCCGGCATCGGCGCATCCGATGGATGTGATGCGCACCGGCGTGTCGGTCCTGGGAACGGTGCTCCCCGAAAAAGAAGACCATAACGTACCCGGGGCAAAGGATATTGCGGACCGCCTGATGGCATCGCTGGGCTCGATGCTGCTCTACTGGTACCACTACAGCCACAACGGCCGGCGCATCGAAGTCGAAACGGATGATGATTCGATTGGCGGTCACTTCCTCCACCTGTTGCATGGCCGGGTACCCTCCGAGGAATGGGTGCGGGCGATGCACACCTCGCTCATCCTGTATGCCGAGCATGAATACAACGCCTCGACTTTTGCCTGCCGCGTCATTGCCGGCACCGGCACGGACTTCTACTCCGGCATCTGCGGCGGCATAGGCGCGTTGCGCGGACCCAAGCACGGCGGCGCGAATGAAGTGGCGTTCGAAGTCCAGTCGCGCTACGACGGCCCCGACGCTGCCGAAGCCGATGTGGTGCGCCGGGTGCAGAACAAGGAGATCGTGATCGGTTTCGGCCACCCGGTATACACCATCGGCGACCCGCGAAACAAGGTCATCAAGGACGTGGCGAAGCGGCTTTCAGAGTCTGCCGGCGACATGAAGTTGTTCGACATTGCCGAACGGCTCGAAACGGTGATGTGGCGGGAAAAGAAGATGTTTCCGAATCTCGACTGGTTCAGCGCCGTGTCGTATTACCAGATGGGCGTGCCGACCGCGATGTTCACGCCCATCTTCGTCATCTCGCGCACCAGCGGCTGGTCGGCGCACATCATCGAACAGCGCATCGACGGAAAAATCATCCGTCCCAGCGCCCACTATGTCGGTCCCGACGATCGCAAATGGGTGGCGCTGGAAAAAAGAAAGTAAAAGGAGAGAGTGAAAAGCCGGGGTCTTTCAACCCGCAACCGTTGAACTTGTCCGCTCTTCCCCTCGAGACCTTCCCATCCCACTCTTTACTGAAGAAAACATGTCCGCCCACATCTCCAACGTCCGCCCGAAGCCCGACAAGGTTCTGACGGACATAGCCGACTACGTCACCCGCTACAGCATCAAGAGCAGCGAGGCCTACAACACCGCGCGCCTCTGCCTCATGGACACGCTGGGCTGCGGTTTCGAAGCGCTGGAGTATCCGGCATGCACCAAACTTCTCGGTCCGATCGTGTCCGGCACCATCGTGCCCAATGGCGCCAAAGTCCCGGGCACCTCGTTCCAGCTCGACCCGGTACAGGCGGCCTTCAGCATCGGCGCGATGATCCGCTGGCTGGACTTCAACGACACCTGGCTGGCGGCGGAATGGGGCCACCCTTCGGACAACCTCGGCGGCATCCTCGCCACCGCGGACTGGCTCTCGCGCGTTGCGCTAGCAGCGGGCAAGAAGCCGCTCACCGTGCGAGATGTGCTGACGGCGATGATCAAGGCGCATGAGATCCAGGGCGTGATTGCGCTGGACAATTCGTTCAACCGGGTCGGCCTCGACCACGTGGTGCTGGTGAAAGTCGCCTCGACTGCGGTGGTCGCGCAGATGCTCGGGCTGTCGCGCGACGAGATCATCAACGCCGTTTCGCTCGCCTGGGTGGACGGCCAGTCGCTGCGCACCTATCGCCACTCGCCCAATACCGGATCGAGAAAATCATGGGCCGCCGGCGACGCGACTTCGCGCGCGGTGCGACTCGCGTTGATCGCAAAAACCGGCGAGATGGGCTACCCCTCGGTACTCACAGCCAAGACCTGGGGGTTCTACGACGTGCTGTTCAAGGGCAAACCGTTCAGCTTCCAGCGGCCTTACGGCTCCTACGTCATGGAGCAGATACTGTTCAAGATCTCGTTTCCCGCCGAGTTCCACTCGCAGACTGCGGTCGAAGCGGCGGTGCAGTTGCATCCCAGGGTCAGGGATCGGCTGGCCGACATCGGGAAGATCGAGATCGTCACGCACGAATCGGCCATACGCATCATCGACAAGCAGGGACCATTGAACAACCCGGCAGACCGGGATCACTGCATCCAGTACATGACCGCGATCGGCCTGATCAAAGGCAATCTCACGGCGGCGGACTATGAAGACGATGTCGCGCGCGATCCGCGGGTGGATGCCCTGCGCGACAAGATGGTGTGCATCGAGAACGCCCAGTACTCGAAGGACTATCTCGATCCGAAGAAGCGTTCGATCGCCAACCAGTTGCAGGTATTCTTCAAGGACGGAACGAGCACGGCAAAGGTGGCGGTAGAATATCCTATCGGTCACCGTCGCCGCCGCAAGGAAGGCATTCCCGTGCTGGAAGCGAAGTTTCGCACCAACCTGGCCCGGCGCTTTCCCGAAAAACAGCGCGCAGCCCTAGCGGACCTGTGCGCGAACCAGCGCAGGCTCGAGGCCACGCCGGTCAACGAATTTGTCGATCTCATGGCCGTCTAGCGGCATCTCCCGCCGCTTCCCCTCAGCATGCCTGCAACCTTCAACCATCCGAACCGCACCGCGCTTCGGTCCCGCAATCGGTCCAGCTAAACCGGCTACCAGGAGAGACTAATGGCACACAATCTGTTCAAGACGTTCCGGGAATTCAAGATGGCCTCGGGCAAGACCGGCAAGTTCTACTCGCTGCCGGCGCTGGAGAAGGCGCTGGGCGTCAAGATTTCCCGCCTGCCCGTATCCATACGCATCGTGCTGGAGTCGGTGCTGCGCAATTGCGACGGCAAGAAGGTTGCCGAACAGCACGTGCGCCAGCTCGCCGCATGGAAGCCGGTCGCAGCGCGCACCGATGAAATTCCCTTTGTGCTGTCTCGCATCCTGCTGCAGGACCTGACCGGCATTCCCGCCCTCGCCGACCTCGCCGCCATGCGCAGCGTCGCCGACCGCCTGGGCAAGAACCCCAAAGTCGTCGAACCGCTGGTACCGGTCGACCTGGTGGTGGACCACTCGATACACATAGACAACTACGGCAGCAACAACGCGCTCGATCTCAACATGAAGCTGGAATTCAGCCGCAACCAGGAGCGCTATACCTTCATGAAGTGGGCGATGCAGGCGTTCGATACATTCAAGGTCGTCCCGCCCGGAATCGGCATCGTGCACCAGGTCAATCTCGAATACCTGGCGCGCGGCGTGCACAAGAAAGACGGCATCTATTATCCCGACACGCTGGTGGGCACCGACAGCCACACCCCCATGATCAACGGCATCGGTGTCGTGGGCTGGGGCGTGGGGGGCATCGAGGCCGAGGCCGGCATGCTGGGCCAGCCGACCTACTTTCTCGAGCCCGACGTCGTCGGCGTGTACCTGAAGGGCAAACTGCGCGGCGGCGTCACCGCGACGGACCTGGTGCTGACCGTAACCGAACTCATGCGCAAGACCAAGGTGGTCGGCAAATTCGTCGAATTCTTCGGCGAAGGGACCGCCAGCCTGTCGGTTCCCGATCGCGCCACCATCGCGAACATGGCCCCCGACTACGGCGCAACCATGGGCTTTTTCCCGGTGGACGACGTCACCATGTCGTACTTCGAGGGGACCGGCCGCACCGCGGCGGAGATCGACGCATTCCGCTCGTACTTCAAGGCCCAGGGCATGTACGGCACGCCCGCAGCCGGCGACATCGATTACAGCGAGACCATAGAACTGGACCTGGGCACGGTGTCACCGTCGCTCGCCGGACCGAAGCGGCCGCAGGACCGCATCGAACTGGCGAACGTCAAAAGCTGCTTTGCCGACCTGTTTTCGAAATCCGCTGCGGAAAACGGCTATTCGAAGAAGCCGGATGAACTTGCCCGGCGCTTCAAGACCGCCGATGGCATCGACATCGGTTCGGGCGACGTGCTGATCGCGGCGATCACGTCCTGCACCAATACGTCCAACCCTGGCGTGCTGCTGGCAGCCGGCCTGCTGGCGAAGAAGGCCGTCGAACGCGGCCTCACGGTGAAGCCCCATGTCAAGACTTCACTCGCCCCGGGTTCGCGCGTCGTCACCGAGTATCTGAGCAAGGCCGGCCTGCTGCCCTACCTGGAAAAACTCGGTTTCAACGTCGTCGCCTACGGCTGCACCACCTGCATCGGCAATTCCGGACCGCTGCCTGTCACCATCGAAGAAGCGATCGTGCAGAACGACCTCGTTGCTGCGGCAGTGTTATCGGGCAATCGCAATTTCGAGGCACGCATCCACGCCAACCTGCGCGCCAATTTCCTCGCCTCCCCGCCCCTGGTCGTAGCCTACGCCATTACCGGCACCGTGCTGAAGGACCTGATGTCCGAGCCGCTCGGCAAGGGCGCCGACGGCCGGGATGTCTGGATCGGCGACGTCTGGCCATCCACCCGGGAGATCCAGGACTGCATGAAGTACGCCATGGACCCGAAGGTCTATCGCAAACTCTACAGCGACCTCGCCAACGCGAATCCCATGTGGAAGAACGTCGCCTCGGTTTCGGGCGAGGTATACAGCTGGCCGAAGTCGACCTACATCGCCGAGCCGCCGTTCTTCAAGGATTTTTCGATGCAACCGAAAGCAGCAGGCGCGATACGCGATGCGCGCATCCTCGGTGTGTTCGGCGACTCCATTACCACCGACCATATCAGTCCGGCAGGTTCGATCAAGCCCACCTCACCCGCCGGCATCTTTCTCATGGAAAACGACGTGGCGGTGCCCGACTTCAACAGCTACGGCGCGCGGCGCGGCAATCACGACGTGATGATGCGCGGCACTTTCGCCAACGTGCGTATCAAGAACATGATGCTGCCGGCCAAGCCCGACGGCTCGCGCGTCGAAGGCGGCCTGACGATACACCAGCCCTCAGGCGAGCAGATGCCGATTTACGAAGCGGCGATGAAGTACATGGCCGCAGGTGTGCAGACGGTGGTGTTCGGTGGTGAAGAGTACGGCACCGGCAGTTCCCGCGACTGGGCCGCCAAGGGCACGCAATTGCTGGGCGTCAAGGTCGTGATCGCGCGCAGTTTCGAACGCATCCACCGTTCCAACCTGATCGGCATGGGTGTTCTGCCCTGCCAGTTCAAGGGACAGGATTCGATCGTGACCCTGGGCATTACCGGCGAGGAAGTGATCGAACTGCGCGGCAGCGAGGGGCAATTGAAGCCACAGCAGGACATCATGCTGGTGATCCGCCGAAAAGACGGCACCGTCAGGGAAGTGCCGGTGCTGCTGCGCATCGACACGCCGATCGAGGTGGATTACTACCTGCACGGCGGCATCCTGCCGTTCGTACTGCGCGGCTTGCTCGCCAAGGCGGGGCCGGCTGCGCAAAAAGCTGCATAGCGCGCTACGAAACCTGCCATGAGATCGGCGCCCCGCCAGGCGCCGCAGGTTGGCGCCACAGGTTGGTGGTGAGCGCAGCGAACAGCAACGCACATCGCAATACTTCCGTCGTTGTCGTGCGCCCTTACGCCACTCCCTGGCTCAGCAGATACTCGTCGTAACTGCCGCGAAAATCGACGACCACCGCTGCCCCACCCGGTGTCGCCGACGGCTTCAGTTCGATGATGCGGTTGGCGAGCGAGGACACGAACTCCCTGTCGTGTGAGACGAAAATAAGCGTGCCTTTGTAGCGCTCCAGGGCCGCGTTCAGAGATTCGATCGACTCCATGTCCAGATGGTTGGTCGGCTCGTCCATCAGCATCACGTTGGGCATTTCCAGGGTGAGCTTGCCGAAGATCATGCGCCGCTGCTCGCCGCCTGAAATGACCGTCACCGGCTTGGCCACTTCGTCCCCGGAAAACAGCAGGCGCCCGAGCACCGAACGCACCTTCTGGTCATCATCGCCGGCGCGCCGCCACTGGCCCATCCATTCCGTCAGGCTGGCGCCGTCGGCAAAGTCTTCGGTGTGATCCGCGGCGCAGTAGCCCAGCCTGGCCTTGTCGGTCCACTTGACCGTTCCTGCATCGGCTTTCAGGTCGCCCCACAGGCATCTCAGCAACGTGGTTTTGCCGACGCCGTTGGGGCCCAGGATGGCGACCTTCTCCCCCGCTTCGATGGCAATGTTGAAATTCGCGATGACCGGCCGGTCGTAGGACTTCGACAACCGCTCCACCGTCACCGCGAACCGGTGCAGCTTTTCCTGCTCATCTATCTCGAAACGGATATACGGATACTGGCGGCTCGAGGGTTTGACGTCCTCCACTTTCAGTTTTTCGATCTGCTTCATGCGCGAAGTCGCCTGCCTTGCCTTCGCCTTGTGCGCGCGGAAACGGCGAACGAAGGTCTCCAGGTCGGCAATCCGGTCCTTAGCCTTGCTGTTCGCCGAGGCGAGTTGCTGGCGTGCCAGGGTGGAGGCTTCCATGTAATCGTCGTAATCGCCCGAATACACGCGCAGCTGGCGGTAGTCCAGGTCCGCCATGTGGGTGCAGACGCTGTTCAGGAAATGCCGGTCGTGGGAGATGATCACCATGGTGCTGGCGCGCTGGTTCAGGACGTCCTCCAGCCAGCGGATGGAATTGATGTCGAGATTGTTGGTCGGCTCGTCCAGCAACAGGGTGTCGGGATCGGAAAACAGCGCCTGTGCGAGCAACACCCGCAGTTTCCAGCCCGGCGCGACCTCGCTCATCGGCCCCTGGTGCTGCGATACCGGAATGCCCGCCCCCAGGAGCAGTTCGCCTGCCCGTGATTCGGCGCTGTAGCCGCCGTACTCGGCGAATTTCGCCTCCAGATCGGCTGCACGCATGTAGTCGTCGTCGCCGGATTCGGGATCGGCATAGATGGCGTCGCGCTCGCGCGCCGCCTGCCACATCTCGACGTGACCCATCATCACCACGTCGAGGACACGTTCATTCTCATGGGCGAATTGATCCTGGCGCAGCTTGCCGATTCGCTCATGTGGGCCGACCGTGACCGATCCGGCGCTCGACTCGAGGTCCCCCCCCAGGATCTTCATAAAGGTGGATTTGCCCGAGCCGTTGGCACCAATCAGGCCATAGCGGTAGCCATCGCCGAATCGGACGGACACGTTTTCGAACAGCGGTTTTGCACCGAATTGCAGGGTGACGCCGGAGGTGACGATCAAGACGGATTACCTGAAGGAAATTGCGGAAAAGGGGCGGATTCTACGCGCTTGTGCGCTGTAGTGGTTGTACTGCATGCCCCATCCCGGAACGATCTGCTCCGCTGACATTGCCGGCCTTCGTCAATGTCTGTCCTGGCCGTGCGCGCACAGCTCAACGCCCCTGGCGGCACGGGTGCGAAACACTGGCGTCGCCGGCAACGCCTTTTTCAGCCGTCGCGCTGGCCGATATTCCATCTCGGGTCAGTGCGGCGCCCGCGTTCATCTGCGAGAATCACGCCTCCGCCACCACGTAATTGCGCAGCACACCGATGCCGGAAATTTCGACCTCTATCGTGTCGCCAGGCTTCATGTTCTGGGGCATTCCATCGGTTCCCAGCCACATCACATCCCCCGGATAAAACGTGTTGTAGCGGGAGGTCTCGCTGATGAAGTCGGCCGCATCGAAGATCATGTTGCCGGTCTCGAAGCTGTCCACCACCTTGCCGTTCAGACGGATCGTGGTCTTCATGTCCTTCGGGTGCAGTCCGGTCACGATCCACGGGCCCATAGGCTTGAAGGTGTCGGCGTTCTTGCTGCGCCACATGGTCCTGTCGGCCTTCTGCCAGGTGCGCTCGCTCACGTCGTTGCCTATCGTCCATCCCAGCACGCAGTCCAGGGCCTGCTCCTTGGAAACGTGTTTCGCCTGCTTGCCGAACACCGCCACCAGTTCACCCTCGTACTGGAACAGCTCTCCGGCGTCCCTCGGCTTGACGATGTTTTCCTCGTGGGCGATGAGGGCGTTGTTGGCACGATAGCCGATGTCGGCCTTGGGCGGGTACTTCGGCTGCTCTCCGGCCAGTTCCGCAAATTTCCGCACGTGGTCGCGGTAGTTCACGCCTGCGCAGTAGAACGTGCCGGGTATGACAGGCACCAGCAGCTTCACGGCGCTCAATGGCAGCTTGTTCGAAGTGCGGACATGATCGCCGAACGGGCTTCCGTCCACCGCGATTACGGTGTCGCCTTCGACGATTCCGTAACTGACCTTGCCTCCAGCCTGAAAACGGCACCAGATCATCTATTCGCTCCTTTGCAAGTGTTTTCGATACTGCAGGGGCTAACGCGCGGCAAATATTCGCCTCGGACTATTGTAGGAGATCCGCCAGCCGGCGGGCGTGCGCACGAACTTGTTGAGATAGTCGCCGATCCGCTCCGGGCCAGTCAGCGGTCGCGGCAGTTTTTCGTCCTCCGGCCCGGTGCTGTCGTGCAGGTAGACCATGTAATACGCCCGCCCTTCGGCGTGGTCCTCGTCGATCACATCGATCACCTGGTTGGTGAAAATGTGCCGCATCATCCGGTTCGGAGACATCCCGGCAATGACCGCGCTTACGGCCGCGGGGCCTTTTACCAGAACGCCCTGGCGGTCCCATACGGCGTCCGGCGCAAACAACTTTCCGGCGGCCTCGCCGTTGTGGTCATCCAGATTACGACCGAATGCAAGGAACAGATTCCTGCATTCGGCCTCGATTGCCTGTCTTTGGATCGTGTCCATGTCTTGCGCTCTCCATAGGTCGGGATAGGGTCCGAAGTAACCGGACGAGCATCATAAGCGATCGTGAGGACGACCGGACGCATGTTGCCTGCTGCGTGCTCCCAATCGTGGCATGATTCGAAGGCTGGTCTTTTCACATAGTCTGATCCGGAACAGGAGTGTTGCATGGCAGAGATACTGGGCATAGGAACAACGCACGCGCCGCCCCTGGTGGGGCCGGACGAGCAGATGGTGGGTTTTTTCCTGAAACTCGCGTCCGCCCCCAATGCCGATCACCGTTACAGAGACCGCGCCAACTGGCCCGCGAAAATGCTGGCCGAGTTCGGTGCGGACGAAGGGATAGCGGCTGCGCGGGCGCACCGCGCGCGGCAGCTGGAAAGCTTCCGCAGGCAGCGGCAGATGATCGATGAGTTCGCCCCTGATGTGGTGGTGATATTCGGCGACGACCAGTACGAGAATTTCAAGGAAGACATCATCCCCCCGTTCTGCGTATTCGGGCTGGATGAAGACTTCGATTCCCACCCCTGGGCACACGGCATGAACAGCGGCCGGCAGAACGTGTGGGGAGAGACTAGCGACTGGACCTTGCGCCTGCACGGCCATCGGGATGCAGCCAAATTGCTGACGACAGGCCTGCTGGAACGCGGCGTAGCCATGCCCTATGCCTACAAGACGCTGCACGAGCCGGTGCTGGGTCATTCTTTCACCAACACCATCCTTTACCTGGATTACGACCGCCGTGGCTTCCCGCACCCGGTCATTCCATTTCACGTGAACTGTTACGGCAGCAGCGTGATGACGTCGCGGGGCGCTTTTGCGCATCTGTTCGAAGACGTGCGCAAAGACGGCCCCCCCGATCCGCCCTCGCCGCCACCCTCGCTGTGCATGGAAGTGGGCGCCAAACTGGCGCAGGTTGCAGCCGCCAGCCCCTACCGGGTCGTCCTGATGGCGACCTCGAGCTGGTCGCACTCCTTCCTCTCAAGCAACACCGGCTATGTCATCCCCGACCTGGACTCGGACCGGGTGCTGTTCGAGGCGTTCAGGCAGGGCGACTATGAATCGTGGCGGCGCCTCGGCACCGCGCAACTGGAACGCGCCGGGCAGCACGAAATGCTGAACTGGATGGTGCTCGCGGGCGCGATGGCGGAGATCAAGCGCAAACCGGTTGTGCTGGACTATATCGAGACCTATATTTTTCAGGCTACGAAGTGCTTCGTGGCATTTCCGCCCGATGGAGTATGAATCCCGAAAGCTTCAGTGAATTGTCGGCTACTCCCTTCTCCGGCGCACCCAGCGCGCCGGCACCGGGACGAGCGCGCCGCCGCTAAGCGCAGCCGCTCGTGAACACACGGTGAACAAGCTTGACAAGCTGCCTCATGTCCACTAGATTGCGTCCATGATTCATCAGCAGACCCTTCGTCACTCTCTGACGAGCCCGCTCGGGCTGGGACTGCTGCTGCGCGCCCCCAGCGCATAAATCCCCCTCCCCCTCCTGTTGGTTTTTGACCCCCGCCCCAAGCGGGGAAAAGCGCATTTGCACGCTCATCCGGAGACTCGCCATGTTGAAACAGCCCGCTTCCAAATACCATCCATGCCAGCCCATAGCTCTTGCCGATCGCACCTGGCCGGGCAAAACAATCACCCAGCCGCCGATCTGGATGAGCACCGACCTGCGCGACGGCAACCAGGCGCTGTTCGAGCCAATGAACGTCGAGCGCAAGATGCGCATGTTCAAGATGCTGGTGGAGATCGGCTTCAAGGAAATCGAGGTGGGATTTCCTTCGGCGTCCGAGACGGAGTACGCGTTCGTGCGCACCCTGATCGAAGGTGGCCACATTCCCGATGACGTCACCATAGAAGTCCTGACGCAGGCGCGCGAACCCCTCATCGAACGCACCATGGAATCGGTGCGCGGCGCGCGCCGCGCCCTCGTCCATCTGTACAACGCCACCTCGCCGAACTTCCGGCGCATCGTGTTCGGACTCGACAAAGCAGGGGTGAAAGCCGTGGCCGTGGAAAGCACGCGGTTTATCAGAATGCTGGCCGACGCCCGGCCCGAAACAGAGTGGCGCCTTGAATACAGCCCCGAAACGTTCACCGGCACGGAACTGGAATTCGCCTGCGAGATCTGCGATGCGGTGCTGGACGTATGGCAACCGACGCCGCAACTCAAAGCGGTCATCAACCTGCCCGCCACGGTGGAACTGTCGACGCCGAACATTTACGCCGATCAGATCGAGTGGATGCACCGTCGCCTCGCGCGGCGCAATGCGGTGGTCCTAAGCATCCATCCGCATAACGATCGCGGCACCGCGGTGGCGGCGGCGGAAATGGCTTTGCTGGCAGGCGTGGACCGGGTAGAGGGGTGCCTGTTCGGCAACGGCGAGCGGACCGGCAACGTCGATATCGTCACCCTCGCCCTCAACCTGTACACGCAGGGCATCCATCCCGGCCTTGATTTCTCGAAAATCAACGACGTCGCGCGCACCGTGGAGTACTGCAACCAGTTGCCCATCCATCCGCGTCATCCGTATGTGGGCGATCTGGTCTTCACCGCGTTTTCCGGTTCGCACCAGGACGCCATCAAGAAAGGCCTCGCAGCCCAGGCACCGGACGCGCTCTGGGAAGTGCCCTATCTGCCCATCGACCCGGCCGACGTGGGACGAACGTACGACTCCCTCATCCGCGTCAACAGCCAATCCGGAAAAGGCGGCGTCTCCTACCTGCTCGAAGCCGAGTACGGCCTCGCGATGCCGCGCCGGCTGCAGGTGGAATTCAGCGCAGCGGTGCAGAAGATGACCGATTCGACCGGTCAGGAAGCAAGCGCCGCGGACATCTGGCGGCTGTTTTCGAGTGAGTACTTCGAGGCGAACCAGCCAGTCGAGTATCGGTCGCATCACCTGTACGAACGCGGCGCCAGCCAGGGGATCGCGCTGACGGCGAGACTGTTCGGCAGCGAGATGACCTTGAGCGGCGAAGGCAACGGCCCCATCGACGCACTGCTGCACGCGCTGCGCACGCCGGCGCGCCTGCAAAGTTACGAGGAACGGGCCATGGGCCAGGGCTCGGACGCGACTGCAGTGGCCTTTGCCGAAATCGCGACCGACGGCTTGCCGGGCGTAGTATTCGGCGTGGGCATGCATCCCAACATCATCACCGCTTCGGTGCTGGCGGTGATCAGCGGGCTGAACCGCGCCTGCCGGCGGTTGCCTGATGCACAGCAGGCCGCATTTTTCGATGTCGTGCCGGATACCATTGCTGCAGCCTGATACCAGCGAGGCACATTGGAACCATCGCTAGGGTGCGCCGTGCGCACGATTCTCAACGATTCGTGCGCATGGCGCACGCTACGAATTCAAGGCTCGACAGGCAAGCGGCGATGACCCGCGGCGCGCGAGTTGTCAGTGCATGTCGAGCGCATGCGCGTTCAGCGCATCGCGGTCGACGTAGCGCAGCGCGTTTTCATGGGTCGCGGCAAGGATCACGTTCGGCGCCATCCCGGCTTCATACGCTTCGACCCAGCGCAGCACATGCAGACACCAACGATCCCCCGGTTTGAGGCCATGGAAGCGGAATTCCGGCCTGGGAGTGGTGAGATCGTTGCCGCGCGCGCGGCTAAATTTCAGGAAATCCGCCGTGGCTTTGATGCATACCAGATGCGCCACCCCGTCGGCATCGCGCGTTGCGCAGCAGCCGTCGCGAAAATAGCCGGTGAGCGGATCGTAGCTGCAGGCCAGCAATTCGCCGCCCAGCACATTTTTTTCGGTAGCAAGTGTCTTGGCCATCATGTTCTCTGTTCGATGAAACGCTTCACGGCGGCCAGATCGGGATCCATGATTTCGCATCGCTGCGGCAGCCCTTCGATGCCTTTGAAACCCGGGGGCCTGTCGGGATCCCTTCCCAGCGCCTCGCGTATCGTCGCCTCGAATTTTACCGCCTGTGCGGTTTCGAGGCACACCAGGGGCACCCCCGGTTCGCGAAACTTCAGTCCAACGCGAACGCCGTCCGCAGTATGTGTGTCGATGATATAGCGGTACCTGGCGTATGCCATGCGTATGGTATCCAGCCGTTCGGCGTGGGTGCTGTAGCCGGAGACAAATCCGGTTTCCCCCACGCGAGCGAACGAAGGCGACCCGGACAGGTCGAACTGCCCTGCGCCATCCAGCTTCCCCCACAATTCACCGACCCGCAGCGGGTCGCGTCCCACCAGGTCGTACACGTAGCGCTCGAAATTGGACGCCTTGGATATGTCCATCGAGGGGCTGGAGGTCTGGAACACCTCGTCCGCCTTGCGCGCACGATAGATACCGGTGCGGAAAAATTCGTCCAGCACATTATTCTCGTTGGTTGCGACGATCAGCTTGCGGATAGGCAATCCCATCTGCCGGGCAATGTGCCCGGCGGCGATATCCCCAAAATTCCCGGTCGGGACGGAGAATGACACTGTCGCGGGGTGCCCGGCGTTGCTTCCCGCCGCCGCTTCCGCCCCTGCTTCCGTCCCTGCTTCCGTCCCTGTGGCCTCAAGATACCCCTTGAAGTAATAGACCACTTGCGCCAGCAGGCGCGCCCAGTTGATCGAATTCACCGTTCCGATGCGGTGCGCGGCCTTGAACTGCAGGTCCGCCGACACGCCCTTGACCAGATCCTGGCAATCGTCGAAAAGCCCGCGCACGCCGATATTGAAGATATTCGGGTCGGCCAGCGAATACATCTGCGCAGCCTGAAAAGGACTCATGCGGCCGTACGGCGAGAGCATGAATACCCGCACGTTTTTCTTGCCGCGCATTGCGTACTCCGCGGCCGATCCGGTATCGCCGGAGGTGGCGCCCAGCACATTGAGGGTTTCCCCGCGCCGCCCGAGTTCGTACTCGAACAACTCGCCAAGCAATTGAAGCGCCACGTCCTTGAAAGCCAGCGTGGGGCCGTTGGACAACTGCAGCAGGTACAGGCCGGGTTCGAGTTGTTTCAGTGGCGTGATGTTGTCAGACCCGAACGCCTTGGCCGTATAGGCACGTTCGATGATGCCTTTCAGGTCGGCGCGGGGAATGTCGTCCACGAAGCGCGACAGGATCTCGAATGCGAGCCCGCGATAATCCAGGGAGCGCCATTCGGCCAGCTCGGCCGAACTGATTTGAGGATAGCTCTCGGGCAGGTACAGCCCGCCGTCCGGCGCCAGGCCTTCCAGCAGGATGTCGGTGAAACGCTGCGGCGTGCCGCCGCCACGGGTGCTGATGTAGCGCATGGTTGGGCCATCGTTCCCGCGCGCGGGAATCCGGTGTGGTTCTCTGTCGGGTGGTATCGGGTGGTAAGGGGTTGCGTGGGGTGGTGTGTGGTGCAGCGGATCAGGATCGCCGGCGCGGCGATAGCATCAGTTCTTTCCCAATTCCTCCAGCCGGATGCGCGTCACCTTGCCACTGACCACGGAAAGCGCTTCGATTTTCGCAATAGCCGCGTTGATGTGCTTCTCCAGCGTCTCGTGGGTGAGCATGATGATGTCCACGCGCTCTTCGCCTTCCGCCGGTTCGCGCTGAACCATCGCATCGATCGAGATCGAGAGGTCGGCCAGGATGCGCGTGACATCCGCCAGCACCCCGGGTTTGTCGACAACCGACATGCGCAGGTAATACGATGTCGATACCTCGTCCATCGGCAGGATGCCGATATCGGACATCTGGTCGGGCTGGAACGCCAGGTGCGGCACGCGGTGGTCCGGATCGGCTGTGTGCAGGCGGGTCACGTCGACGAGATCGGCGACCACGGCGCTGGCCGTGGGTTCGGCGCCGGCGCCCGCGCCGTAGTACAGGGTCGCGCCCACCGCATCGCCCTTGACCAACACTGCGTTCATCACGCCCTCGACGTTGGCGATCAGGCGCTTTGCCGGTATCAGGGTCGGATGCACCCGCAGTTCGATGCCCCTGGGGGTGCGCCGGGTGATGCCGAGCAGCTTGATCCGGTAACCCAGTTGCTCGGCGTAGCGGATGTCGTCGCGGGTCAGCTTGGAGATGCCCTCGGTGTACGCCTTGTCGAACTGCATCGGCACGCCGAAGGCGATGGCCGACATGATGGTGAGCTTGTGCGCCGCGTCTATGCCCTCGATGTCGAAGGTCGGATCCGCTTCCGCGTAGCCGCGCTTCTGCGCTTCTTTCAGCACATCCTCGAATGCCAGGCCCTTGTCGCGCATTTCCGACAGGATGAAATTGGATGTGCCATTGATGATGCCGGCAATCCACTCGATGCGGTTGGCCGTCAGTCCTTCGCGCAGCGCCTTGATGATGGGAATGCCGCCCGCCACCGCCGCCTCGAATGCGACGATCACACCTTTTTTCTGCGCCGCGGCGAATATTTCGTTGCCGTGCGTGGCGAGCAGCGCCTTGTTCGCCGTCACCACGTGCTTGCCGTTGGCGATCGCCTTCAGCACCAGTTCCTTTGCCACGGTATAGCCGCCGATCAGCTCGATGACGATATCCACGTCCGGGTCGGCCACCGCTTCGAACGCGTCTGCCGTGACCCTGGCCTTGCCGCCGGTCAGGGCGTTGGCGCGCGCCGTGTCCTTGTCCGCGACCACGGTGATCTGGATGCCGCGCCCGGCGCGCCGCGATATCTCCTCCTGGTTGCGCGCCAGGACCGTCCAGGTTCCCCCGCCTACGGTGCCGATGCCCAGCAATGCGACCTTCATGGGCTTCATGTTTGCTCCAGTTGCTTGCCGAAGTGGAACGAGGTCACGACCATGCCTTCGCGAAAGTAAAATTTGTGCGCCTGCTGGCGTTGCGTGCCTGAGTCGAGCGCGAGGCTGCCACAACCCGCGAGACGGGCGCTCCGTTCCAGGTACTCGAGCAGCGCCTTGCCGACCCCCGTGGACCGCCGGGCTTCGTCGGTTACCAGGTCGTCCACATACATCTGCCGCCCCGCCCAGGTGTTCTCGTAGACCCGGTACACCGCCACGCCTGCAACCGCGCCTTCCGCTGCCGCCACGCACATGCGCGCGCCGCCCGCGAACACCCGCTGCATCGTCACCACGTAATCATCCGGCAGGGCCGTGCGCAGTTGCCGATGCACCGCTTCAGCCCTTCCCAGCCAATCCGCTTCGGCGATACGGCCCTCCCCGTCGGTGATCTCGATGATCTGCATGTTGCTACAGCAGGCCATCCTTGCGGAACATGTCCTTGATGCCGCGCAGCGCCTGGCGGCTGCGGCTTTCGTTCTCGATCAGCGCGATCCGCACGTGATCGTCGCCATAGTCGCCGAATCCCACACCCGGTGACACCGCCACCTTCGCATCCTTCATGATCTTCTTGGTGAATTCGAGCGAACCCATCTGGCGGTACGCCT
Organism: Betaproteobacteria bacterium; assembly: GCA_009693435.1. Next base: position 146,589 of record SHXF01000001.1, on the reverse strand, counting down.
CGGGAATCTTCGCCCAGATGTACATCGACGCTTTCGGATTTTCAACCATCCAGCCCGCCTCGTGCAGGCCCTTCACCATCACGTCGCGACGCCGCTGGTATTTCATGCGGATATCCTCCACGCACTCCTGCGGCCCCTCGAGCGCAACAATCGAGGCGACCTGGATAGGCGTGAAGGTGCCGTAGTCGTGGTAGCTCTTGATGCGCGCCAGGGCGTTGACCATGTCCTTGTTGCCGACCATGAATCCGATACGCCAGCCCGCCATGTTGTAACTCTTCGACATGGTGAAGAATTCGACCGCGACATCGCGCGCACCGGGCACCTGCATGATGGAGGGCGCCTTCCAGCCATCGAAGGTGATGTCGGCGTAGGCAAGATCGTGCACCACCATGATGTCGTGCTGTTTCGCCAGCGCCACCACCCGTTCGAAGAACTCCAGTTCCACGCACTGCGCCGTCGGATTCGAGGGAAAGCCGATCACCAGCATCTTCGGCTTCGGGATGAGTTCGCCTATGGCGCGCTCGAGTTCGGCGAAAAAATCCACGCCTGGCGTCATACGCACCGAGCGGATGTCCGCGCCGGCGATGATTGCACCGTAGATGTGAATGGGATAGCTCGGATTCGGCACCAGCACCATGTCCCCGCGGTCCAGCGTCGCCAGCATCAGGTGCGCGAGGCCCTCCTTGGAGCCGATGGTGACGATCGCCTCCTTGTCCGCATCGAACTCGACGCCGTAGCGCCTCTGATACCAGGTGCAGATGGCGCGGCGCAGGCGCGGAATCCCCTTGGATACCGAATACCCGTGCGTATCCTGGCGCTGCGCCGCTTCGACCAGTTTGTCGACGATATGTTTCGGCGTAGGCCCGTCCGGGTTGCCCATGCTCAGATCGATGATGTCCTCCCCGGCATGCCGGGCCGCCATTTTGAATTCGTTGGTGATATTGAATACGTAGGGCGGAAGGCGCTTGATGCGCTCAAATTCTTTCATTGGGATCGATCATCGAGAAAAAAGACGGCTGGACGAGAATGCGCCCCATGCCGGGACGCTTCGCTGCACTGCAAAAAGTTATAATGTTACCGGACACTTAGCGCAGCAGCAAACAATGAAACTGCATCTTTCCGCCACCGCGAACCAGAATACCTTCACCGGCTATGGCGACGACCACGTGATGATCAACGCACGCCGCTATGAAAAGAGCCTGATCGTGCTCCCGGACCGCCTGCTCGACGACTGGGCGGCAACCGACTTCGACGCCCTGGCCGCCGAACATTGGCTGCCGCTGCTGGAATTGAGTCCGGAAGTCGTGCTCCTGGGCACCGGCAACCTTCTCCGGTTTCCCCGGCCTGTCGTGCTGCGCCCGTTGATTGACGCCGGCATCGGCGTCGAAGTGATGGATGTGCGGGCGGCCTGCCGCACCTACAACATCCTGATGTCCGAAAACCGCAAGGTCGCGGCTGGCTTGCTGCTCGGTTAGGCCCTGTTCAACCCATGAGCGCTGCCAGCATCGGTTTGATCATCCTCGGTGTATTGATCAGCGCCGCCGCCCAGTTGCTGCTCAAGGCCGGTACCAACGCCATCGGCCATTTCGAGTTTTCAGCGGGGAACATCGTCCCCATCGGTATCAAAGTCGCGCTCGAACCGCATATTCTGGGCGGGGTCCTCTGCTACTTTGTCAGCATGGTGCTGTGGATCATGGCGCTGTCGCGCGTGCAGGTCAGCATCGCCTACCCCATGATCTCGATCGGCTATGTCATCAATGCCATCGCCGCCTGGTATCTGTTCGGCGAACCGGTCAGCGCGATGCGGCTCACCGGCATCGGCATCATCATCGTCGGCGTCTACATCGTCGCCCGGAGCTGACGATGGATGAGAATTTCCTGCCCTTCACGCGGCCATCCATAGATGAGGCAACCATAGCCGGCGTGGCGGATGTGCTGCGCTCGGGCTGGATTACCTCCGGACCGCAGGTGAAGCAATTCGAGGCGGCCCTGTCGGCGCACTGCGGCGGGCGCACCGTTCGCGCGTTCAACTCGGGCACCGCCGCGCTCGAAATCGGGCTGCGTCTGGCCGGTGTTGCGGCCGGCGACGAAGTGATTACGACACCGCTGTCCTGGGTGGCCACCGCCAACGTGATTCTTGAGGTGGGCGCCACACCGGTGTTCGTGGACATCGATCCGGACACGCGCAACATCGACCTGGCGCGTGTGGAGGTGGCCATTACGCCGCGCACGCGTGCCCTCCTGCCCGTCTATCTCGCCGGGCTGCCGGTAGATCTCGACCGTCTTTACGCAATTGCCGGGGCCAACAAACTGCGCGTGCTCGAAGACGCTGCCCAGGCATTCGGCAGTCGCTGGAATGGCGAGCGCATCGGCAGCCGCGGCGACTTCATCGCGTTCAGCTTTCATCCCAACAAGAACATCACCAGCATCGAGGGCGGTTGCATCGTTTTGCCCCCCGATGCGGATATCGCGCTGTGCGAGCGGCTGCGCCTGCAGGGTGTGATGCGCTTCGGCGAAGACGGCATGGACGTCGACGTCGCCGGTGGAAAATTCAACCTGACCGACGTCGCGGCACGGGTCGGACTCGGCCAGTTGGAGAGGCTGGAGGAATTCACCGCCCGCCGCAAGCAACTCGCGCACCGCTACTTCGACAACTGGGATGGAAATCTCGGCTGCGCGCTGCCGCCGCAGGATTTCGCCAACAGCAACTGGCACATGTTCCAGATCGTGCTGCCGGCGCGGAAGGAGCGTGCCGCCTTCATCGCCGGCATGCGCGAAGCCGGCATCGGCATCGGCGTGCACTACCCTGCCATCCACCTGTTCTCGCTCTATCGAGCGCGCGGCTTCCGCGAGGGCCAGTTCCCGCACGCCGAGCGCGTCGGGCGGCAAATCGCGACGTTGCCGTTGTTTCCCGCCATGGCCGATGCCGACGTCGACCGCGTCTGCGAAGCCGCGCGGCTCGTGCTGCGGTCCTGAAGCAAGAGCGACAACCGTGCCTGCACCCATGCTTACTGTCGTCATACCCGTCTACAACGAAGAGGAAAGCCTCCCCAGCCTGTTCTCACGCCTGTACCCCGCGCTCGACGCCCTGCACTGCAGCTACGAAATACTGTTCGTCAATGACGGCAGCCGCGACCGCTCGGCAGCAATGCTGCGGGAGCAATTCGGGAAACGGCCGGATGTCACCCGCGTCATCCTGCTGCAGGGAAATTTCGGCCAGCACCTGGCGATCATGGCCGGTTTCGAGCACAGCCGTGGCGAACGCATCGTCACCCTGGACGCCGATCTGCAGAACCCGCCGGAAGAGATAGCACGCCTCATCGCGGAGATGGACAAGGGACACGATTATGTCGGCACCATTCGTCGCCAGCGCCAGGATACGGCGTTCCGACGCGGCGCCTCGCGCCTGATGAACGGCTTGCGCGAGCGCATTACGCGCATCCGCATCACCGATCAAGGATGCATGCTTCGCGCCTACAGCCGCGACATCGTCTCGGCCATCAACGCCTGCCGCGAGGTCAACACCTTCATCCCGGCGCTTGCGTACAGCTTCGCCAAGGCACCTGTGGAGATCGAGGTCGCGCACGAGGAACGGGCCCTGGGTGAATCGAAATATTCGCTGTACATGCTGATCCGTCTCAACTTCGACCTGATCACCGGGTTTTCGCTCAAGCCGCTGCAATTTTTCTCGCTGCTCGGCATGGCGGTGGCGGTGCTGTCGGTGCTCACCTATGTCATCGTAATCGTCGAGCGCTGGATTCTGGCCGAAACCTGGACTGAAGCGCTGCTGGCTGTCTGGGACCGCGACATCCTGCAGTTCTTCCTCACCGGCATGGTGCTGTTCGGCATTGGGTTGCTCGGAGAGTACACAGGCCGCATCTATGAGCTGGCCAGGCACCGGCCGCGTTATCTGATAGATGCCATCCTCGAGAACAAAGAGCTATGAGCGGCAATGCTGCCGCGATGGACCACAGCGTTTCCGCCGTCGTCTTTGCCTATCACAATGTCGGCGTGCGCTGCCTGTCGGTGCTGCTCGCCCACTCGATCGATGTGCGGCTGGTAGTCACCCACGAAGACGATCCCGACGAAGTCTGGTTCGACAGTGTCGCAAAGCGCGCCGGTCGGGAAGGGATACCGGTCATCACCCCGTCCGACGCCAATTCCCCCGAAGTGGTAGCGCGTATCCGCTTGCTGGCGCCGGATTTCATTTTTTCCTTCTATTACCGCCGCATGCTGGGTCCGGAATTGCTCGCCATCCCGACGCGCGGCGCATACAACATGCACGGCTCGCTGCTGCCGAAGTACCGCGGCCGCGCGCCGGTTAACTGGGCCATCATCAACGGTGAGCGTGAAACCGGCGCGACCTTGCACGAAATGGTGGCCAAGCCCGACGCCGGTCGCATTGTCGAGAGTCAAGCCGTGCCGATTCTCCCCGACGACACCGCAGGCGAAGTATTCGCCAAGGTAACGGTAGCCGCCGAGATGGCGCTCGATCGCAGCCTGCCCCGGCTGATCGACGGCACCGCCGTGCTAGTGCCCCAGGATCTGTCCACAGGGCGCTATTTCGGCGGCCGCAAGCCCGAGGACGGTCGCATCGACTGGCGCGCCGGTGCGCGCGACATCCACAACCTGGTACGCGCCGTGGCGCCACCCTACCCCGGCGCGTTCACCGACATCGCGGAGACTCGCGTCCGGATTCTCCGCACCCGACTCGAACCGCTGCGCCAGGCGCAACCTGGCGGGCCTGGGCTGTATCGGGTGGACGATGAATGGTTCGCCGACTGCGGCGACGGAGGGGTACTTCGTATTCTGGAATTCGAGGGAGCAGAAAATTCGCTTGCTGAAGATCTGGTGAGTGGCAGGAAAATGCCATTTGGCTGAAGTGGTTGCACCTGCGTACCCTATTAGGGTACAGTCGTCCCCTTATTGGGTACACCATGTCAACCGTTTCCAGACCACACGCAAAGAAGGATCTTGGCACGGCGCTCTTCGGCAAAGGGCGTCGTAACGTTCTTGCGGCGCTGTTCCTCACGCCCGGCGAGCCGATGTACCTGCGGGAAATCATTGCCGCGGTCGGCATGGGTTCCGGGCATGTCCAGCGCGAACTCGAGAACCTGACCGACGCCGGCCTGATTCTGCGCGAGGAACGCGCGCGACAGGTATATTACCGGCCTGATCCGAAGGCGCCGGTCTTCGATGAACTCCGGGCGATGGTGTTCAAGACCTTCGGCGTCGCCGACGCCCTCCACAACGCACTGATTCCCATCGCGACAAAAATCCGGTTGGCCTTCATATACGGCTCCGTCGCGCGCGAAGAAGATACGGCAAGAAGCGACATCGACGTGATCCTCGTCGGCAGACTTTCGCTCATCGACGCCGCGAAACCTCTCGCGCGGGCCGAGGCGCTGCTGAAGCGCCGGATTTCCACGACAATCTACTCCAGGGCAGAATTTGCGAGCCGCGTGCGTTCGCACCAGCACTTCATCGGCCGCGTGCTGGAAGGGCCGAAAATTTTCCTGATAGGCGACGAAAATGTCCTCGGCAAGCTGGCCAAGCCAGAATCTCCGAAATCTTGAACGCACCGGGGCGCTCAAACCGGAAGCCACATCGGCTGCCGAAATCCAGCGGCTTCTCGAATTGGCGCAAGGCAGCCTCGCAGGCGCTGGATTGAAGGGAAATCCGTTGGAAGTTCGATACCAGCTCGCCTACGCGGCGGCGCACTATCTCGCGCTCGCGGCACTGCGGGCGAACGACTACCGGACTGCCGCGAGGGAGGGGCACCGCCAACTCGTATCCCAGGTCCCGACGCATAATTCCGGCATCGATTCTTCCATCGCACTCGCGCTTGATCGCGCACACCGCAAGCGCACCGAATTGGAGTACACGGGCGCGGTCGATGTTACGGAAGCGGAAACCGGGAGCCTCATCGCTGCGGCCAGAGCATTGCGGGAATCGGTCCTCAACTGGATCAAGAGCCATCGCTCGGAGTTGATATGAACGGTGGGGAGTGCGCGCACGGCGAACGAGTTCTGCAGAGCGACCGCAGCGGACGACCTTGGTAAGGCGATTTCCCCTCACTTGAGCATGGAATTTTTTGGCGATTTAGTGAATCCGGATCGAGAATTAATTGGTTAAGGCACTTCGAACATGGCGACAATGAAAAAAATACTGATCCTGGGCGTCAACGGTTTCATCGGCCACCACCTGACCAAGCGCATCATCGCGGCCACCGACTGGGATGTGTACGGAATGGACATGCAGTCGGACCGGATCGAAGACCTGATGGGCGAACCGCGCTTTCACTTTTTCGAGGGCGACATCACCATCAACCGCGAGTGGATCGAGTATCACATCCGCAAATGCGACGCGATCCTGCCCCTGGTGGCCATCGCCACGCCGGCGACCTATGTCAAGGAACCGCTGCGGGTGTTCGAACTCGACTTCGAAGCCAACCTGCCCATCGTGCGTTCCTGCGTCAAGCACGGGAAGCGGTTGATTTTTCCGTCCACCTCCGAGGTCTACGGAATGTCCGCCGATCGCGAGTTCAATCCGGAGACGACGCATCTGGTGTATGGCCCGATCAACAAGCCGCGCTGGATCTATGCCTGCTCCAAGCAGCTCATGGACCGGGTGATCCATGCCTACGGCATGCAGGAGCAGCTCGATTACACGCTGTTCCGGCCGTTCAACTGGATAGGCGCGGGACTGGATTCGATCAATACCGCGAAGGAAGGCAGTTCGCGCGTGATCACCCAGTTTTTCGGCCATATCGTGCGCGGCGAAAACATACAGCTGGTCGACGGCGGGCGGCAGAAGCGGGCGTTTACCTATATCGAAGACGGCATAGACGCACTGCTGAAGATCATCGCGAACCCTGAGGGCATTGCCACCGGCAAGATCTACAACATCGGCAATCCCCGGAACAATTTCTCGATACGCGAACTGGCCACGATGATGCTCGAACTGGCCGCGCAATATCCCGAGTACCGTGACAGCGCAAGGAAAGTCAAACTCGTGACCACTACCGCGGGCCGCTATTACGGCGAGGGCTACCAGGACGTGCAAAACCGGGTTCCGGGCATTGCCAACACCCGCAAGGACCTCGGCTGGAAGCCGCGCTTCAACATGCAGCAGGCACTCAAGGGGATATTCGACGCTTATCGCGGCGATGTGGCTGAAGCGCGCCGGCTGGTGGATTGAAGAAGGCGGCGGTTTCCCTCAATGCGCCGGCCGGTGCGATTGCCAACGCGAATGCCGGCGTCGGCGCCCTGCGCGTTTCCAATCCGTAAATTCCGATGAAACTTGCCCTGAAAATCGACGTGGATACCTACCGCGGCACGCGCGAGGGTGTGCCAAGGCTGGTCGAAGTGCTGAAGAAACACGGTGCAGGGGCGACATTTCTTTTTTCGCTGGGCCGGGACCACACCGGCCGCGCGATCACCCGGGCGTTCCGCCGCGGTTTTCTCAACAAAGTGTCGCGCACTTCGGTACTGAGCCATTACGGCTTGCTGACCCTGCTCTATGGCACCCTGCTTCCCGGTCCGGACATCGGCAGGCGCTGTGCCGACATCATGCGCAACGTCAGGGATGCCGGCTTCGAAACGGGCATACACACCTGGGATCACGTGAAGTGGCAGGACAATGTGGCGCACAAAGACGCCTCCTGGACCGGCGAGGAAATGGCGGCCGCCTGTCTCGCATTCGAAAGAATATTCGGGGAGCCCGCGCGGGTGCATGGCGCCGCAGGCTGGCAGATGAACGTGCACGCCTTGCGGCTTACCCAGCGGCTCGGATTTCATTACTGCTCCGATACCCGCGGCACCCGCCCTTTCGTGCCAGTTTACAACGCGGAGATCATTGCCTGCCCGCAATTGCCGACGACGCTGCCCACCCTCGATGAACTGATCGGATTGGCGGGAATCACCTCGGACAATGTCGTAGCCAGCCTGCTCGGGCGCACCGAGGCGGCGACCGCGTCGGGGCACGTCTATACGCTCCACGCGGAGCTGGAAGGGATGAAGCTGCTGCCGGTGCTGGAACAGTTGCTCGAGGGCTGGAAACGCCAGGGATACGAACTCGTATCGCTGCGCGACATGGCCGAGTCGCTGAACTGGATGCGGTTGCCGCGGCACGAAGTCGGCATGGGTAAAATCGCCGGGCGCTCCGGCACTGTCGCGCTGCAAGGCAGCGAGTTCCTCACGTGAGCGCGCTGTTTCCGGGCTTTCGCCGGGGACGCTGACCACCGGCCTGCAATTCTTCCTGTCATGACGGGCTCGCACAATCAACTGGCTTTCCCCGTCCATTTTGGTAACAATAGGCAAACGCACCCGCAGGACCACATCCATTTCAGGGATCCAGGCATAGATGCCCAGTACCTCCGGCAGTAAGCCCGCATCAGGCAGCAAGCCTGAAGCCGGCCGCAAATCCGCAGTGTCTTCCATCGGCGATTTCTCGCTGCCCAGCACTGCCGGAGGCGAATTCCGCCTCTCCACCCTCGAATCCAGGCTGCTGGTGCTGTATTTTTATCCCAAGGACAACACCCCCGGGTGCACCACCGAGGGCATGCAGTTCCGCGATGCCTGGCCCGAGTTCAGCAAAGCGGGCGCCGCCATTTGCGGCATTTCCCGCGACAGCCTCAAATCCCACCAGAATTTCAAGACCAAGATGGCCTTTCCGTTCGAATTGCTCTCCGACGAAGACGAAACGGTCTGCGCGCTGTTCGGCGTGATGAAGATGAAAAACATGTACGGCAAGCAGGTGCGCGGCATCGAGCGCAGCACCTTCGTGCTCGACCGTAAGGGCGCCATCCGGCGCGAGTGGCGGGGTGTGAAGGTTCCTGGACACGTACAGGAGGTACTCGACTTTGTTAAAACCGTCTGACGGGTCCCTGACCCCGGACCTCCCCGGCCCGCAAGCCGCACGGGAAGACCAGGAAACCAGGGCCGTCTTGCAAAGCAAACCCTCTTCGCGACGAAAATTCAGGGCGCCGGCGCAGAAGGCGACCCCCAAGCTGTTCGTACTTGATACCAACGTGCTGATGCACGATCCCACCAGCCTGTTCCGCTTCGAAGAGCATGACGTATTCCTCCCCATCATGACCCTGGAGGAACTGGACAACAACAAGAAAGGCATGTCCGAGGTCGCGCGAAATGCGCGCCAAGCGAGCCGTTTCCTGGATGAAATCGTCAGCAAGGGCGAAGGCGAGATCGCCAATGGCATTCCGCTGCAACGCCACGCGGCCGATTCGGCCAGCGGCAGATTGTTCATGCAGATCGAAGCCATCAATGGCCATATTCCAGCCAGCCTGCCCATGGGCAAGGCCGACAACCACATCATTGGCGTGCTGATCTATCTGCAGAAGAAGCAGCAGCAACGCCAGGTGATCCTGGTCAGCAAGGACATCAACATGCGCATCAAGGCCCGCTCGCTGGGCCTGCATGCCGAAGACTATTTCAACGACAAGGTGCTGGAGGACACCGACCTCCTCTACACCGGGCTGCGCGAACTGCCGGCCAGTTTCTGGGATGAGCACGGGCACGACATGGAGTCCTGGAAGAAGGACGGCCGCAACTACTACCGCGTGCGTGGCCCGCTGTGCCAGAAACTGCAGCTCAACGAGTTCGTCTATCAGGAAGGCGAGCGGCCCTTGTATGCCGTGGTGCGCGAGGTCTCCAACCGCACCGCGGTACTCGAGACGATCAAGGACTACAGTTACCAGAAGAGCAACGTGTGGGGCATCACCTCGCGCAACCGCGAGCAGAATTTCGCGTTGAACCTGCTGATGAGCCCGGAAATCGACTTTGTCACCCTGCTAGGCCAGGCCGGCACCGGCAAGACGCTGCTCACGCTTGCCGCCGGCCTGATGCAGACGCTGGAGCACAAGCTCTATTCGGAAATCATCATGACGCGGGTCACGGTGCCGGTCGGGGAAGACATCGGTTTTCTTCCCGGGACCGAAGAGGAAAAAATGACCCCGTGGATGGGCGCGCTCGAGGACAACCTCGACGTGCTGAACAAGACCGATGACGAAGCCGGCGAATGGGGGCGCGCGGCAACCCGTGACCTGATACGCTCGCGCATCAAGATCAAGTCGCTCAACTTCATGCGCGGCCGCACGTTTCTCAGCAAGTATCTGATCATCGACGAGGCGCAGAACCTGACGCCCAAGCAGATGAAGACGCTCATCACCCGCGCCGGCCCCGGGACCAAGGTGGTGTGCCTGGGAAATATCGCGCAGATCGACACGCCCTACCTGACCGAAGGCAGCTCCGGCCTGACCTATGTGGTCGACCGATTCAAGGGCTGGGCGCATTCCGGCCACGTCACCCTGCAGCGCGGCGAACGTTCCCGCCTCGCCGATCACGCGGCGGAAGTGCTATAGACGGTTCGCTGAACGAGGAGGCGATGCCCCTGGTTCAATGCCCCTTAGGTTTAGATCGATGCCTCTCAGGTCAATGCCTTGTGCGATCCGTCGCAGCGCGGCTGGTTTTTCGTCTGCTTGCAGCCGCACAGCCAGACTTTCTCTGCCTCGGTCACGGTGAACTTGGTCGGTACGAACCCCGATCCCTTGTGCGTGCCGTCGCAGAACGGCTGTTTCTTCGACTGGCCGCAGGCACACCACCAGTAGTCGCCCGAGGTGAGTTCGGTGCCGTAAGGGGTTTTCTGGGCAATAACGGGTTCTGCCATGACATGCTCCTGAGGGTTATTCAATCGGCTTTTTTGTGATCGCCTGCAGTATAACGCGCCACAGAGTGCGGGTCGGGTGTCCCCGCCCTCGAGAAATTCTATCGGCGCTGTCCACGATGGTCTGAGTGCCCACGGCGATCGGCCGGCTCTCGGCGACCCCTATTTCAGCGATCGACATCCAATTGCCCCGCCAACCCGGCAATCGCCTGAGTGAAGCACGGCAACGGCGCGCGCGTAACCCCCGCGCCGATCTGCCCTATGCCCTCTTCGCGGTGTGCGATGCCGGTGTTGATGACCGGCAGGATGCCCGTGTCCACCACCTTGCGCGCATCGATTCCGGCCGGCGTGCCGCCGAAATTGATGGCGGGCAGGGTGAAAGCGTTGTTGCGCCCCAGCGTGATGTGCGTCATGGCCAGGGTGTTGGCAATGGCGTCCTGAGGCGTGCCGCCGACGAACTTGACGATGGCCGGTGCTGCGGCCATGGCAAAGCCGCCCAGGCCCGCCGTTTCAATGATCGCGCTGTCACCCAGGTCGGGCGCGGCGTCGGCAATGCTGTAGCCCGGGAAGTAGAGGCCATTCACCACCGGCGCGGGCGACGTAAACCACTGCTCGCCGGTGCCGCTCATGCGTATGCCGAAGTCCACGCCGTTGCGGCACATCACTGTCAGCATGCTGCTGCCGGCGATACCGGCTGCGGCGTCCAGCATGGCCTTGCTGGCCGCCATGGATAAATTGAGGAAGAAGTGATCGTTGCCAGCGATGAAGCCCACCACCGCGGCGATGTCCGCGAGCGGCGCGCCGGACCCGAGCAGTGCCGGCACGAGTTTCTTCAGCAGCAGGCCGGATGCGGCGGCATTGCGGTTGTGCACTTCGTCGCCCATGTGCAGCGCCTGCGCCATCAGCGGCTTGAGTTCCAGCGGCCCGAGCACCTTCAATCCCGCCTGCAGCACTGGCGCCAGCACCGCGCGCATCCATGCCAGACGCTCCAGCACCTCCGGGCTGTTGGCGCCGAAGCGCAGCACTTTGCCCAGCCCTTCATTCATGTTACTGAAGGCGACATTGCCGCCGCGCGGCCCGGCAACGGCGTTGCGGATGATCCACACCGGCATCGACGGACTGATGATGCCCGACATCGGGCCTACCGCACTGTGATGGTGACAGGGCGCGAAGCGGATCTCGCCCGATCCGGCCATGACGCGCGCGCTCGATGCATCGGCCGCCCAGCCTTCATGCAGCACCGCACCGACGATGGCCCCCTGCATCGGTCCGCACATCCGCTCCCATGCGATCGGTGGCCCGGCGTGCAGGATGGTTTTCCCGTGCATGCCGGGAATGCACTCCCCGGCAACGTCGATGCCCTCCAGCACAGGCGAAGCGGCGCAGTACGCGTCGAACGCCTGCTTGTTCGCCGCCTCGACCGCGGGATGGCGGACGAGGCGCGCGAGACTGGCGCCGATCGCGCGATCCCCCAATGCAGGCGGCGACCACTCCAGTTGCGTCACGACGCCGCCGCTGCCGCGCACCGGCGCGCCGAACGACGCAATGCCAACGTTCACCACGTGCATCGGTTGTCCCAGCAATTTTTTCATCTGCGTCCTCCCACCTGTGTGGATGGCCGCCGCACTGTCGTCTTTGTTGTCGTCTTTGCTGTCGTCTTTGCTGTCGTCTTTGCTGTCGTCTCTGTTGTCGTCTTTGTTGTCGTCTTTGCTGTCCGCCGCTTTACTGTCGAATTTGCTGTGCGCTTCAGCCGAGGGGCAACGCGTCCTGCAGTTGCGGCACGGCGGGCGGGCACGGCTGCCGCGACAACCAGCGCCGCCGCGAGCCGCACAGCCGCGGCATTGCTCGATGCCAGTTGCACCCCGGCGGCACGCAACGCGGACTCCTGCTTTCCCAGATCCTGCGGATCATCAGGCGTGCCGCAGACGAATCCGACGAACGCCATCTGCTTTTTCCGTTTCAGCGCGCGCGCCCGGGCCGCGGCAATCGCAGCGACCACTTCCCCCGCCGGATCCGCATGCGATCCATGGCCGAGCACCACATCGAACAGGATGACCGCCACTTCCGGATCATCCGCCTCGGCGAGCAGGCGCTCGTTGCGCAGGCGATGGTCGATCATGGGATGCGGTCGCCCGCGCGTGAACACATCGTCGCCGAGATCGACCAGGGTGTGCTCGCGACTGTGCCAGACGTCCTCCAGCGAGTCGTCCTCGTTGACCGGCGCATTCGACCATACCCGTGCCGCCGATCTGCCGAGCGCCTTGCCCAGCAGCAGCGATGCCTCGTAGCAGAACGTGCCGCCGCTGTAGAGTCCGCGTATATAACGCTGGCCCGACGCGAACCGGAAAGGCTTTGCAAGACGCACCTTCGCGCGAGACGCAACAGGTTGATCCCCGCGGGCCAGCGCCACCGCGGCGGCAGCGGCTTGTTCCAGCGTAGTCACGGGATGAAGATTCTTGCCGGTGATCGTGCTTGGGTCGGCGCCGATGAAGTTCACCACCACCGGTTTGCCGACCTTGCTCGCAGCCGCGAGCACTTTCTTCGCCACTGCCGGCGCGGGCGGCTTGGAGATCAGCACCAGCACCGTCGTCGCCTTGTCCTTGCCGAGCGCGGCTATCCCCTGCAGCATGGTGATGCCACCCACCGCCTCGCTCAGATCATGACCGCCGGTGCCGATCGCCTGCGAAATGCCCATGCCCAGCCGGTCGATAAGGCAGGTTACCTGCTGCAGTCCGGTGCCCGAAGCCGCGACGCAGCCGATGGGCCCGCGCCGCACCGCGTTGGCGAATCCCAGAGGCACGCCGTTGATGATGGCGGTGCCGCAGTCCGGCCCCATCAACAACAGGCCGGCGTCGCGCGAGAACCGCTTCAGAGCGACTTCGTCTTCCGCGGAAATATTGTCGCTGAACAGCATCACGTTCAATCCGAGGCGCAGCGCTTTCATCGCCTCTGCCGCCGCGTACTCGCCCGGGGTGGAGATCAGCGCGAAATTGGCGCCCGCGTCGGCGGCCAGCGCCATCTCGATGCTCCTGGGAGCCATCCCGCCCGGCCCCTCGCCGCCTGCCGCGGCGGGCACGTCATTCAGCGCTCTTTCCGCCGCGTCCATCGCGCGCGCGAGGGCGTTGTCGTTCGCGCCACGCAACACGATCAGCAGATCGCTCGGGCTTGCCGTAACCGCGCCGGAGATGAAGCCCGCGTCGCGCAGCAGGCCGATGTTGGCCGGCGTCGCCATGACCACCGATGCCTGCTGCACTCCCTGCCTCCTGCCCAGGATGTCGGACAACTGCATCAGCGATACGGAATCGCGATAGAGATTGCGGACAATGCGGATGCCCCTGCTCATCTAGCCGCCTTCCCGTGGCAAGCACAAGACCTGCTTTCGCATCCAGGTCGCGCCGGTGCAAGGGTAGCTGTCGCGCCAGCCGGCCATGGTTTTCATCTTGGCCCTGCCTGTTGAATGCAATATTGTATTCTGACCCGAATCCATTTCAGGTCTGTTATCACAATGCTCAGCCTCGACCTTCAGACTCTTGCCTCCCGGTACCGCGCGGGCAGCCTGACGCCACGCACCCTGCTCGCCGATATTGCCGCGCGCATTGCGGCGCGCGGCGACGACAAGGTGTGGATACACCGTATCCCCGCCGCCGAACTGGAAGCGCGCGCTGCGGAACTGGAACGCATCGACCCCGCATCGCTGCCGCTCTACGGCATTCCCTTTGCCATCAAGGACATCATCGATGTGGCCGGCCATCCCACTACCGCGGGTTGCCCGGACTATGCCTACCGCCCCGCGGAAAGCGCCACTGCGGTCGCGAGGCTGCTCGCGGCGGGCGCCATCCTGGTCGGGAAAACCAATCTCGATCAGTTCGCCACTGGCCTCGTCGGCACGCGCTCGCCCTACGGCGCCTGTCCCAATTCGATCGACCCGAGCTACATCTCGGGCGGTTCGAGTTCCGGTTCGGCGGTCTGCGTTGCCGCCGGCCTGGTGAGTTTCTCGTTCGGCACCGATACCGCGGGTTCGGGACGCGTACCCGCGGCATTCAACAACATTGTCGGGCTGAAACCGACCAAAGGCCTGCTGAGCACGCGCGGCGTGGTGCCGGCGTGCCGCTCCCTGGATTGCATTTCCATCTTCGCCCTCAGCACCGACGACGCTCAGGCGGTGCTGGCTGTCGCCGGCGCCTTCGATGCCGGCGATCCGTATTCGCGGGACGCGGCCGCAACGCGCCGTCCACGCGCCATGCCCGACAGCCTCGCCGGTTGCCGCGTCGGCGTGCCCAGAGGCGACCAGCTGGCATTCTTCGGTAATCGCGAAACCCCCGCGCTGTTCGATCTCGCCGTGGCGCGCGTGGCAAAGCTGGGCGGCCTGTGCATCGAAATCGATTTTGCGCCGTTCCTCGACGCGGCACGCCTGCTCTACGAAGGCCCCTGGGTCTCGGAGCGGTATCTGGCCCTACGCGAGTTTCTGGAGCGCCAGCCCGATTCGCTGCTGCCGGTGACGCGCCAGATCATCGGCGGGGGCGCGACGCCTTCGGCGGCCGATTGCTTTGCCGCGCAATACCGCCTGCAGGCCCTGATACGCCAGGCCGAGCCGGTGTGGCGCGACGTGGACATCATCCTCACGCCCACAGCAGGCACCCTCTACACCATCGCGGCAGTCAATGCCGATCCGATCAGGCTCAACATCAATCTCGGCTACTACACCAATTTCATGAACCTGATGGACCTCGCAGCCATCGCAGTGCCGGCCGGCTTTCAGGAAGACGGCATGCCCTTCGGCGTTACCCTGGTCGCGCCCGCTTTCCAGGACGACACCTTGTGCCGGCTCGGTGGCCAGATCCATCGCGCGCTCGTAACGCGGGCGGGCGCGACCGGACTGCCGCTGCCTCCGGCACGGCCGGCGCCTCCGGTAGCCGGCGCCGGCACGCGCAACATTCGCGTCGCTGTATGCGGGGCGCAGATGTCGGGCCTGCCGCTCAACCATCAACTCAGCGAGCGCGGCGCGCGGCTGCTGCGCACGGCGCGAACAGCGCCCTGCTACCGGTTCTATGCCCTGACCGGCTTCAAGCCGCCGCGGCCGGGACTGGTTCGCGTCGCCGCAACTGACACGGCCGGGTGCGCCATCGACGTGGAAGTATGGGAAGTGCCCGCCGAGACCTTCGGCGGATTCGTCGATGGCATTCCCGGCCCGCTGGGCATCGGCACGGTGGCACTGGAAGACGGCGAAGAACTGCGCGGATTCATCTGCGAAGCCTATGCCGTCGCAGGCGCCGAGGATATTTCCCGGCTCGGCAGTTGGCGGGCCTTCGTGGCACGGGGAGCCGGTCGGTAAATCTTGGTTCAATACGGTAGCTCGCGGCACATCAGGTCAAATCGCACCCCTCGCCGTACCGCCATCTGGCGCAACCGCTGGCATAATCGCCGGCCCTTGTCGAGATCAATTTCCATGACGCTACCTGGCACCGCGACATTTCCCGGCGCACTTCCAATGGCGGGCCTTGTTCTGTCTGCGATCAGCCTCGGCTCCGGTCATGTGTTCGCGCGCTTCGCGTTCGCCAACGGGGTCAATATCCTGACTGCGGCGACCCTGCGTTCGGCCTTTGCCTGCCTGTTGCTGCTCGCGCTGCTGCGCGTCCTGGGCATGCGGTTGCTGCCGCTGCCGCTGCAGACCAAGGGGACGGTCGTGCTCGGATTGCTGATCGCGATGCAAACCGTGATGGTGCAGGTGGCCGTGTCGCTGATGCCCGTCACCCTGGCGATCCTGTTGTTCTACACGTTTCCGTTTTTCACCGGCGTGGCAAGCGCGTTGCTGGGCGACGAGCCGCCGAGCTGGCGCCTCGCCATTGCGCTCGTCGCGGCATTTGCGGGTCTGGCGCTGGTGCTGAACCTCGGGTCGCAACCGATCAACCCGCTCGGCGTCGCGGCGGCGCTGGGCGCGTCGGTGGCGTTTACCGGCGCTCTGGTGCTGACGCCGCGGCTGGCGCCGGGCCTGGCGGCGCCGCTGCGCACCTTTCTCATGCTCGGCACTGCCGCCCTGATCTTCATGGCCGCAGCCGGCGCGGGACTGGTTCTGGATGTCGCCCCGCAGGCACAGACGTTCGCCCTGCCGGTCGATGCGCGAGGCTGGATCGGCCTGTCCGGGCTGGTGCTGTTCTATTCGCTCGGCTTCAGCGGCGTGTTCCTGGTCCTGCCCAGGCTGGGCGCGACCCAGACTGCCATCGTGCTCAACATGGAACCGGTGGCCGTGGCGGTCATCGCCTGGCTCGCGCTGGGCGAAGCACTGGGCGCACTGCAGGTGCTGGGCGCGCTGCTGGTCGTGGCGGCGGTGATTTTCTTCCAGGTGCGGCGGCGGTGAAACCGCATTGCGTACCCATATTTTATAACTTTATATCGGCAAACAGCCGCATCTACGGTAATCTACAGGCAGTTGGTATATCGCTTTATATAAATTCACCGCCTACGTCCACACCTGCCGGGCGACGCGGCCAACGAGTTCCAGCTTGCGCCGCTGGTCGTCCTCGCTCATCGGAGCGCCGCCCACCGTGGTGCCGAAACCGCACTGGGGACTGAGCGCGAGACGCTCCAGCGGAACATAAGCCGCCGCCTGGTCGATGCGCCGGCGCAGTTCGTTCTCGTCTTCCAGTTGCGGCGTCTTGGAACTGACCAGCCCGAGCACCACGCCCTTCCCCTCGTGCACGAAGCGCAGCGGCGAAAAATCGCCGGCGCGTTCACTGTCGTATTCGAGCAGGAACACATCGGCATCCTGCGAGAACAGTTTCTCCGCCACCGGCTCGTAGCCGCCCGAGCCGATGAAGTGGCCGCGATAGTTGCCGCGGCACAGGTGTATGCCCGCGATCATCCCGGCCGGCCGGCCGGCAAGCAGCGCGTCGTTGGCGCGCGCGTAGCGTTCCAGCAGTTCCCGCCAGTCCCAGTCCCATGCCGCAATGCGCCGCTGGATGTTCGGATCGCACAACAGCGCCATGGGCACCTCGTCCAGTTGCAGATAGCTGCAGCCCAGCCTGCCCAGTTCGGCGATTTCCTCCCGGTAGACGGCGATCAGGTCCTCCCACCATTGCGCTTCGTCCGGATACACCGACCGGTCTATGGCCTCCGGACCGCGGTGAAAATGGATCACCGAGGGCGACGGCAGGGTGATTTTCACCGGCTTCGCGGCTGCGCCCCGGGCAAAGCTGAATTCGCCCGTGGCGATGCCTTTCGAGCGGCGAATCGGCGCCTCGGTATGCGGCACCGGCACTGAAATCTGCGCCGCCCCGCCCTCGACGAAGCGGAATTGCGTATCCCGGTGCACGAGGCCATCGACGGCGTCGACGAATCCGGCGAACCAGGAACGCCGGCGGAACTCACCGTCCGTGACGACGTCCATGCCGGCTTCCTGTTGCATGCGGATGGCATCGCGTATCGAATCGTCCAGCACCGCGTCGAACGCCTGCTGCGTGCAGCGGCGGGCGGCCAGTTCCTTGTAGGCGTCCCGCAGCGTTTTGGGTCGCATCAGACTGCCGATGTGATCGGCTCGTAGCATTGCGTTCATGCGTGTGCTGCCGTGATTTTTGGCGCTTGCAAGGTGGCCCCCCTGGGCGACTGCGTCGATTGAACGAGGCGCGGCCATTCACGCAAACGCCTGGGCAGTTCGCGCTATGGCTTATTGGCGATAGTATCAGCATCATTGTCCGGCACCGAAGGGCCCCCATGCCAGTTCAGGCAAAACAAGGCGACAAAGCCGCGCGCGGCGAAAGCATCACTCGCAGCGACGCCGAGTGGCGGGCAATGCTGACGCCGCTGCAGTACATCGTCACACGCAAGCATGCCACCGAGCGTGCCTTTTCAGGAGAACAACGGAGCGAGGCAGTACACGGCGTGTACCGCTGCGTCTGCTGCGACGCGGTGTTATTCCGCTCCGCGGATGAACTCGATTCCGAAGGCGGCTGGCCGGGTTTCAGTGCGCCGGCCGCGCCCGACATCATCCGCACCGCTGAAGATTGCTCGTGGCTCGCGCGCCGCATCGAAGCGGTTTGCGCGCGCTGCGACGCGCATCTCGGCCACCTATCGCCCGATGACCCCGCGGCGCAGGGGCGCAGCTACAGCATCAACTCGGCGGCCCTTAGATTCACCCCCTCCCGGCCGGTATAATTGCGCCATGAAATTCCTATTCGACCTGTTTCCCATCATCCTCTTTTTCATCGTGTTCAAAGTCGCGGACATCTATGTCGCGACCGGCGTGGCCATACTTGCGACATTCGCCCAGATCGGCTGGCTGAAGGCGCGCAAGCGCAAGGTCGAGCCGATGATGTGGGTGAGCCTCGTGATCATCGTGGTGTTCGGCGGCGCGACACTGCTGCTGCAGGACGAGACCTTCATCAAGTGGAAGCCCACGGTTCTTTACTGGTTGTTCGCCGCCGTGCTCTCCGGGGCTCAGCTGCTGTATCGCCGTAACCTGATGCGCGCCATGCTGGAGGCGCAGGTGCAGATGCCCGACGCCGGCTGGATCCGCCTCATGTGGAGCTGGGTCGGATTTTTCGTTTTCATGGGCGTTCTCAACCTGTACGTGGCCTTCAATTATTCGACCGATAACTGGGTCACGTTCAAGCTCTTCGGCGGCATGGGGCTGATGCTGCTGTTCGTCATCCTGCAGGCGCTTTTCCTGGCGCGCTACATGCAGGAAAAAGAACCGCACCAGTGACTGCGGGCGCACCGGACCTGGTGACCCGGATACGCGATCGGCTGAACGCCCTCGAAGCCGAATCGATGGAACTCTTCGATGAGTCGGGGAGCCACATCGGCCATGCCGGATACCGGGAGGGCGGCAGCCACTTCCGCGTCGAAATCGTCGCGCGCGGCTTCGAAGGCAAGTCCACCGTGGCCCGGCATCGCATGATTTACCAGGCGCTGGGCCCGCTGATGCACGACGAAATTCATGCCCTGGCGATCAGCGCGCGCACCCCGGACGAGGCCACCTGAGATATCATTCGCCCTGAAAAAATCCGAAGGAAATTCCATGACTCATCGTTCGGCCGCTATCGTGTTCGCGCTGGCGCTTGCCGCGGCCGTGCCGGCCACGGCTCAACTGAAGGACGACAAAGGCGCGGCTTCGAACACCGCCGCCACCGTGAACGGCAAGGCGATCCCGAAAGCGCGAGTCGATTTCATCCTCAAGCAGCGCGCCGCCCAGGGCAACCAGCCCGGCCAGCCACAGCAGGCGCCGTTCGACAGCGAGCAGGCCCGAAAAGCCATCATCGACGATCAGATTACCAGCGAAGTCATCGTCCAGGAAGCGGAACGCAGCGGCTTCACCAAGCGCAGCGAAACCCAGATGCAGCTCGACCTGGCCCGCCAGCAGGTGGTCATCCAGACGTTCCTGCAGAATCATTTCCGCAACCATCCGATCAGCGAAGATGCGATCAAGGCCGAGTACGCCAAGGTCCGCGCCCAGCGCGGCGATCGCGAGTTCAAGGCGCGCCACATCCTGGTCGACACGGAAACCGACGCAAAAGACCTGGTAGTCAAGCTGAAGAAAGGCGGCAAGTTCGAGGAACTGGCCAAAGTTTCCAAGGACGCCTCCAACAAGGACAGGGGCGGCGACCTCGACTGGGCACCGGCCACCAACTACGTGAAGCCGTTTGCCGACGCGCTGGCGAAACTCGAAAAAGGCAAGATCACCGACGCGCCGGTTCAGACCCAGTTCGGCTGGCATGTGATCCAGCTGGACGACTCGCGTCAGGTCCAGTTCCCCGCCTACGAGCAGGTCAAGCCGCAAATCCAGAACATGATGCAGCAGCAGGAAGTGCAGAAACTGGCGCGCGAACTACGCGCGAAAGCCAAAATCGAGTAGCTGCGTCGAGTAGCTGCGTCGAGTAGCTGCGTCGATTAGCTGCGCTCAGGTCGCCGGCGAACTCTCCGTCCGCCGGTCGGGAAGACTCCGTGGCGCCGCGCATTCCCGCGCTGTTCCCTCCCGCGTTGTTCCCTCCCGCGTTGTTCCCTCCCGCGTTGTTCCCTCCCGCGCTGTTCCCTCCCGCGCTGTTCCCTCCCGCGCTGTTCCCTCCCGATAGCCGGACGCCGTCATCATCCGTGGCGACTTTATTCAGCCCACCCATGCCCGCGCATTGCGGAACATGCGCATCCACGGGCTGTCTTCGCCCCATCCGGCGGGGTGCCACGAAAACTGCACGCTGCGAAATACCCGTTCAGGATGCGGCATGACGATGGTGAAGCGGCCATCCCGGGTGGTGAGCCCGGTGATGCCGCGCGGCGTGCCGCCGGGATTGAGCGGATAAGTATCGGCAGGTCTTCCGCGGTTGTCGACGTAGCGCAGCGCCACAATGGCCTGCTCTTCAGACTGCGCCGAGTCGAAACGCGCCCGGCCTTCGCCGTGGGCGGTGACGACAGGCATGCGGCTGCCTGCCATGCCGGCAAAAAATATCGAGGGGCTGCTCGGCACTTCCACCATCACCAGCCGCGCTTCGAACTGTGCCGAGCGGTTGGTGCCGAAGCGCGGCCAGTCGGCGGCGCCGGGGATGATCTCCTGCAACTGGCTCATCATCTGGCAGCCATTGCAGATGCCCAGAGCGAAACTGTCGTTGCGCTCGAAGAAAGCGCTGAATGCCTCGCGCGCGTGCGCGTTGTACAGGATGGCCTTTGCCCAGCCGGCGCCGCCGCCGAGCACATCGCCATAGGAGAATCCGCCCCCCGCGGCCAGTCCGGCATAGTCAGCGAGGGATGCCCGTCCCGCGAGGATGTCGCTCATGTGAACGTCATGCGCTTCGAACCCCGCGCGGTCGAATGCCGCCGCCAGTTCCACCTGGCCGTTCACGCCCTGCTCGCGCAGGATCGCCACCTTTGGCCGCGCCCCGCTGATGACCTCTGGAGCGCCCACTTCGCGCGCAGTGACAGCATGTATCCTCGCGGGAAACGGCTGCGCCGTTGAAGTTTTTGTCCCGCCGCTGCCTTTGCGCAATGCCACGGCATCTTCATCCGGATTGAACGTCAGGTGGGCGTGCAGTCCCGGATCGTCTGCGTCGAGGATGCGGTCATATTCCTCATCGGCGCACTCGGGATTGTCGCGCAGCGACTGCATCCGCCAGGTCACTTCGCTCCACGCGCGCTCCAGGTCGATGCGCGTCTCCGCCAGAATCGGTTTGGCATTGCGCACCAGCCTGACCTCGCCGCGATTATTCGGACTGCCGATGAGTTGTGCTCCGAGTCCCACATCCTGCAGGCGGCGCAGCACGCGGCCGCGGTGTTCGGCGGCCACCTGGACAACCGCACCCAATTCTTCGGCAAACAGCGCCGCCAGCACGCGTTCCAGGTCGCGACCGTACATGAGCTCCGGCCGGCGTTCGTTGCCGTCCACGTCGTGCGCCAGCGCATCGTAGGCAAGCAGATCCAGGTTGATGGTCACGCCCGTCCTGCCGGCAAAGGCCATTTCACACACTGTGACCCACAGTCCCCCGTCTGAACGGTCGTGATAGGCCAGCAGCAGCCGATCGCGACTGAGCGACTGTATGGCCGAGAAGAAGCGCGCGAGCGGCGCGGCATCGTCCAGGTCGGGCGCCGTGTCGCCCAGTTGTTCGTACACCTGCGCGAGTATCGATCCGCCCAGACGGTTCTTGCCAGCGCCAAGGTCGATAAGCAATAGTTCGGTGTCGCCGCAGTCGCTGCGCAACTGCGGCGTTAGGGTGCAGCGCACGTCTTCGCAGGGCGCGAATGCCGACACGATCAACGACAGCGGGGAGACCACTTCGCGCTGCCCGCCGTCTTCCTGCCAGGCGGTGCGCATCGACAATGAATCCTTGCCGACCGGAATGCTGATTCCCAGGCGCGGACACAAATCAAGCGCAACCGCGCGCACCGTGTCGAAAAGGGCCGCGTCTTCTCCGGGAAAGCCGGCGGCCGCCATCCAGTTCGCGGAAAGTTTCACCCGGTTGAGTTCGCCGATCCGCGCCGCGGCAAGATTGGTGATGGCCTCGGCCACCGCCATCCGGCCCGAAGCCGGCGCGTCGATCAGCGCCAGGGGGGTGCGCTCCCCCACCGAGAAGGCTTCGCCCGTATAGGTATGAAATCCCTTCGCGGTTACGGCGCAATCGGCGACCGGCACCTGCCACGGGCCGACAAACGGGTCGCGCGCGCACAGCCCGCCGACGCTGCGGTCGCCGATCGCGACCAGAAACGTCTTGTTCGCCACGGTGGGTGCGCGCAACACGCGGTAGCACGCTTCCTTCAATTCGATTCCGGCGAGCGACAGCGGCGCAAGCGTCGGCCGGCGATGTTTCACTTCGCGCGTCATGCGCGGCGGCTTGCCCAGCAGCACTCCGAGATCCATGTCCACCGGCATATTGCCGAAGTGCGCATCGCTCACCTGCAGCCGGGCGTCTTCGGTTGCCATGCCGACCACGGCAAACGGGCAGCGCTCGCGCTCGCAGATGGCGCGAAACATGGCCAGCTTCTCCGCGGGCAGCGCCAGCACATAGCGCTCCTGCGCCTCGTTGCTCCAGATTTCGCGCGGGCTCATGCGCGTCTCTTCGCTGGGCGCCGCGCGCAGATTGATGTGCGCGCCGCGACCGGCGCCATGCACCAGTTCCGGCAAGGCATTGGAAATTCCGCCCGCGCCGACATCGTGGATGGAGAGAATCGGGTTATCCGGGCCCAGTTGCCAGCATCGGTCGATGACCTCCTGCGCGCGCCGCTGCATTTCCGCGTTGCCGCGCTGCACCGAATCGAAATCCAGATCCTCGGTATTGGCGCCCGTGTTCATGCTGGAGGCGGCGCCGCCGCCCATGCCGATCAGCATCCCCGGTCCGCCCAGCTGGATCAGCAGGGATCCTGCCGGTAGCGCCGATTTCATCGAGTGCCCGGCGGCGATGTTGCCGATGCCGCCGGCCAGCATGATCGGCTTGTGGTAGCCGCGCACCACGCCATCGACCAGCATTTCGAAAGTGCGAAAGTAACCGGCCAGATTCGGCCGGCCGAATTCATTGTTGAACGATGCGGCTCCGATTGGCCCGTCCAGCATCACTTGCAGGCTGGAGGCGATGCGCGCCGGTTTGCCCCAGGTGTGCTCCCACGGCTGTTCGTGTCCGGGTATGCGCAGGTTGGAAACGGTGAAGCCGCACAGGCCTGCCTTGGGCTTCGCGCCCCGCCCGGTGGCGCCCTCGTCGCGGATCTCGCCTCCGGACCCGGTCGCGGCGCCGGGATAGGGTGAAATCGCGGTCGGGTGATTGTGCGTCTCGCACTTCATCACGGTGTGCATCAGTTCTTCGCTGTATCCGTACGCGTACCGAGGGTTTTCGCCGTCCCCCCCGCCGCGCATGCGCGGATAAAAGCGCGCAACGTCTGTTCCCTCCATGATGGCGGCGTTGTCCGCGTAGGCGAGCACGGTGCCCTGCGGATTGCGCCGGTGCGTTTCGCGGATCATGCCGAACAGCGTCTCGCCTTGCGGCACGCCCTCTATCACCCACGACGCATTGAATATCTTGTGGCGGCAGTGTTCGGAGTTGGCCTGCGCAAACATGGTCAGCTCGACGTCGGTCGGGTCGCGGCCGAGCGACGAGAAATGGGCAAACAGGTAGTCGATTTCATCCGCCGACAGCGCCAGGCCGAGCTGAGCATTCGCCTCCGCCAGCGCGGCCTTGCCGCGCCCCAGGACGGCCACCGTCGCAAGCGGTTGCGGCGCCACGTGACGGAACAACACCTCGGCCTGCGCGGTGGTATCGACCACGGTTTCAGTCATGCGGTCGTGAAGCAGCCGCGACAGCGCGGCGCGGTGCGCGGTCGCTGTCGCGGCATCGGCAAAGTGATACACGCGGCCGCGTTCGATGCGCGACACCGGCGCCAGGCCGCAGCGGTGGGCGATGTCCGTCGCCTTCGATGACCAGGGGGAAATCGTTCCCGGGCGGGGCAAGACCACCAGTGACGCCTGCCCGGGGACAGCCGGCGCATCGGCTGCATCGCCATAATCGAGCAGGCGTTCCAGCACGACGCGCTCCTCGGCCGTCAATTCCCGCCGCAGTTCGACGAAATGCCAGAAGTCCGCGCCAGTGACCGAAAGCGCACCATGCAACGCCTGCAGCTCGGCGTTGAGCTTGTCCAGCCGAAATGCCGAAAGGGCGGAATTGCCGCGCAGCGTGAGAATCAAGGGCATAGGGGAATCATTGCAGACGACGGGGACTGCTCCCCCACACTCCTCATACCGGCTTGCGGTTCACGCGCAGGAGCCGATGACTCCGCCGCGCGCCCGGTTGCGTCAGCCCGCTTGCGCTTGCTCAGTTGCGCTTGCTCAGTTGCGCTTACTCAGTTGCGTTTAAATTGCGGATCCTTGAGCGTACCCGCCAGGGTCAATCCGGCACGCGCCTGTGATTTGAGCTCGATTTGTATCCGCCCGTTCAGATTGCGATCCGCATCCACCTCCGCGCTACCGGCGCCATTGAGCAATCCGGATGCGATGCGAAACTGGCGAAGCTGGACGCGCTTTGCATCGGCTGACAGGGTTCCGGACAGTTCCGAAAACAGCGTCGATCCGCCCGCGGAATTGGATCCCTGAAGGATCTGGGTCATGTCGACGCCGCCGATAGCGCCCTTGAGAACGGTAAAGCCGCCTTCAAGGCGCGCGCTCGCGAGAAGCCTGTCCGGACTGGATGCTTTCATCGCGTAAGTGCCCTTGCCTTCAAGTTTGCCGCTATTGATCAACGGGCCCGCGATTTTCGCGACATCGACCTGACGCGCCGACACTTCGCCCTCCAGCGTCCAGGCGCCGGTCCAGCGCAGGCGCGCGTTGCCCTGGAGAAATCCTTCGTACGCGCGCAGCTCAAATTCATTCAGCAGCAGTTCTGTTGCGCGCAGCACGCCCTTGCCGCTGAAGTCGCCCAGCGGAGCACCCGGCAGGAAAGGTACCAGCGCGGACGTCATCTCGATGTCCGCCTTGTCGCCATCCGGTTGCAGCGTCGCATTCAGCTTTTTATCCGCGTTGCTGATGACCAGCGACTTCAGTCCGCCTTCGGCCGTGAACGCAGCGTTGACCTCGAGCGGCGGCAGCAGTTCCAGCGCAGGCTCTATCTTGATTGCCTTGCCGGTGATTCGAGCGATTTGCAGCTTGTCGCCTTGCGCCTTGCCCCACAACAGCGACGCAACCAGACCGATAGGTAGCGTCGCTCCCTCCACATCCAGGGACTTCAAAATCTTGCGCTCGCCGAACACCGTGCCCAATTCAGGTATTGCATGCGCGACCGCGATACGCAGGACCGGTTCCGTCCCGATCACGACCCGTTCGAACCTCAGCCGCGGTGACGGGAACAGCGCCATGTTCATGGAACCGATCTTTACGGGCTGCCCGAATCGTTCCGAGGCTGCCTTTTCGTAAGAGACCACGTCGAGCGGCATGAAGTGTATGGCCGCCACGGCAGCAAGCAGAACGACAAACAGCCCGAGCGCGATCGGCCTGCCCAGGCTGCGCCGCCGACGCAGCGACGCGATTGTCCTGACTTCTTCGACTTCTTCAGTCTGCCCCTCATCCGGAAAGCGGCGCTCTTCGGCCTGGGCGCGTTTGCGCGCTTCCGATTCCGACTTTTCGCGCGCCCGCGCTTCCTTGCGTCCCGCGGCGGCATCTTCCGCTTCGGCCTTCGCCTTGCGCTTGGCATCGTCGCGGGATGACATGGCGGCTTGCTGCGCGACCAGCGCTTCCTGCTCCACTTCGGACTCGCGCTTGACCCTTTCCTCTTCCCGGCGGGCGCCCTCTGCCGCTTCCTCCACAGCCTTGTCTTCGGCTTCTTTGCGCGCCTTCTCTTCTGCGTCCCTGCGTGCTTTCTCCTCGGCTTCGCGAGCGGCCCGCTCTTCGGATTCCCGGCGCACCTTTTCTTCCGCCGCCTTGCGCGCTTGTTCCTCGGCTGCCTTGCGTGCCTTCTCTTCCGCTTCCTTGCGCGAGCGCTCCTCGGCTTCGCGCTTTGCCCGTTCTTCTGCTTCCCTGCGCGCCCGCTCCTCGGCTTCGCGACGGACTTGTTCCTCGGCTTCCCTGCGTGCCTTCTCTTCCGCTTCCTTGCGCGCCTTCTCCTCGGCTTCGCGACGGGCTTGCTCTTCGGCTTCCTTGCGCGCCTTCTCTTCCGCTTCCCTGCGCGCTTGCTCCTCGGCTTCGCGCTTTGCCCGTTCTTCTGCTTCCCTGCGCGCTCGCTCCTCAGCTTCGCGACGAGCTTGCTCTTCGGCTTCCTTGCGCGCCTTCTCTTCCGCTTCCCTGCGCGCTTGCTCCTCGGCTTCGCGCTTTGCCCGTTCTTCTGCTTCCCTGCGCGCCCGCTCCTCGGCTTCGCGACGGGCTTGCTCCTCGGCTTCCTTGCGCGCCTTCTCTTCCGCTTCCCTGCGCGCTTGCTCCTCGGCTTCGCGCTTTGCCCGTTCTTCTGCTTCCTGACGTGAGCGAGCCTCGGCCTCATCGCGTGCGCGAATTTCGGCTTCGCGCTTTGCCCGCTCTTCGGCTTCCGCGCGCGCGCGCGCTTCAGCTTCGGCCCTTGCTTGAGCCTCGGCTTCCAGCTTCGCCCGCAGTTCGGCTTCCCTGCGGACGTATGCTTCGGCTTCGTCTTTGATGCGTGCTTCGGCCTCGGCAACCGCCTTTTCGGCGGCCTCTATGCGGGTTTTCGCCTCCGCTTCGGCGCGCGCAGCGGCCTCGGTTGTGGCTCGCGCTGTGGCTTCCGCTTCGGCAAGCGCTCTTGCTTCCGCTTCTGCACGTTCCTTTGCTTGCGCTTCGGCGAGCATCCTGGCCTCAGCCTGAAGCTTTGCTTCGGCCTCCGCTTTGGCCCGAGCTGCTGCCTCGGCCTCAGCCTTTGCTAGTGCTTCCGCCTTGGCTCTGGCTTCGGCTTCTGCTCGCGCCTTGGTAGCAGCTTCGGCGGTCGCTCTTGCCATTGCTTCCGCCTTGGCTCTGGCTTCGGCTTCTGCTCGCGCCTTGGCAGCAGCCTCGGCGGTCGCTCTTGCCAGTGCTTCCGCCTTAGCCTTGGCTTCGGCTTCTGCTCCAGCCTTGGCAGCGGCCTCGGCGGTCGCTCTTGCCATTGCTTCCGCCTTGGCCTTGGCCTTGGCTTCGGCTTCGAGCCTGGTTCGTAGCGCCGCTTCCGCGCGTGCTTTGGCCTCGGCTTCAGCCCTTGCGCGCGCGACGGCCTCTGCTTTGATCCGTGCTTCCGCTTCGGCCTTTACCCCGGCAGCCACCTCCGCCGCTGCTGTGGCGGCAACATCCGGCCCGCTCCCTGACGGAGCCTGAGGCGTTGGCGCCATGCTGGTGAAATCGAGGTCTTCACCTTCGTCGGCGGGCGGGGATGGAGCCGCCGCAACCGGTGCGGGCGCCCGTGGCGCGGATACCAACTCGCGAACGTAGCCTTCGCGCGTAAGCTGAGCGAGGGTCTCCTGCAGCTTGGCTTCGGGCGTCTTGTCGAATTTCTCATGCAATTGCCCGACGTTGGCCTTGCCGTCGACCTCCTTGAGCAGATTGCGCAACTCGCGAGATAACGCGGAAGTCTTGCCCGACGCCTCGTTCAGGCCCCTGCCCGTTTTGGTGAAGACGCTGCGACTATCCATCTGATGACAGTACGAGGTTGTGACGCGTTATTTGAACTGTTCTTGACCGGATGCTCGCGCTTGCAGACTTCGCGACTTGCCTGCCACCATCGCAGATTCGCTGAATGCGCGCTGAATTATAGGCAAATCGGGGAATCGGGGACAGGCAAATAGTCGGGCAGACAGTTAAATATTGCGTCCGAAACCGCCACCGCCGGGCGTCTCTATGACAAATACGTCACCCGCATCGAGTTCAGCCTTGTCTGCCCCGCCAAGCTCGAGTCGCGTGCCGTCGCTGCGCTCGACCCAATTGTGTCCGACCTGGCCCGGTTCGCCCCCAGCCATGCCGTACGGCGGAACGATGCGGTGACCCGCCAGCATCGCCGCCGTCATCGGTTCCAGGAAGCGGATGCGTCGTCGTGCGCCGTTGCCGCCGTGCCAGCGGCCTTTGCCACCCGATCCCTGCCGCACCTCGAAACTCTCCAGCAGCACCGGAAAACGCCATTCCAGCACTTCCGGATCGGTCAGCCGGGTGTTGGTCATGTGGCTGTGCACGCAGTCTGTGCCGTCAAATCCTTGCAAGGCCCTATCCCCGCCATCTATGCCTGCGCCCGTCACGCTCCCGGCCTTAGACGCATCCGCGCCGGGGCTATGCACGCCCGCGCCCGAACCGCCGCAAATCGTTTCGTAGTACTGGTAGGTTGCATTGCCGAATGTGAAATTGTTCATCGTCCCCTGGGCCGCCGCCATCACCCCCAGCGCCCCGTAGAGAGCATCGGTGATGTACTGCGAGGTCTCGACGTTGCCGGCCACCACCGCCGCCGGATAGCGCGGCGCAAGCATGCTGCCTTGAGGAATGATCACGCGCAGCGGCTTGAGACACCCCGCGTTGAGCGGAATATCGTCGTCGACCAGCGTGCGGAACACGTACAGCACCGCTGCCATGCACACCGCCGATGGCGCATTGAAGTTGTTGGGGAGCTGCGCCGAGGTGCCGGTGAAGTCGATGGTGGCGGCGCGCGCCGCGCTGTCTATGGCGATCTTCACCCTGATCACCGCGCCATTATCCATCGGATAGCTGAATTCGCCGTCCCGCAGCACGTCTATCACGCGCCGCACCGCCTCCTCGGCGTTGTCCTGCACGTGCTGCATGTAGGCATTCACGACATCCAGGCCGAAATGCTCGACCATGCGGCGCAATTCCTGCACGCCTTTTTCGTTGGCGGCGACCATGGCGCGCAGGTCGGCCATGTTCTGCTCGACGTTGCGCACCGGGTATGGCCCCGAGGTGAGCAGCGCGACGATCTCCTGTTCGCGCAAGCGACCTTCCTCGATGAGGAGGAAATTGTCGATCAGCACGCCCTCCTCTTCCACCACCTTGCTGTCCGGCGGCATCGAACCCGGCGTGATCCCGCCAACGTCGGCGTGATGGCCGCGCGAGCCGACGTAGAAGAGGATATTTTCGCTCTGTTCGTCGAAAACCGGGGTGATGACCGTGATGTCGGGCAGGTGCGTGCCGCCGTTGTAGGGGGCGTTGAGCACGTATACGTTGCCGGGCTTCATCTTCCCCGCGTTTTCGCGCATCACCGTCTTGATGGATTCGCCCATCGATCCGAGGTGCACCGGCAGGTGCGGCGCATTGGCAATCAGCTGGCCGTGCGCATCGAACAGCGCACAGGAAAAATCCAGGCGCTCCTTGATGTTCACCGAGTAGGCGGTGTTCTCCAGCCGCAGGCCCATCTGCTCGGCGATCGACATGTAAAGGTTGTTGAACACCTCCAGCATCACCGGGTCGACGCGGGTGCCGATCGCCACGCGATCGGGGCGTTTTTCCACGCGTCGCAGCACCAAGTGGCCAAGCGGCGTGACTTCGGCCGCCCAGCCCGGTTCTACGACGGTGGTGGCATTCTGTTCGGCGATGATGGCCGGTCCGCCGACGCGATTGCCGGGCAGCAGGTCCGCTCGCCGGTACAGCGGCGTGGCATGACGGCAACCACCGCTGAACATATCGACCGTAGCAGCGGGCGCGGGCCCGCCGCCGCTGCGCGCTTCTTCGGGGACTGCAGCTGCGGCCGATTCGGCGGGCACCTCGGATAATCCGATCGCCTCCACCGACACTGCCTCCGCGATCAGCGCCCGCCCGCCCATCAGGAACGAGTAGCGTTGCCGGTAGGCCGATTCGAATTCCGCGATGACATCCTGCAGCGGGCCGAAGCGCACGATGAGCGGCGAGTCGGTGCCGTCGTAGCGAAGATGCACGCGTTCGACCACGCGTATGCGCGCCTCCGCGACCCCCTGGCGCAATAATTCCGCGCGCCCCTGCTCACCGAGCGCGGCGAGCGCGTCGCGCAACAACGGCATGCTGGCCGCTTCCAGCTTCACTTCGACCGCGTGCTCCCGCATCGCGGTGATGTCCGCGAGCCCCATGCCGTACGCCGAAAGCACACCGGCCAGAGGATGGATGAACACCCGCGTCATGCCGAGCGCGTCTGCCACCAGGCAGGCGTGCTGACCGGCGGCGCCGCCGAAACAGCACAGCGCATACTCGGTGACATCATGACCGCGCTGCACCGAAATCTGCTTGATGGCGTTGGCCATGTTGCCGACCGCGATAGCGACGAAGCCCTCGGCCACTTCCTCGGGGCTGCGATGATCGCCGGTCGCGGCGGCAATGGCCTTGGCCAGCGCGGCGAATTTGGCGCGCACCATCTCCGCGTCCAGGGCCTGATTGCCATCGCGGCCGAACACCGGCGGAAAGAATTCAGGCTGCACCTTGCCGAGCATCACGTTGCAATCGGTCACGGCGAGCGGGCCGCCGCGGCGGTAGCTGGCCGGGCCGGGATTGGCCCCCGCCGAATCCGGACCCACCCGGTAGCGCGCCCCGTCGAAATGCAGAATCGAGCCGCCACCCGCCGCCACCGTGTGTATGGCCATCATGGGCGCGCGCATACGTACGCCGGCAACACGCGTTTCGAATACGCGCTCCATGTCGGACAACTGTGTTCCTGCGAAATGCGAGACGTCGGTCGAGGTGCCGCCCATGTCGAAACCGATGATCTTGTCGAAGCCTGCGGCGAGCGAGGTGCGCACCGCGCCGACGATGCCCCCAGCCGGCCCGGACAGAATCGAATCCTTGCCCCGGAAACGCCGCGCGTCCGTCAGCCCGCCATTGGACTGCATGAACATCAGGTGCACGCCCGCCAGTTCGCACGCCACCTGATCCACATAGCGACGCAGGATGGGCGACAGATAGGCGTCCACCACGGTGGTGTCGCCGCGCGAGATGAGCTTCATCAGCGGAGAAGCCTGGTGCGATACAGAAATCTGCTCGAAGCCGATGGCGCGCGCCAGATCGGCGAGCGCGCGCTCGTGGTCGGTGAAGCGGTAACCGTGCATGAGCACGATGGCGAGCGAACGGTAGCCTTCGGCATGTACCGTTTTGAGGTCCGCCTCGGCCCGGTCGAGATCGAGCGAGCGCAACACCTCGCCGCGCGCCGACAGGCGCTCGTCCACCTCCACGACCCGGGAGTACAGCAGTTCGGGCAGCACGATGTGCCTGGCAAACAGCTTCGGCCGATTCTGATAGGCGATGCGCAGCGCATCGCGGAAGCCGCGCGTGATGGCGAGCGCGGTGCGCTCGCCCTTGCGTTCCAGCAATGCGTTGGTCGCCACCGTTGTGCCCATCTTCACCGCCGCGATGCGCTCGCCGGGAATCGGCTGATCCCGCGCCACGCCGAGCAGGTGCCGTATCCCGGCCAAGGCCGCATCCGGATACTGCTCCGGATTTTCGGACAGCAGCTTGTGCGTGATCAGCCGCCCGTCCGGCTGCAGAGCGACCACGTCGGTGAACGTGCCGCCCCGGTCTATCCAGAATTGCCAGCGGGATGCTTCGGTTTTGTTGGACATTGCGCAAAGGAATGGATGAGCGTTGAGCGTCGGGTACACCACCGGCCTGATGTTCCGGCGACAGGGCGAAGGCAATGAATGCGGGACGCCATTTTAACGCGCGCCACGCGCCCGCCCGTTCGCGCAGTGCGTCCCTCGCGGCTCAAGCCGCGCGCGGATTCCCCGCGAACCCGGCCGGCCCGGCGCCTACGCCTTATCATGGCGACTGACCGGAACATCCGGAACGGCAAATATTAGTAACTTTTTTCCATGGCGATTGAACAACTACGGACATCTACATGACGTTTGATTGTCTTTACTCATATAACGATAGGGATGCGCACCGGTGCCGCTGAAACCCGCGACACGCGCCCTGACCTTTCTGCTGGGCGTGCTGATGGCGGTCATGCCGCTGGCGATGGACATACTGATGCCCATCATGCCCGCGCTGGCGTTGGCGTTTTCCGCCGAGGTCAGCGTGGTACAGATGACCGTCACCATGTCCATTGTCGGCATGGCCTGCGGACAGCTGATCTACGGCCCGCTGTCCGATCGCTACGGCCGCCGGCCGCTGCTCATCGCCGGGCTGTCGCTCGCCACCATCGCCGCCATCTTCTGCGCCCACGCACGCTCCATCGAGGCGCTGATCGCGTGGCGCTTCCTGGAAGCGCTGGGCGCCTCCTGCGGACCGGTGCTGGCGCGCGCCATGGTGCGCGACATGTATGCGCGCGAGGCGGCTGCGCGCACCCTCGCCCTGATGATGATAGTGCTCTCGCTGGCGCCGCTGTTCGCACCGCTGATCGGCGGCTGGCTGGTCGTCTGGCGCGGCTGGGAGGCGACCTTCTGGCTGGCGGGCGGCTTCATCGCCGCGGTGCTGCTTGCAGTGATTCCGGGATTGCCGGAAACAGCGCCGCGGCACAAGCCGGGCCTGCCGCGGCAGTCGCTGCTGCGGACCTTCTCTTTCCTGTTGCGCCAGCGTGAGTTCATCGCTTATATGGCGCCTGCCTGTTTTTCCGGAACGGTCGTGATGCTGTTCCTCTCAGGCTCGGCCTTCGTGCTGGTCGGCGCCCTCGGCTACAGCGCGATCGAATACAGCTATCTGCTCGCCCTGGTGATGGTCGGGCAGATCGCGGGCGCCACCGTGGCCAGCCGCCTGGTGGGACGACTGGGCGTCGACCGGACCTTGCGCGCTGGCGCCGTGATTGCAGTGACTTCGGGCCTCACCATGGCCTGTCTCGGGTGGCTCAACATCGACTCGGGGGTGGCAATCGTCGGCCCGATGATCGGTTACATGGTGGCTCATTCGTTTCTGATGCCCACCACCACCGCAGGCGCGCTCACCCCGTTTCCGTCCATCGCCGGCGCCGCATCCGCGCTGCTGGGATTCTGCCAGCTGGGATGCGGCGCGGTCGCAAGTCTTGCGCTCGGATGGCTGTATGACGGCACGCAGCGTCCCATGACCCTGTTTATCGGCGCCGCCAGCATGGGCGTGTTTCTGAGCTACGCCATCCTGGTTCGCGGCGCTGCGCGCCGGCGCCTGGCCGTCACTGTCGCTGTCGCCGCGCATGGATAAGGTCGAGTGCGTGGTCATAGGCGCAGGCGTGGTCGGCCTCGCGGTAGCGCGCGCTCTGGCGCTGCAGGGGCGCGAAGTGGTGGTGCTGGAGCGCGCCGATTCCATAGGCAGCGAAACCAGCTCGCGCAACAGCGAAGTGATCCACGCCGGCATCTACTATCCGCCAGGATCGCTCAAGGCAACCCTGTGCGTGGCCGGCAGGCGCGCGCTGTATCGTTTCTGCGCCGGTCACGGCGTGCCGCATCGACGTTGCGGCAAGCTGATCGTGGCCACGCAGGAGAGCCAGTTGCCGGAGCTGGAGGCGGTGCGCGCGCACGCCGTTGCCAACGGCGTCACCGATATCGAATCGCTGGCCCCCGATGCTGTCGCGCGGATGGAACCGGCGTTGCAGTGCGTCGCCGCGCTGCATTCCCCCTCCACCGGCATCATCGACAGCCACGCTTTCATGCTCGCGCTGCAGGGAGGGGCGGAAGCGTGTGGCGCAGTGGTGGCTTTTCGCAGTCCGGTCGAATCGGGCACGGTGCTGCCTGAGGGCATACGGCTGGAGGTGGGCGGCGCGGCGCCGATGAGCGTGCTGGCGCGCACCGTCGTCAATTGCGCCGGGTTGCATGCGCAGGCGCTCGCCGCTTCGCTGACAGGGTTTCCGCCCGCCTATGTACCACCCTGCCACTACGCCAAAGGCAATTACTACACCCTGGCTGGGCGCTCGCCGTTCTCGCGCCTGGTCTACCCGGTCCCCGAACAGGCCGGGCTGGGGGTGCACGTCACCATCGACCTAGCCGGCCAGGCACGCTTCGGACCCGACGTGGAATGGATTGCGGAAATCGACTACGATGTTGACGTCAGGCGGGCGGATGCGTTCTACCGCGCAATCCGCGCCTACTGGCCCGACTTGAAGGACGGGCAGCTGCAACCCGGTTACGCAGGCATCCGGCCGAAGCTACAGGCAAAGGGCGAAGCAGCAAGGGATTTCCTGATACAGGGGCCGGGCGATCACGGCGTGCGGGGACTGGTAAATCTGTTCGGCATCGAATCGCCGGGACTCACCGCATCGCTGGCGATAGGAGATTGCGTCGCGCAACTTGCGGCGTGAACATCCGGGGTGAACATCATGTGACAGCGGAAATCCTGCCGCCACGCGATGAGGAGAATTGGATCAGCTGTATTTGAACCAGAACAGGGGGAGCAACCGATGAAACGCGTTCAGTCACTACTCGCAGTCGCTACGCTGGCAGCCGCCACCGCCGCAGCACAGGCCCAGATCAAATGGGATATGCCTACGCCCTACCCGCCGTCGAACTTCCACACCGAGAACATCACCCAGTTCGCGGCCGACATCGACAAGGCGACCGGGGGCAGGCTGAAAATCCAGGTGCATGCCAACGGGTCGCTGTTCAAGGCCCCCGAGATCAAGCGCGCCGTCCAGGGCGGGCAGGCGCAGATCGGCGAGATATTGCTTTCCGGTTATTCCAACGAAGACCCGCTGTTCGGTGTCGACTCGGTGCCCTTCCTCGCGACCAGCTATGCGGATTCCCTGAAACTGTGGCGGGCGTCGCGCAAAGCGCTCGAGGAGCGTTTCGCCAAGCAAGGCATGAAGCTGCTCTATTCGGTGCCCTGGCCGCCGCAGGGCATCTACGCCAACAAACCGCTTGCCAGCGCCGCGGACATGAAGGGCCTGAAGATGCGCACCTACAATCCAGCCACGGCGCGCATCGCCGACCTGCTGGGCGCGCAACCGGTGACCATTCAGGCCGCGGAACTGGCGCAGGCGATGGCCACCGGCGCGGTCAACGCCAACATCACCTCCGGGGCGACCGGCTATGACACCAAGGCCTGGGAGCAGGTGAAATATTTCTACGACGCCCAGGCATGGCTGCCGAAAAACATCGTGATCGTGAGCCAGAAGGCGCTCGACGGGCTCGACAAGCAGGGACAGGACTCGGTGGTCCGGGCGGCGGCCGAGGCCGAGACACGCGGCTGGAGCGTCTCCGAGGAAAAGACCAAGTGGTACCTGGAGCAACTCACCAAGAACGGCATGAATGTAGCACCGCCGCCAACACAGTTCAGGGCGGATCTGAAGAAGATCGGCGATACCATGACGGCGGAATGGGTGAAGAGCGCCGGCCCGGACGGAAAAGCCATTATCGACGCGTTCAGGAAATAAGCGCGCCGGTCGGTATCGGCCACTGCCTGTGCGCAAACTGCTGGACCGCACTTACGACGCCGCGGGCTACCTCGCGGCGTTTTTTGTGTTTGCGATTTTCGTGCTCATGATCGCGCAAACCATCGCGCGGGAAACCGGCCTGCGCATGGGGGGGTCGGACGACCTGGTGTCCTGGTTCTGCGCCGCCTCCGCGTTCCTCGCCATGGCGCACACCTTCAAGCGCGGTGACCTGGTGCGCGTCACCTTGCTCCTGGAAAATCTCGCGCCACGCGTCCGGCATGTTTTCGAAGCGATATCGCTTGCCTTCGCCGCCTGCTTCAGCGCCTACCTCTTGTTCTGGGCGATCAGGTACTCCTGGGAAAGCTGGCAATTCAACGAAATGGCCACCGGGCTCATCGTGATTCCGATGTGGATACCGCAGCTCAGTTTTGTCGCAGGGGCGGCACTGCTGTTCATCGCCATTCTCGATGAACTGGTAACGGTGCTGCTTGGAAACAAACCAGGCTACGTGCTCGCCACCGAAGAGCGCCACCGGCGCGGCGATTTCAGCGGTGAACTGTGAGCCTCATCGAGATCGCCGGACTGCTCTTGTTCCTCATGATGCTGCTGCTCGCGGGCGGCGTGTGGATTGCCATGACCCTCGCGATCATCGGCTGGATCGGTCTCACCTTTTTTACCGGTACCCTGCCCGGCAAGAACCTCTTTACGGCATTCTGGGGATCCAGCGCATCCTGGACGCTGGCAGCCCTGCCGATGTTCATCTGGATGGGCGAAATCCTGTTCCGCACGCGCTTGTCCGAGGAAATGTTCGAGGGACTGTCGCCCTGGCTTAACCGCATTCCGGGACGCCTGATGCATGTCAACATCCTCGGCTGCGGCATCTTCGGCTCGGTGTCGGGATCGTCCGCTGCGACCTGCGCCACCATCGCCAAGGTCGCGCTGCCCGAATTGATGAAGCGCGGCTATAACGAAAAAATAGCGCTCGGCTCGCTTGCGACCGCGGGCACCCTGGGCATCCTCATCCCGCCTTCGATCACGATGGTGGTCTACGCCGTGGCGGCCGACGCCTCCATCATCCGCGTATTCCTCGCGGGGTTCATCCCGGGTTTCATTCTCATGGCGCTGTTCTCCGGCTACATCGTGGTGTGGGCGCTGATGAATCCGGATCTCACGCCGCCGCCCGGTCCTGCCATGAGTTTCATGCAGAAGGTGCGCGCGTCGGGCAACCTCATTCCCTGCACGCTGCTCATCCTTTTCATCGTCTGGGTGCTGGTGGCGGGGCTGGCCACCGCCACCGAATGCGCCGCCTACGGCGTGCTGGGCTCGCTCATCATCGCCTGGTGGAACGGTTCGCTCACCTGGGCGAATTTCCTCGAAAGCCTGATGAGCGCGACGCGCGTCTCGTGCATGATCATGTTCATCCTGGCGGGCGCCTCGTACCTCAGCATGGCGATGGGATTCACCGGCATCCCGCGCGCGCTGGCGGAGTGGGTCGCGTCGCTGAACCTGAGTCCGTACATGCTGATCGCGGTGCTGAGCGTGGTGTACATCGTGCTGGGCACGGCGCTCGACGGCATCTCCATGATCGTGCTGACCGCAGCGGTGGTGCTGCCGATGATACAAAAGGCCGGATTCGACCTGGTGTGGTTCGGCATTTTCATCGTGCTGCTCGTTGAAATCGCCGAGGTAACGCCACCGGTGGGTTTCAACCTGTTCGTGCTGCAGAACATGACCGGGCACGACAGCAATTACATCGCCCGCGCGGCGCTGCCGTTTTTCGTCATGCTGGTGGTCTGCATCGCCATCATCACGGTGTTTCCGCAAACCGTCACCTGGCTGCCGGATGCGGTGATGAACAAATGACGCACCCGCCGCGACAACCGTGAAACCGGTATACGACGCCGGCGGGATACGTGAAATCGAATCGCTTGCGGGCGCTGTAGAACCGCCGCTGATGGCGCGCGCCGGTTTGGCCGCTGCAGAGGCAATCCGCGCGCATCACGGCGATGCGGTTCGCAATGTCCTGGTTATCGCCGGCCCCGGCAACAACGGCGGTGACGCGCTGGAAGTCGCCGTGCACCTGAAGCGCTGGTTCTACCGCGTCACGGTGGTGCTCGCGGGCGGAAACAAGCTTCCGCGCGATGCTGCCGCCGCATTGCGAAAATGGAGCGACGCCGGCGGAGAAGTACAGGACTGGATTCCCCCGGCCGGTCATTGGCAAATCGTCGTGGACGGCCTCTTCGGCATCGGCCTGCAGCGGCCGGTGGAAGGACGCCACGCGGAACTCATCGCGCAGATCAACGGGCTCGGCGTCCCGGTAGCCGCACTGGACGTGCCGAGTGGCATCAATGCCGACACCGGTGCGGTGATGGGCGTCGCCGTGCGCGCGTCGCAGACCATCACCTTCATCGCGCTGAAACCCGGACTGCTGACCCTGGACGGCCCGGACCACTGCGGCGAGATAATAGTGGCGAACCTGGGGCTGGACGTCGAAACACTGATCGCGCCGCGCGGGCAAACGCTGGATGCCGCCATCCTCCCCCGGGTAATGAAACCCCGGCCGAAAAATTTTCACAAGGGTCGCGCCGGCAGCGTCGGCATTCTGGGTGGCGCAAGCGGCATGGTGGGTGCGGCGCTGCTCGCCGGGCGCGCCGCGCTGAAGAGCGGCGCGGGCAGAGTGCACGTCGGCCTGCTCGCCGAGCATCCGCCCGACGTGGACAGCGTGCAGCCGGAACTGATGCTGCGCAGCGCGAGCGCGGTACTGGCGCTGCTGGTCGACTCGTCTGAAGCCGCGGCCCAGGCATCTCTCGCGGGAACGGTACTGCTCGCCGGTCCCGGCATGGGCAAGGCGGATGCGGCCAGGCGCGTGCTCGCGCGTGCCGTCAAGTCGGGTGCCATCCTGGTGCTGGATGCCGATGCGCTCAACCTCGTCGCGGAAAACAGGCATCTCGCCAACGCCGTCGCTAGACGCGCGGCAGCCACCCTGATCACCCCGCACCCGGCCGAAGCGGCCAGGCTGCTGGGCACGAGTACCGCGGAAGTCCAGGCGAACCGCATCGCCGCCACGATCGAACTGGCCAGGCGGTTCAACGCCGGCGCGGTGCTGAAGGGCAACGGCAGCATCGTCGCCGCACCCGACGGACGCTACTGGATCAATGCCAGCGGCAATCCGGGCATGTCCAGCGCCGGCATGGGCGATGTCCTCGGCGGCATCGTCGCCAGCCTGGCCGCGCAACAGATTGCGCCCGTCGACGCGCTGCTCGCAGGCGTGTACCTGCATGGCGCGGCGGCCGACTGGCTGGTGGCGCAGGGTGTGGGACCGATCGGACTGGCTGCCGGTGAATTGATCGATGCTGCACGCAGACTGCTGAATCACGACGGAGTCACGTCAGCACCACTTACCCGGTCATAGCGATTCGTTTGAGCTTTTGCCAGATCAAAGGCTGGGCGGGAATGAACGCCATTCGCATTGCCAACGAACCACCTGTATAATTATTTGTACATGATCAAACCTATCGACTGGAGAGGCAGGTCGTTAGACGACCTTCGCGCATTCCCTCAAGACGCCAGGCGAAATGCCGGCTATCAGTTGCGCAAAGTACAGAAAGGCGAGCTACCAGACGAGTGGAAGCCTATAGCCGGGATTGGGTCCGGGGTCGTCGAAATCATTGTGGATACTGCCGCAGCATGGTTCCGCGTGATGTACGACGCGAAATTCGATGAGGCTGTGTACGTGCTGCATGCCTTTCAGAAGAAGACCAACAAGACCGCTCAAGGCGACAAGGACGTTGCGAAGCGCAGATACATGGCTGTGGTGAGAGAAAGGAAGGAGAAATGAAGATCATTCGCGGGGATTCAGACCTGAAGAGGAGTCACCTCACGCCTGCCGATGGCAATGTATTCGCGGACTTGGGGTTCTCGCCCGAAGAGGCCAAGGCGTTATTGCGGGATGCAGATACCCGTATTGCCAAGTCTCAACGACTGAAAGAAGAGGCTGCGACCGCAATTGCGCAATGGATTCACGCAAGGAAGCTCACCCAGGTTGCCGCATCGGAAATTCTCGATGTTTCCCGGCCACGCGTATCAGACCTCGTCAATCTGAAGCTGGAACGCTTCTCGCTGGATACGCTCGTTGCGATGTTACTTCGTACCGGCAAGAACGTTGAATTGGTTGTTCGTTGAATGGGTCGTTCGTTGGTTCGTTGAATGGGTCGTTCGTTGAATGGGTCGTTCGTTGACGCAATTGAACGCCTTTTGCCCCCGTGAGAAGGGATCCGGCGCAGCGTTTCGCACTACCTGCGCGACCGCCATACGACCAACCCCGGCAATTGACCGGTTCTGATTTAGCATACGAAGCACTCGACCTCGACCCACCATGCCCTCTCTCATGCGCACCGTAGAAGCACTCGCCGCCGCCATTCCGGACGGCGCCAAACTTGCCGTCCCGCGCGATACCTGCGGCATCGCAATGGCGGTCACGCGCGAACTGGTACGGCGCAAGGTGCGCGGCCTGCACCTGGTTTGCGTGCCGACATCCGGCCTGCAGGCCGACATCCTCATCGGCGCCGGCTGCGTGGAAACGATAGAAACCTCCGCCGTCACCCTGGGCGAGTACGGGCCGGCGCACGCCTTCATCGCCGCGCTGCGCGAACGACGCATACGCATTCTCGATGCGACCTGCCCCGCCATACACGCGGGGCTGCAGGCGGCACAGAAGGGCCTGCCTTTCATGCCGTTGCGCGGGCTGATAGGCAGCGACCTTGTCGCCCATCGCAGCGACTGGAAGGTGATCGACAATCCGTTTCAGCCGGGCGACCCCATCGTCGCACTGCCCGCGATACGGCCGGACATTGCGCTGTTCCATGCGCCGCTGGCGGACCGCCGGGGCAACGTGTTCATCGGCCGCGAGCGCGAATTGCTCACCATGGCGCATGCCTCGGCGCAGACGCTGGTGAGCGTCGAGGCAATCACCGACACCGACCTGTTCGACGACGCTGAGCGATCGGCCGGTGTGCTGCCCGCGATCTACGTGTCGGGCGTGGCGCTCGCCAGGCGCGGTGCCTGGCCCCTCGCGTTTCGCGAGGCCTATGGCGATGACGAAGCGGCCATCGCGCGCTATGTCAGGCTGGCGAAAACAGCGGAAGGATTCGGCCGTTACGTGGATGCCTGGCTGGCCGGCGACGAACGCTGCGCGGAGCAGGCCGCGTGAACCGGACAAGGACGCCGCCGGACAGGCAATGCACCCCGACAGAACGCCTCATCGCCTCGATTGCGAACTTGCTGGCAGGCTGCCGCCATGTCGCGGTCGGCGCGGCCTCGCCTATTCCGGGATCCGGTGCGCTGCTGGCGCGCGAGTTGTCCGGCGGCGCGATGCAGGTCACCGTGCTCGGCTCCAATCGCAACAATTCGTTCACCAATGGCGGGGTGGAACTGTTCGACATGGCGGCGCAGGGCCGCATAGACGCATTCTTCCTGGGCGGCGGACAGATCGACGGCGAGGGCAACATCAACCTGGTGGGCACCGGAGCTTACCCCGCGACAGAGGTGCGCTGGCCGGGCTCGTTCGGGTCCGCCTACCTCTACTGCCTCGTGCCGCGCGTCATCCTGTTCCGCGAAGAACACACGCGGCGGGTGATGGTGCCCAAGGTGGAGTTCATCAGCGCCCCGGGCACCAGTCCACCGAATGTGTATCGCAGCGGCGGCCCCCATGCCATGATCACCGGGCTCGGCCTGTTCAGTTTTGACAAGGCCGCCAAGCGCTTCCGGCTCGAATCGGTGCACCCCGGCCACAGTGTCGAAGAAATTCTCGATCACACCGGTTTTGCGATCGAAGTGCCCGCGCAAGTCCCCGAGACAGCGCTTCCCGATGGCAGGCTGCTCGCATTGATCCGCGACCGTATCCTCGCGGAGATCGGCGAAACCTATCCGCGTTTTGCCGCCACGATTGCCGCCACGATTGCCGCCTGAGGCCCGCTGGCGCGAGGAGGTGACGCGATTGCGGCAGACATGCCGCCACCGATCGCGCGCGCGACATAAGCGACACACGCGACACACGCGACACACGCGACACACGCGACACACGCGACACACGCGACACACGCGACACATGCGACACATGCGACACACGCGACGCACGCGACACACGCGAGACAAAACGGGAACGCCCTGCAAGATGCGGGGGCGAGCAAGACGACAGCCGAGCACACCCGCAATGCAAACAACCTGAAACCGGACGGACCTTCATGCAACGACATCTCCTCATCCACGGGGCTTCCTTCCTCAGCAACCTGTGGCAGTTGATCAAACCCTACTGGAATTCCGAAGAGCGCTGGCGCGCGCGCGGACTGCTCGCTGCCATTGTCGGGCTCACGCTGGGCCTGGTGTTCATGGCCGTGCAATTCAACGACTGGAACCGCGGTTTCTACAATTCGCTGGAACAGAAGAATTTCGAGGACTTCAAGGATCTGCTGCTGTATTTTTTCTTCCTCGCCACCGGCTACATCGTCCTTGCGGTGTACAAGCTGTACCTGATGCAAATGCTGGAAATGCGCTGGCGGGCATGGCTGACCCGCGAGTACCTCGCCGAGTGGCTGGACAAGCAGGTGTATTACCGCCTGGAACTGCAACACCGCGGCACCGACAATCCCGACCAGCGGATCGCGGAAGACCTGCGCCTCTTCACCGACGGCACGCTGACGCTGTCGCTGGGCCTGCTCAGCTCGGTGGTGACGCTGGTGTCCTTCATCGCCATTCTGTGGAGCGTTTCCGGCCCGTTGACCTTCATGCTGGGCGAAAGCGACATCACCCTACCGGGTTACATGGTCTGGGTGGCCATTCTCTACGCCGCAGTGGCGAGCGTGCTTACGCATTACATCGGGCGGCCCCTGATAGGCATCAGCTTCCGCAAGGAACGGCTGGAGGCGGACTTCCGCTTCAGCATGGTGAGATTGCGGGAACATGCGGAGGGCATCGCCTTGTACCACGGCGAGCAGTCCGAGCGGCGCGGCCTGCTCGAGCGCTTCGAGCACATTCGCGCCAACTGGTGGGACGTGATGCGCTATACCAAGCGCCTCACGGGATTCACCGCCGGGTACACGCAGATAGCCGTCGTGTTTCCCTATGTCGTGGCCGCCCCGCGCTTTTTCTCCGGCGCCATCACGCTCGGCGGACTGACACAGATCTCCAACGCGTTCGCCGAAGTGCAGGGTTCCCTGTCCTGGTTCGTGAACGCCTACGGCATGCTGGCGGGCTGGAAAGCGAGCGTCGACCGGCTGATCACCTTTCAGGGCGCATTGCAGGAAACAACCCGCGAAGCGGACGATGCCCGGGGTATCCGCGGCGATTCCGGCGGTGAGACACTGAAGGTCGAACACCTCGATCTCGCACTGCCACCCGGGGCGGAGGGAACCGCCCGGGTGATCGTCGCCGATGGCTGTTTCGAAATCGCTGCCGGTGAAAAAGTGCTGCTCACCGGCCCTTCGGGCAGCGGCAAGAGCACCCTGTTTCGCGCCATCGCGGGAATCTGGCCGTATGGCCGTGGCTCGATCCACCTCCCGGCCGGAGCGCGCGTGCTGTTCCTCCCGCAAAAACCGTACTTGCCGATCGGCAGCCTGCGCGACGTGGTCACCTTTCCCTCGCCTGCGGGCAGTTTCAGCGAAGCGGTCCTGTCTGAAGCGTTGCGCGCGGTGCACCTCGCCGCGCACGCGGAGCGCCTGGACGAGGTAAGCAACTGGTCCATGTCGATGAGCGGCGGCGAACAACAGCGCCTTGCCATGG
Organism: Betaproteobacteria bacterium; assembly: GCA_009693435.1. Next base: position 102,976 of record SHXF01000001.1, on the reverse strand, counting down.
CGCGCGTGCTTCTCAACAAGCCCGACTGGCTGTTTCTCGACGAGGCGACGGCATCGCTCGACGAGGCGAACGAATCGCTGCTCTACACGCTGCTGCGCGAACGATTGCCCGATGCAATGGTGATGAGCATCGCCCACCGGGCACAGGTGGCCGGATTCCACGGCAAACGCCTGGTGCTGGAACCGGGGGAAGGCGGGCGGATGAGCCTGCACGCGGCCTGAACGGAGCCGGACTGCCTGGCCGGCGCTTTCCGGCGGGAATCAGCCCGTCGCCCGGGGAACCACCACCGCAGGCTCGACCTTCCGGATGCCTTCGCAGTATTCGCGTATGGCGCGATCCGATGAAAAGCGGCCCGTGCGCGCGAACGCGGGCGAAATTCATGTCATCAGACGCGCCAACCTCAACGTGGTTCCGCGTGGTTCCGGCCTATCTGGTCGAAATGTCGTAATTGTCGGGGCAGTTCTTATCCCAGCGCCTTCGCCCAGGCCTCGCTGAGCTTGGTTAGCCCCGCGTTCACGTCCGCTCCCAGGTGCACGCGCATTGCGCGGCGATTGCGCTTGCCCAGGCAAACGAAATCCCCGAGTGCCTGCGCCGCCTTGAGCACGCCAAACGTGTAGGACTCGCCCGGGATCGCGAGGTCCTGCGCATCGTCCGAGGTAATCTGGAGGAACACCCCCGAATTCGGCCCGCCCTTGTGCAACTGTCCGGTCGAGTGCAGGAAGCGCGGTCCGTATCCCAGCGTCGTGGCCACTATCTTCCGATCGCGCACACGCACGCGCATGCCCTGCAGCGCCTGGTGCGCGGCGTCCGACCGCTCCACATACGCGTTCAGCGCCACGTAGTCGCCCGGCTTGACGCGCGCCAGGTGCGCCTTCAGCGCCGCATCCAGGGTAGTGGCGCCCTTGAGCGTCTCGCGGCAGGCAGCGTCCCCGTAAATCCTTACTCCGTCCACGTCAAGGATCGACGTTTCCTCGGGCAGGCGTCCGTTTTTCCTGTATTCGTCCAGGTAGTTCCTGGTGATGTCCTTACTCTCCTGCACATTCGGCTGATCGAAGGCGTTGATCCCCATGAGCGAGCCGGCCACTGCGGTCGCCATCTCCCACAGGAAAAACTCCTCGCCGAGATTGATGAGGTCGGACAGCTCGATGCGCACCACGGGATGGCCGGCCGCCTCGAGCGCCGCGACCTTCGCATCCTGCGCCGGGTCGGCGCCGCCCGAATAGCGGATGTAGGCGAAGAAACGATCACTGCCGTAGGCCTCAGGCGCGCCCAGCGGTTCGTCATCTATGGGGACAATTCCTTTGCCTTCCTTGCCGGTGCTCTCGGCAATGAGCTGTTCCAGCCAGGCGCCCAGGTCGCTGATCGCCGGTGAGGTGATAAAGGTGATTTTGTCGCGCCCCTGCATGGCCAGCTCGGCCATCGCCACGCCCAGCATCACGCCGGGATTTTCCTCCGGCGGCACGCAGGAGTCGCAGCTATGACGCATGCGCTCGGCCCGGTACAGCAGGTGCTCGACGTTGACTCCCATGATCGCGGCTGGGACGATGCCGAAGTTGGACAGCGCCGAATAGCGCCCGCCGATGTCCGGCACGCCCGGCAGGATGTCGCGGAACTTGCTCTCCTTGGCCAGACTTTCGAGCAATGAGCCCGGGTCGGTGATGGCGATGAAATTATCGCCCGCCTTGTCGCCTTTGACCTTGCGCATCTGCTCGAAGAAGTACTGGTAGAACACCAGCGGCTCGGTGGTCGATCCGGATTTGCTCGATACGATGCAAAGCGTGCTGGCGAGGTCCACCCGCTTCTCGAAGCTGCGGACCTGGTCGGGCGCGGTGCTATCCAGGACGTGCAGCTCCGGGAAGCCCGGCAGGACGCCGAAAGTCATGCGGAAGACCTCGGGACAGAGGCTGCTGCCGCCCATGCCGAGCAGGAGCGCATGCTTGAAGCCCGCCGCGCGCACCGCTTCTGCCACGCCGCGGATGCGCGTCAGATGATGCACCTGACGTTCGGTGACGTGCAGCCAGCCGAGCGCGTTGGCGATGATCTTCTGGTGCGCGGGGTCCTTGTGCCACAGGCCGGGATCTTTCGCCCAGAGCCGGCGCACGAAGCCCGACTGCCGCAATTCCCCCAGCCTCCCCTGCACGCCTGCCTCCACTGCGCCCAGCGTATAGGTCTGACGGCTCAGCTTGGCGCCCAGCAGCTCTTTGCGCTTCTGGCTGATCACCCCCATCAGCTGATCGAACGAATCGAGGAACAGCTTCGCGCCGTCCGCGAGCAGCTTCCTGGAGACCTCACTGATGTCGATCTTGCAATCGGCCAGGCGGTCCATGGTCGCGCGGGCATCCGCGACACCCTCGAGCAGACTGTTGCGCAGCTTGCCGTGGTCCCGGAACGCGTTGTAGGTGGCCGCGGGCAGGGTATTCACCGTGTCGGGGCCGATCAGCTCGTCCACGTAATAGGTGTCCGGGTATTTCGGGTTCTTGGTACCGGTGCTGGCCCAGAGCAGGCGCTGCACCTTCGCGCCCTTTGCCTTGAGCGCCTGCCAGCGGCTGCTCGCAAAGATCTCCTGGAATTTTTCGTAGGCGATCTTGGCGTTGGCGATGGCCACTTTGCCCATGAGGCTCTGCAGCGCGGCCTTGTCCATCGGGGAGGAGGCTTCCTTCAGCTTCGTCTCGAGGAGGCTATCGACCAATGTATCGATACGGCTGATGAAGAAACTGGCGACCGACGCGATTTTCCGCACGTCGCCCCCCGCAGCGCTCAGTTTCTCCAGCCCCGACACATAGGTCCAGGCCACCTGCTCGTAGACGTCCACGCCGAACAGCAGGGTCACGTTGACGTTAATGCCCAGGGACAGCAGGTGCTCGACGGCCGGCAAGCCTTCGGGCGTGCCGGGAACCTTGATCATGACGTTCTCGCGCCCGACAGCCTTATGCAGGCGGATCGCCTCCTCGATAGTTCCTTGCGTATTGAACGCGAGGTCCGGCGAGACTTCGAGGCTGACGTAGCCGTCCCGGGTCTGGGACTTCTGGTACACCGGATACATCAGGTCCGAAGCGTCCTGTATGTCCCGAATGGCCAGGGCCTCGTAGATTTCCTTGATGCCGGTCACGCCGGAGGCGATAGGCATTAGCGCCTGGTTGTAGTCCGAGCTGCCGCCGATGGCCTTCTCGAAAATTGACGGGTTGGAGGTGATGCCCATGAGGGCATCGTTGTCTATCAGGGCCTGCAGCTCGCCGGAGGTGATCAGTCCCTTGCGGATGTAGTCGTACCACGGGCTCTGGCCGAATTCACGAAGCTGGACGAGCGGATTCAACGTTTGCGCTGGCGTATTCATTTTTCCTCCCCATTTTTTTAACTGTTCCCCAGGAACCGCAACGACATTCTCGAGGGTAAAGCGGAATTTCTTCTGCTATTCATCCAACGCTGCCGATTCGCCGAACGAGGTCACGCCCATGGTAGCGCAGGCTGGGCCGACGTAGCGGGCCCAGCCAAAAGTGGACGCCTGTTCGATGGACACACGCGCCATCGGCGTGCCTGGGTGGCCGGAATTCGACATCGGGATCGCGTCCATGGACAGGGTCCGGATGGTGTAGACGCATTTCAGGTCTAGACTTGCAGTCTCTGCCATGGGCCCTCATTGTTTTTCCGGTCCCGCTTACGCCCTGGCGAAGACGGGCCACAGGTTGACGTAAATCGGATTATGCGCCGCGATGGTGTAGGCCCGGAGCCGAATGTATAGGAGAATTTCATTTCCCGGCGTGCGGGAATTGATTTTCCGTCAGAGGAGCGCAGATTCTCATGAAACGAGCGTTTAACTTTTGTGCGGGGCCCGCAGCCATCCCCGAACCGGTCTTGCGGACAGCCAAGAACGAGTTGCTCAACTGGGGGCAAAGCGGCGCATCGATCATGGAGATGAGCCACCGCAGCGATGAATTCCAGCGGATTGCCAGTGATGCCGAACAGGATCTGCGCGATCTCATGCACATTCCGGACAACTACAAGGTTTTATTTCTGCAAGGGGGCGCCAGCAGCCAGTTCGCCCTGGTCCCCATGAACCTGTTGCGCGGAAAAAAGACAGCGGATTATGTGCGTACGGGGATCTGGTCCCACAAGGCGGTCGAGCAGGCAAAACAGTATTGCGATGTCAATGTTGCCGCCGATACCATGGACAAAGGTTACAACTTCATTCCGGAGTTTCCATCCTGGAACCTGAATCCGGATGCCGCCTATCTCCATTACGCATCCAACGAGACGGTCGGCGGTGTTGAATTCAACTGGATCCCGGACGCGGGCAAGGTGCCGATCGTGGCGGATATGTCATCCGATATTCTGTCGCGTCCCGTCGATGTCTCCCGGTTTGGATTGATCTATGCCGGGGCGCAGAAAAACATCGGACCCTCCGGCCTCACGGTTGTCATTGTGCGTGACGACCTGATCGGCAATGCCCTGCCGACGACACCGATCCCTTTGAACTACGCCATTCAGGCACAGGACGCCTCGCTCTACAACACGCCACCGACCTTCGCCTGGTACATGACCGGGCTGGTGTTCAAATGGTTGAAAGAACAAGGCGGGCCCGAGGCCATGGCAGCGATCAATCTGCGCAAGGCGAAGAAAATTTATGCGGTTATCGATGCAACGGATTTTTATAGAAACAATGTCGATATCGCGTGCCGGTCGCGGATGAACATTCCGTTTCAGCTTCCCGACAAAAACCTGGATAGCGTATTTATTTCAGAAGCGGCGAAGAATGGCCTGTTGAATTTGAACGGCTTCCGCACTGTCGGCGGCATGCGGGTGAGCCTCTATAACGCCGTACCGGAAGCGGCAGTGGACGCGCTGATCGTATTCATGAAGGATTTTGAAAAGAAGCATGGGTGATCAACAATCGAAAATTCCGGTGAAACCCGTTTTCGTTGCAAGTTTTCGTTGCAAGTTTTCGTTGCAAGTTTTCGTTGCAAGTTTTCGTTGCAGGTGATGGGCGAGTCGCCACCTGTCGCCCGATGATGAATAGTTCAGCCTGGGTCCGCGCGATGGCCGGAACCGGCGATGGGTGGTCAAATTCGGGCAGTCGCCACGGAGAGCACAATGATCATCAAAGACGACGAATGGGTCGATATCCCGACCCCCACCGGACTAATGCGCACCTACATCTTCAGGCCGGCGGCGCAGGGCCGCTATCCGGGCCTGATACTGTTCCAGGAGATTTTTCAGGTCACCGGACCGATCCGGCGCACTGCCGCGCTGATGGCGAGCCATGGCTTCGTGGTGGCGATCCCGGAGATTTTCCACGAACTCGAGCCGGCCGGTACCGTGATCGGCTACGACGAGGCCGGCGCCGCGCGCGGCAACAGCCACAAGATCACCAAGGAATTGTCGAGCTATGACAGCGACGCGCGCATCGTCCTCGACTATCTCAAGGACTCTCCGTACTGCAGCGGCAAGCTGGGCGTCATGGGGATTTGCGTCGGCGGCCATCTGGCGTTCCGCGCGGCGATGAATCCGCAGGTGCTGGCCGGCACCTGCTTCTACGCCACCGACATCCACAAGCGCGGCTTGGGCAAGGGCATGCGCGACGACAGCCTCGAGCGGGTCGGCGAGCTTGAGGGCGAGATGCTGATGATCTGGGGCAGGCAGGACCCGCACGTCCCGCGCGAAGGGCGCCTGATCGTCTACAACGCCCTCGCCGATGCCGGGGTGAATTTCCAGTGGCATGAGTTCAACGCGGCCCATGCATTTCTCCGCGATGAAGGTCCGCGCTACGATCCGGCGGTGGCGCAGATCTGTTATGGCATGGCGCTGGAGCTGTTCAAGCGCAGACTAGGTGAAGGCGACCTGCGCGCCGCACCTCCCGCTGCCGGCGCGTCAATCGCGGGACATTAGCGGTTTGCGGGAAAACCGGGGCACATTCGCGTCTGTCCCATGGATCGGTGCTTGCAGCCCGGAATCAGCCCAGCGCAGAGTGCGCCACCAGCGCAGGCTCGACCTTCCAGATATCCTCGCAGTACTCGCGTATGGCGCGATCCGATGAAAAGCGCCCCATACGTGCGACGTTGATGATGGACATGCGCGACCAGCGATCCGCGTCCGCATAGGCTTCGCTCGCCCGCTGCTGGGCGTCGAGGTAGCTGCGGTAGTCCGCAAACAGCAGGTAATCGTCGCGCTCGACGAGCGAGCGCACGATGGGCTCGAAGACGCCGCGATCGCCGTCTGAAAACGTGCCGTTTGCGATCATGTCGATCGCCTCGCGCAGTTCCGCATCGCGCGCGAGTTCCTCCCAGGGCCGGTAGCCCTCGGATTTGCGCCGCTCCACTTCCGCGGCGGTCAGTCCGAACAGGAAGAAATTCTCCGCTCCCACGTCTTCGCGGATCTCGACGTTCGCGCCGTCCAGGGTCCCGATCGTCAGAGCGCCATTGAGGGCGAACTTCATGTTGCCGGTGCCGGAGGCCTCCTTGCCCGCGGTCGAAATCTGCTCGGACAGGTCAGCCCCCGCGTAAACGGTCTGTCCGTTCTTGACGTTGAAGTTCGGAAAGAACACGACCTTGATCCGCTCTTTCACCCGCAGGTCGTGGTTCACCACGCGGCCCACGGAATTGATCAGGTGGATGATCGACTTGGCGATGTAATACCCGGGCGCCGCCTTGCCGCCGAAAATGAACGTCCTGGGTGGGAAGTCAGCCGCGGGGTCGCGCAGCAGGCGCGCATAGAGGGTGACGATGTACAGCAGGTTCAGGTGCTGGCGCTTGTACTCGTGGATGCGCTTGGCCTGCACGTCGAACAGTGAATCCGGACTCACCACAAGACCGGTGGCGGCGCGGATGATCGCGGCGAGTTTCACCTTGTTGGCGCGCTTCACGCGGCGCCACTCGGCGCGGAAAGCCGCGTCTTCGGCGAACGGCTCCAGGCCTCGCAACTGGTCGAGGTCGCGCACCCAGCCATCGCCGATGGCGCCGCGTATCAAGGTCGTCATCTCGGGATTGGCGAGGGCGACGAAGCGCCGCGGCGTGACGCCGTTGGTCTTGTTGCTGAACTTTTCCGGCCACAATTCGTGGAAGTCGCGCAGCACCGTGGCCTTCAGCAGATCGGTGTGCAGCGCCGCGACGCCATTGATGGCGTGGCTGCCGACGCAGGCGAGGTTGGCCATGCGCACGCGCTTGCCGCCGCCCTCCCCTATCAGCGACAGCCGCTCGGCCCGCGCATCGTCACCGGGATAGCGCAGCGCGACTTCGGCGAGAAAGCGGCAGTTGATTTCATAAATGATCTCCAGGTGCCGCGGCAGGATGCGCTCGAACAGGGCGAGCGGCCAGGTTTCCAGCGCCTCGGGCAGCAGCGTGTGGTTGGTGTAGGCGAATGTCTGCCGTGTAATATCCCAGGCTTGCTCCCAGCCCATCAGGTGCTCGTCGACCAGCAGCCGCATCAATTCGGCGACGCCCAGCGCGGGATGCGTATCGTTCAGTTGTATCGCCCATTTGCGGTGGAACCCGTCGAGGTTCTGCTGGCGCTGCATGTGGATGCGGATCAGATCCTGCAGCGAGCAGGAAACGAAAAAATGCTGCTGCTCCAGACGCAGTATCTTGCCTGCGACAGGTTCGTCGTTCGGATAGAGCACCTTGGTCAGGTTCTCCGAGGCGACCTTCTCGTCGACCGCGCCGTAATAGTCGCCGACGTTGAACGCCTTGAAGTCGAAGGATTCGCACGCCTCGGCCTTCCACAGGCGCAGCATGTTGACGTTACGCACGCCGTATCCGACCAGGGGCGTATCGTAGGGGACGCCCTTGACCACCCGGTCCGGGACCCAGTTCACGCGGTAACGCCCCGCACTGTCGGTATAGCCTTCGGTGTGCCCGCCTAGCTTGACGTCGTAGCCGATCTGCGGCCGCGGGATCTCCCAGGCGTTCCCCAGGCGCAGCCACTTGTCGGTCAGCTCCACCTGCACACCGTCCTGTATCGCCTGGTGGAAGATGCCGAATTCGTAGCGGATGCCGTAACCGATGGCCGGAATCGCCAAGGTCGCCAGGGAGTCCATGTAACAGGCCGCGAGGCGACCCAGGCCGCCGTTGCCCAGTCCCGGCTCCACCTCGACCTCGAGCAGCGCGTCCAGGTCCTGACCCAGGCCCGCCACAGCGGTGCGCGCCGCCTCCATGATCCCGAGGTTGATCAGGTTGGCCCCGAGCTGGGGCCCCATCAGGAACTCCGCGGACAGGTACACGACGCTGCGGCTCTCCTTTTCGAAGTAGGTGTGGGCAGTATCGATCCAGCGCCGCAGCATCAGGTCGCGCACCGCGTAGGCGAGCGAGAAATAGTAATCGACAGGCGTGGCGACTTCGGGGAATTTCGCCTGCATGCAAAACAGCTTTTCGAGGACAGCCAGGCGGATCTCGTCCGCCTTCATTCCCGGATCGCTCGCGTTCATATATCGCCCCTCCCGCAAAATTGGTTTGCCGTCGTTGGCCGTCCCGACCATGTCGCAAGGCGATGATACCTGACGATGACACCTTGCCGCGCGCTCCGGTTTCCGCAAGAATGGAGGATATCCACAACCAAAGACTAGCAAAGGGGGCGATTATGAAGATCGGCATGATCGGGCTTGGCAAAATGGGCGGGAACATGGCGGAGCGGTTGCGCCTGCATGGGCACGAGGTGGTCGGCTTCGACCATGACCCCAGGGTCTCGCAGGTCGGAACGCTCGCCGACCTGGCCGGGGCGCTGCCCGCGCCGCGCGTCGTGTGGGTGATGGTGCCCTCGGGGGATCCGACGGAAAAGACCGTCGCGACGCTGGGCTCGCTGCTCGCGGCGGGCGACCTCGTCATCGAAGGCGGCAACTCGTTCTACGGCGACTCGATGCGCCGCGCAAAGCAACTCGGCGAGCGCGGCATCGGCTTCATCGACGCCGGCACCAGCGGCGGCATCTGGGGCCTCAAAGAGGGCTATTGCATCATGGCCGGCGGCGACGCCGTCCAGGTGGCGAAAGCGCAGCCGATCTTCGACGCACTGGTGCAGTCCGGCGGCTTCGCCCACGTCGGGCCCGTGGGCGCCGGGCATTTCACGAAAATGGTCCACAACGGCGTCGAGTACGGAATGATGCAGGCGTTCGGCGAGGGATACGAGTTGCTGCGCGCCAGCGAACTCGGGATCGACGTCGAGAAGGCGGTGGAATTGTGGCGCCACGGCAGCGTGGTTCGATCCTGGCTGCTCGACCTGCTCGCCAAGGCGCTGGCCGAAGACCCGGAATTGCGCAGCATCAAGGGCTGGGCGGAGGATTCAGGCGAGGGGCGCTGGACGGTGCAAGAGGCGGTGCGCCTGGGCGTACCCGCGCACGTGCTCTCCGCCGCGCTGTACGCGCGCTTCTCGTCGCGCCAGGACGATCCGCCGGCGATGAAGGTGATCGCCGCGCTGCGCAACCAGTTTGGCGGACATGCCGTAAAGAAGGACGTGTGACGCCGGCGTACCGGTCACACGCCGGCGTGGAGCGGCGGTGACCACACCCAGGGGCGATCCCTGCATCCTCGTGGTGTTCGGCGCCGCCGGAGACCTGACGCGCCGGCTGCTGGTGCCGGCGCTCTACAACCTTGCCTGCGACGGGTTGCTGTCGCCGAACCTGGCTATCGTCGGTGTGGCAGGCGAGGCCCTGGACACGATGCAGTTCCGCGAGCGCCTGAGCGACGGCGTGCACCGCTTCACTACGCGCAACACGGTGGACAAGCTGGTCTGGGACGACTTTGCGGGCCGGACGCACTACCTTGCGGGCCGCTTCGAGGACACCGCCACCTACTCCGGCATTGCCGCGCTGCTCGAGCGCCTGGGCGCGCAGTACGGCACCGGCGGCAACGTGATCTTTTACCTTGCAACGCCGCCGGTGCTGTTCGGCACCATCGCCGAGAGGCTCACCCAGGCAGGGCTGAATGCCCACGCCTCGGATTCACGGCAAGGCTGGCGGCGCCTGATCGTCGAGAAGCCCTTCGGGCGCGATCTCAAGTCGGCCCTCGAGCTCAACCGGACCCTGCTCGCGAGCTGGAAAGAGGAACAGATCTTTCGCATCGACCATTACCTGGGAAAGGAAACGGTGCAGAACCTGCTCGCCTTCCGCTTCTCGAACGGACTGTTCGAGCCGCTGTGGAACAGGCAGCAGATCGATCACATCCAGTTCACGGTGGCGGAATCGGTGGGCGTGGAAGGGCGCGGCGGCTACTACGACGGCTCGGGCGTGCTGCGCGACATGATCCAGAATCACATGTTCCAGATGCTGGCCTATCTGTGCATGGAACCCCCTTCCTCGTTTCGCGCCGATGCGGTGCGCAACGAAAAAGCCAAGCTGCTGGAGTCGGTGCGCATCATGAGTCCCGCGGAGGTGTTGCGCGACACGGTGCGCGGCCAGTACGGGCCGGGACACAAGCCCGACGGCACGGCCGTCCCCGGTTACCGTCAGGAGAAGAACGTCGCGCCGGAATCGAACACCGAAACCTTTGCAGCGCTGCGGCTGCACATCGACAACTGGCGCTGGGAAGGCGTGCCGATCTATCTGCGCTCGGGCAAGAGCCTGTGGAAGCGCGGCACCGAGATCCTGGTCCAGTTCAAGAAGGCGCCCGAAGTGCTGTTCCGCGAACAGCAGGGAATCCATCACCTCGAGCACAACCAGCTTATTTTTCACATACAGCCCGACCAGGGCATAGAGTTGCGTTTCCAGGCCAAGCACCCCGGACCGCTGATGGCGCTGCAGAAAGTCGACATGCGCTTTGACTACCAGGACGCCTTCGAAGCCGCGCGCAGCACCGGCTACGAGGTGCTGCTCTATCACTGCATGCGCGGCGATGCGACCTTGTTTACCCGGAACGACCTGGTTGAGGCGGCGTGGCGCATCGCCCAGCCGATACTGGATACCTGGGCCGAGAGCCCCCCGCATGATTTTCCGAACTACGAGGCCGGGACGTGGGGACCGAAGAGCGCATTCCACCTGGTCGAGCGGGACGGCCGCAAGTGGCTTGAAGTCATCAACCGCGCGGTGCTGGAGAAAGTGCCGCTGTTCGCCAACACCAGTTCAGTCTTCCTGCACGGGCTGGCCCTGGTGCTGAAGCCCGCCGTGTTTGCCGCCGGCGACCTCATCGTCCGCAAAGACGAACCCGGCGCCGAGATGTATTTCGTGGCACGCGGCGAGGTGGAAGTGGTGGACGACGAGCGGGTGCTCTCGACCCTGGGCGAAGGCAACTTCTTTGGCGAAAAGAGCCTGCTGCTCGCCGAGCCCCGCTCCGCTTCCGTGCGCGCCAGGACGCAGTGCGATCTCTACGTGCTGGATAAGGACGACTTCATGAAAGTCCTGAAGGACCACCCGAAGTTCGCGCGCTCCATACTGGAGGCCTATTGCCACCGCTACGACCTCGTCGTCGAAGCGGAACAGGTGTTCGACAGCCTGCTGGCGGGCTACCTGGACCGCGAGAGGTAAGCGCTCTCCCGGCTCGCCCATGGATGGGCCGCTTGTAGTATCGGTAACGATACATGAATGCCTCGCTCATGCCTGTACTTACGGCACTTCGCCGAATAATAGTTGAACATTTACGGGCCGCTACTGTTCCAGAACGATGTTATTGCGGCGGATGAATGCGGCCCAGGCATCGCGCTCCTGCTTCAGCAGCGGCGCGAAAGTGGCCGGCGTATCGAACACCGGGACCAACGCCAGCGCCTCCAGCTTCTCCGCCAGCGCCGGCGCTTTCATCGCGCGCACGATCTCGGCACCGAGGCGCTCGACGATGGCGGTCGGCGTGCCGGCGGGCGCCATCACGCTGAACGAATTGGTGATGGCCACTTTTGGAAAACCCGCCTCCGCCATAGTCGGCGTGTTCGGCAACAACCCGCTGCGCTCGCTTAACGCCAGCGGCAGCGCGCGCCCGGATTTGATATGCGGCAATGCGGAGGCAAGATCGGGGAACATGAATTTCACTTCGCCACCGAGGAAGTCCTTGTATACCTGGCCCATGCCTTTGTACGGCACGTGGAGGAATTTTGCCCCGGTGGCTTCTTCGAGCATGAACACGCCGAGGTAGGTAGCGGTGCCGGTTCCCGCCGAACCGAACGGTATCGTGCCGGGCGCTCGCTTGCCGAGGTCGACCAGTTCAGCAAGCGACTTGACCGGCAGGGAAGGATGCACGCAGATTACCAGCGGACCGCTCACGCCCCCTGCGACCGGAACGAAATCGCGTTCGATGTTGAACGGCAGGTTCTTGTAGAGCGCGGGATTGATGGCGATCTGCGCCGTGGCGGAAATCAGGATCGCATAGCCATCCGGCGCCGCCTTGGCTACTGTCTCCACGCCGAGGTTGCCGCCGGCGCCGGGCCTGTTTTCAACGATGAAGGATTGCTTCAGCGATTCACCCAGCGCCTGCGCCATCAGCCGCGCGTAGGTATCCGTGCCCCCACCCGGCGAGGAGCCGACCACCAGTCGCACCGGCCGGGCCGGCCACGCTTCCTGCGCGGCCGTCGATGCGGCCAAGAGGACCAGAACCATGGCCAGACATGCGCTTGAAATATACTTCATCGGTTCACCCATTCGGCAAGAATATCGGTCAGCTGCACGGCACGAGCAAGCGCGTTCATGCGCGATTCGTGCCGGTCCATTATCAACAGTGGGGAGAGTAGGGCGCAGCTTCAGCGCGCCAAAAATCCCGCGATATCGCCATCCATGGCGCGGCGAACCCGCGCCCTGCGTATCCGGCAACGCTTTCCATGATCATGCGGCTCTGGACTTCGAACCCACCCCGGGATACGGCGATAGCACGTTCATGGCGACGCTGCGGCCGGCGCTTTGCACAATGCGTGCGTGTTCGCGCCGCAATTCGCGGGCGTGCCGGCCGCCGCAGCTGTGCGCAATCATGTCGATTTCCTTGTTCATGCCCATCGCATACTGGGCCACGCGCAGGTATTTCTCCTCGACCACCAGGCCGCGCTGCAAGCGCTTGTCGTGCGTGGTCACTCCGGTCGGGCAGGTGTTCTGGTGGCAACGCATCGCCTGGATGCAGCCTAGCGAGAACAGGAAACCACGCGCAGTGTTGATGAAATCGGCACCCACGCACAGCGCCCAGGCGGCCTTGGCCGGCGTGATCAGCTTGCCCGCGGCTATCACCTTGACCCGGTTGCGCAGGCCCGACTCGATCAACGCGTCGACCACCCGCGGCAGCGCCTCGACGATGGACAGCGCCATGTGGTCCATCAGCGCCTGGGGCGCCGCGCCCGAACCGCCCTCGCCGCCGTCGACGGCGATGAAATCGGGCGCCCAATGCGCGCCGCGCCGGTTCACGGCTTCGCACAATTCGTTCATGAACTGCCGGCCGCCGATGGCGGTCTTCACCCCCACCGGCCTGCCGGTGAGATCGCGCAGAAAGCCGATCTTGTCGAGCAGCTGGTCGACGTTGGCGATATCGCGATGGCGGTTCGGGCTGATCGAATCCACATGGACGGGGATGCCGCGAATGCGCGCAATCTCTTCGGTTACTTTCGCTGCCGGCAGCACACCGCCCTTGCCCGGCTTGGCCCCTTGCGACAGCTTGATCTCGAATGCCTGGACCTGCGCGCCCAGCTCCCGCGCGCGCTGCGGCGAGAGTCCGCCGTCCTGGTCGCGGATGCCGTATTTCGCCGTGCCGATCTGCATGATGACATCGCACCCGCCTTCCAGGTGATACGGCGACAGCCCGCCCTCGCCGGTATCCATCCAGCAGCCGGCCAGCGCCGCGCCGCGCGACAACGCCTGCACCGCAGGCTTCGAGATCGCGCCGAAACTCATGCCGCTGATGTTGACCACGGAGCGCGCGAGGAAAGGTTCCTTGCAGTACCCCTCGCCTATCAGCATCGGCGGGGTCGGCAGGCGGTCTTCCTCGAGCACCGGATAGGGGGCATTGACGAACAGTATGGAACCCGGTTCATTGGTGTTGTTGGTCGAACCGAAACCGATGACGCCACCCTCGTCCTTCGCCAGCCGGTAAACCCAGCCCCGCGTGGCGCGGTTGAACGGCAGTTCCTCGCGGTCGTTCATGAAGAGATACTGGCGGAAGTACTCGCCCATTTCTTCAAAGAAGTAACGCAACCGACCTATCACCGGGTAATTGCGCAGGACCGTGTGTTTTTTCTGCGTGACATCTTTGATGAACATCACCACCAGCGTGATGATCAGGATGAACCCGATAATGGTGCCAAGGCCATAGGAAACGACGCCCAACATTCCGGTCATCTCGACCCTCCCTTTGTCGCGATGCAGCTGCGTTGCGCCAACGCCGGGTCCCGGCGACTCTGAAGGAGCCTGTCCAGGACAACAAGATGCGCGAGGGCATGATAGGGATATGCTGAACAAGGGGGCGACGCCCCCTTGTATATCCCACACTTCAGAGGAAACACGATTGACGCCTTTCCGGAAATGAACACTTGTTCAGTGTTTCCATAGATGAATCACGGCGGCGCGAATCGCACGGAAACGCAGCAAGCCGTCAAGGAATGACCCGCATGATCACCGATCCTTCGCCATCCGCCGAACCGTTGGCGATTTCCGCCGCCGTGGCCCACCGGATCCCGACCACCTTGCAGGAAAATTCCAGCGCCATGCCGGCCAGCGGGTGGTTGCCATCCAGCACCACTTTGTCTTCGGCCATGTCGGAGACGACAAATATCAGGCCTGCGTCGTCCGTGCCGCTCTCCCCTTCGAATTTCATCCCGGATTCCAGGGAATCGGGATAGCGGCTGCGCGGTTCCACCCGCAACAGATTTTCGTCGTAGTCGCCGAAGGCTTCTACGGGTTCGAGACGCAGCCTGACGCTGTCGTTTTGCGCTTTGCCTTCCAGGGCCGCCTCGATCGGCGCAAACACATTCCCGTAGCCGCCGTGCAGGTACTGCACGGCTTCGTCCGAGCGCTCGATCAGCTTGCCCCACAGGTCGGAAATCTCGACCTCCAGAGAAACAACCGTATTTCGGGCAATCAGCAAGGCCAGCTATGCGCGCCTAGCGCAGTTCTTTTACCATGCCAAACACCTCGGCTGCATGGCCCTTGGGGCTGACGTTGTAGAGCGCGTGGCGTACCACGCCACGCTTGTCGATGATGAAGGTGGAGCGGACGATGCCCGACTTGCGCACCCCGTCGACTTCCTTTTCCTGGAGCACACCATAGCGCTTCGACACCTTGCTTTCGCTGTCGGAGAGCAGACAGAGGGAGACGCCGTTGGCGTCGCGAAATTCCGCATGACTAAGGCAGTCGTCGGGGCTGACCCCGATCACCACGCAATCGTAGCGCGCGAAGTCTTCCTCGTGATCGGAAAAATCCGTGGCCTGCATGATGCACATCGGCGTGCCGTCCTTGGGATAGAAATACAGAACGACATGCTTCTTGCCGCGAAAGTGCGCCAGCGAGACGGCTTCCATGTCGGCATCCGGCAATGAGAACGTCGGGGCAGCGTGTCCTGCTTGGAGCATCATCGTTCCGTGCAAGCCTTCCAGTTGTGGTGCGCCATGTCGCTGATCCGGTTGCATCCCGTGAGAGCGTCCGCCGCGCACCCGCGGAAAACGCATCTGCGCAAACCTTCGGGAATTCTAAACCATCCTCGCACGCGCAACGCAAACACGGCAAACACTATAATCGCGCCGATATGAACAAGGACCTGCTCGGCCAACTGAGTACGGCGCAATTCCTGCGCCGGCACTGGCAAAAGAAACCGCTTTTGGTGCGCAACGCCATTCCGGGTTTCGACGGAATAGTCGGCGAATCGGAACTCTTCCGCCTGGCGTGCAGCGATTCGGTGGAATCGCGCCTGGTCGCGCAGCGACGCGGACGCTGGCACCTGCGTCACGGCCCGTTCGATGCACGCACCCTGGCAGAACTTCCGGCGCGCAACTGCACGCTGCTGGTCCAGGGCCTGAACCTGCTGTATCCGCAGGCGGACGCGCTGATGCGGCGCTTCAGCTTCATTCCCTACGCCCGCATGGACGACGTGATGGTCAGCTATGCGCGGCCGGGCGGCGGGGTCGGCGCACATCTCGATTCGTACGATGTGTTCCTGCTGCAAGGACCCGGCCGGCGGCGCTGGCGCATCGGCCGGATTCAGTCGCCGCAGTTCGACCCGCGTGCGCCGCTGAAGATCCTGCAGCGCTTTCGCCACGAGCAGGAGTGGATACTGGAATCCGGCGACATGCTGTACCTGCCGCCGGGATACGCGCACGAAGGCACGGCCCTGGACACCTGTTTCACCTATTCGATCGGCTTTCGCGCGCCGGCGCACCAGGAACTCGCATCGCAGGTGCTGACGCGACTGCAGGAACGCATCGCGCTCGACGGGCTGTATTCCGATCGCGGCCTCAGGCCACCACGCAATCCGGCCGCCATTCCCGCCGCGATGGTTGCGCAGACGACGCATACCATAGGAAGATTGCGGTGGCGAAGCGCGGACATCGTGGCGTCCCTCGGTGAATACCTGTCGGAACCCAAGCAGCAGGTATTCTTCGTTCCACCGCAGCGACCGATGGGTGTGCGCGCTTTCAGCGCCGCGCTGGACAAGCGGGGAGCGCGGCTTGACCTCAAGACCGCGATGCTGTTTTACGGCCCGGATTTTTTCGTCAACGGGGAACGCTACGCCATCGCGTTGCCGGAACGTCGCGCATTGCGAACACTGGCCAATGAGCGGCGTCTGCCGGCCGCAACTCAAATCACCGGTCCGTTGCGCCACCTGCTCTACGACTGGTATCGCGCGGGGTGGCTGGTTTTCGAAACCAGGGGATTACCAGGAGGAACCCGTGGTACCTGATTCCAGCCCTGCGGCGGACGCATCCGCCGCACCCGTGCCGCAACGCAGCCTGCTTTTGTCACGCCGCGAGTATGTCGCCGGATTCGACAGACTGCTCGGACTGGTGCGCCATGAGTTGCGCATATTCGACCCCGATCTATCCGACCTCGGCCTCAACTCTCCGCAGAAAATCGAGATGCTGCAGAACCTGATCATGCGCGGGGAAAACCGCATCCTCATCGCGGTTCACGATACCGGTCACGTGCTGCAGCGCTGTCCGCGGCTGATGGGCTTGCTCGGCAGTTTTTACGGCAGCGTGCTCATCTATCAGACGACGGGAATCGCGGCCCGAGTGCAGGACTGCTTCGTGCTCGCGGATGCAGACCACGTGGTGCGGCGCCCCGTCACCAAGCAGCCACGCGGCGTGCTGATCCTCGATGATCCAAAAGAAGGGTTGCCGATGCGCGACCGCTTCAACGAAATCTGGGCGCATTCCCAACCCACGGTCGCGCCCTCGGCTGCCGGCTTGTAACAGGGACACGCCTGGCCACCGCGTGCCGGCGACATGTACCGGACTGACGCTCGGTGGTCTCAAGCGGGGTTCGTGAAATAGTCACAATCCACCAGATTGCCGTTACCCCCGCACCTTTTTTTGTTGCGTCGCCGCATCGGCTACAATATGCTCCCTCGGATCAGTAGCTATGCTCCGAAACAAGCCACAAGACATCCAATCACTCAATCGAATAAGGATATTCAGCATGAAACACGCAATTCTCGCTGCTGCGATCGCCGGCCTGCTGCTGGCCGGCTGCGGCAAAGAAGAACCCAAACCCGCTCCGGCACCCGCGCCCAAGGCAGCGCCTGCTCCGGCACCCGCGCCTGCCCCGGCACCCGCTCCGGCGCCCGCGCCCGCGCCTGGCGCAGATGCGGCGAAAGATGCGGCGCCTGCTCCTGGCGCAGCTCCGGCCCCTGGCGCCGCGCCCGCACCCGGCGCAGCTCCGGCACCGGCAGCCGCTCCAGCGCCTGCCCCCGCTCCTGCGGATGCGTCGAAAGACGGCAAGAAGTAACAGCAGACAGCAATTCAGCAGTATGGAAAAAGCCGACCTTCGCGTCGGCTTTTTTCATTATGCGACGCTCAGGCGCTGCGCCAGGCGAAACCGCTTTCCTGGGTGGCAACACCTATCCAGTCCGGCGAGCAACCCATGGCGCCGGCCAGCGCCTCCCGGGCCAGATCCGGCGTGTTGTTCTTCAAAGACAGATGCGCGGCAATCACGTGTTGCAAGCGACTGCGGTCCAGGTTTTTCAAGAGCGTAGCCGATGTAGTGTTGTCCAGATGGCCGTAGCGTCCGGCGATGCGCGCGCGCAACCACGGCGGATAGCCGCCTTCGGCCAGCATGGCCGCATCGTGATTACACTCGAGGACGAGAGCATCGCAGCCGGACAAGGAAGCTTCTATATGCGGCGTCGAGCAACCGGTATCCGTCAGCACGCCCAAACGCCGGTTGCCATCCGAGAATACGAACTGCGCCGGTTCGCGCGCATCGTGCGGCACTGCATAGGGCTGCACCTGTGCGTCGCCGATGGCAAATGCCGCGTACGGATCTACCATCGTCACCTGCACCCCGGCATCGATATCGGGCTTGGCATCACGCAATGCGGCAAGCGTGCCGTGGCTTAGCCACACCGGAATGCCGTACCGGCGGGCCAAGGCAAACACACCGTCGGCGTGGTCGCCGTGCTCGTGTGTCACCAGAATCCCGGACAGGGATTCGGGCGCGATGCCGATGCGTGCAAGGCGTCCCACGGCGTCCTTGACGCCAAAACCGCAGTCGAGCAGCAGCCGCGTCTTGCCGGCCTCGAACACCAGGCCGTTGCCCATGCTGCCACTGCCCAGGGATGCGAAGCGCATGCGCGGCGGCTCAGAGGGACCTGAACATCGACGCGCAGCGACATTCAGGCGCAGCCCGGTTCACTCGGTCGAGGAATGTAACCATCACAAATCCAATGGGCAATGCCGTAGCCATGGTGGATGCAATACGGTGAAGGACCGGGATAGGTGAACTGAACATACAGCTCCAGAACTCGCGTGTTGATTTATTGATGTTCAGCAGTTTCGGTACCCTGCGTTCCAATTTGCCGTGCCTTCGGCTGCACGAAATTATGCGGTTGGACTACGGTGACTGCCCCTTCGTATCTTAACCGCAACTTTGCTGAAACAACGCGCATAAGCTGTCCGGCCAAGTTGCAGCCGCATCTGCGCCATTTCCTATGTACCGGACCTGCATTACAGTGCGTCATGGGCTGTATTCCGAGTCCCCCGATTCCATGAATCCTACCGTTCACGAGACTGCCCCTCTAGATGTAGCCTTGCATCAGGCTCTCACCCTGTTCAATGCCCGTCGCTATCCAGAAATGGAAAACCTGGCGCGCTTGCTGGTTGAAGCGCATCCGGATTCCGGATCTGCATGGAAGATGCTGGGGGCGTCTCTGCAGTTGCAGGGCAAAGCGGCGCTGACCGCTTTGCAGAAATCCACGGAACTCTTGCCCGACGATGCGGTTGCGCACAACAACCTGTGCGTTGCCCTGTGCGACCTCGGGCGACCCGATGAAGCACTTGCCAGCTGCAACCAGGCGCTGCAGCTCAAGCCGGATTTCGCCGAGGCGCACTACAACCTTGGAAATATCCTGCTGGATCTGGCTCAAACCAATGACGCCGTAGCCAGCTACCGCCGGGCGCTACAGATCAAGCCCCGCTACGCGGACGCGCATTGCAACCTGGGAAATGCCCTGCGAGACCTCGGACAACTTGATGCCTCTATGAAAAGTTGCCTCCAAGCGCTGGAGATCCAACCGGATCATCCCGAAGCGCACAACAACCTGGGCCTTGCCCTGACAGACCTTGGGCGACCGACAGATGCGGTGGTAAGTTATCTTCGAGCACTGCATATCAATCTCGACCAAGCGAAGGTGCATAACAATCTCGGTGTTGCCCTGCAGAGCCTCGGTCAACCAGATAGCGCAGTTGCAAGCTATCGCCGGGCGCTGCAAATAAAACCTGATTATGCGGAGGCGCATTGCAACCTGGGCACTGCCCTGCAAGACCTCGGTAAACTTGATGACGCGATAGCAAACTATCACCGAGCATTGGAGATCAAGCCGCGTCTGGCCGAGGCGCACGGCAACCTTGGCAATGCACTGCGAAGCCTCGGGCGTATCGAAGACGCGATTGCAAGCTATCGCCAGGCGCTGAAGTTCAATCCCGATTACGCGGAGACGCACAGCAACCTGGGCAATGTCTTCAACGATCTCGGCCAATTCGATGACGCAGTGGCAAGCTACTCCCGCGCCCTGCAAATCAAATCAAATATCGCCGAGACGCACAGCAACCTGGGTAATGCCCTGCAAAGCCTCGGACATCTCGATGAAGCATTGGCAAGCCACGTGCGGGCCATAGGTATCAAGCCCGATTACCCGGAGGCGCATAACAATCTTGGCAATGCCTTGAAAGACCTCGGGCAACTCGATAGCGCGGCGGCAAGCTATTGCAGGGCGCTGCAGCTTCGTCCCGATTTCGCTGCAGCACACAGCAACCTGCTATTCACCCTGAACTATCATCCGGACAAGTCTGGCGAAGAAATTTTCGCCGATTACATTGAGTACGACAAACAGTTTGGTCTTCCTCATAGGGGCACATGGCGCGCCCACGGCAACAACCGCGACACGCGGCGCCGCCTGAAAGTGGGGTATGTCTCACCGGACTTCTGTCGTCATTCGATCCGGCATTTTCTGGAACCGCTCCTCGCGCACCACGACAAAGCGGCGGTGGAAATCTACGCCTACGCCGAACTGCTTCGTGGCGACGAAGTCACTGCTCGTTACCAGGGGTACGCCGATCATTGGGTTCCTACGGTGGGCATGAGCGATGCGGCGCTGGCCGAGCGCATCCGCGCCGATGGCATTGACATCCTGGTGGATCTGGCGGGGCACACTGCCAACAATCGGCTGCAGGCGTTTGCCCGCAAGCCAGCGCCGGTGTCCTTGTCCTGGCTGGGGTTTGGCTATTCCACCGGACTCACCGCAGTGGATTACCTGTTGACCGCGGAAGCGAGCATCCCGACCGGTAGCGAAGCACTCTTCTCGGAAATGCCCTGGCGCCTGGAAACACCAAGCTGCGCCTACCGCCCTGCCGAAGGTATGGGACAAGTTAGTCCGTTGCCGGCCGCCGCGCGCGGGTACATCACATTCGCCACCCTCACCCGTGCGGTACGCATCAACCACCGTACCATCAGCGTGTGGTCGGCTTTACTGAAACGCGTAGACGGTGCGCGGCTGGTGATCGACAGTCAGAATTTCCAGAGCGCAGCCACGCAAGATGCCCTGACGGAGAAGTTTGCGGAGCACGGGATACGCCGGGAGCGGCTCGAAATCGGCTTCCACAGCCCGCCTTGGGACGTACTGCGCGGCATCGATATCGGACTGGACTGCTTCCCCCACAATTCCGGCACCACGCTGTTTGAGATGCTGTACATGGGCGTGCCCTTCGTTACCCTGGCGGGACGCCCCAGCGTGGGTCGCCTGGGCAGTTCCATCCTGCACGGACTGGGACATCCGGAGTGGATCGCCGGCACCGAGGACGAGTACGTGGAGATTGCCGCAGCGCTGGCGGCAGACCTGCCTCCCCTCGCTTCCCTGCGCGCGGGACTGCGCGGGGCAATGCAAACCAGCCCACTGATGGACGAGGCGGGATTCGCCCGCAAGGTTGAAGCGGCCTATCTGGAGATGTTCGGGAAATGGGTCAGAAGCACGCACGTCATCGAGAGTCGAGCAAATCAATCGCTGCCACAAAACGAATGTGATCGACTATTGATGCTGTTCAATGCCGGACAGCATGAGCAACTTGAAATTCTGGCGAACCAGCTGCTTGTTCAGTCTCCTGATGCGGGATTTGCGTGGAAGATGTTGGGAGCATCTCTCATAGTGCAAGACAAGGCAGCGCTGCCCGCCTTGCAAAGGGCTGAGGAACTCTTGCCCGATGATGCCGAAGTCCACAGCAACCTGAGTATCGCGTTGCAAATCCTCGGAAAACTTGATTTAGCGGTTGCAAGCTGCTACCGGGCGCTGCAGATAGAACCAGATTTTGCCGAAGCGCATTACAACTTGGGCAATGTCTTGAAAGACCTCGAGAAATTCGAAGACGCAGCGGCGAGCTACCGCAAAGCCCTGCAGATCAAACCCGATTACTCACAGGCCCAATACAATTTGGGAAATGCCTTGAAAGCCCTCGGGCAGCTTGATCATGCAGCGGCGAGCTATCGCAAGGTGCTGCAGAACAAGCCTGACTACGCCAAAGCACATAGCAATTTGGGCAATATTCTGGCTGAACTCGGGCAACATGATCACGCAGTGGCAAGTTTTCGCAGGGCGCTGCAGCACAGTCCCAATCTCTCCGTAGCGCACAACAATCTGCTGTTCACCCTCAATTATCATCCGGACAAGCTCGGCGAAGAAATTTTTGCCGAGTACCTTGAGTACGACAAACAGTTTGGTCTGCCTCATCGGGGCACATGGTGCGCCCACGGCAACAGCCGCGACACGCGGCGCCGCCTGAAGGTGGGCTATGTCTCACCGGACTTCTGTCGTCATTCGACCCGGCATTTTCTGGAACCGCTGCTCGCGCACCACGACAAAGCGGCGGTGGAAATCTACGCCTACGCTGAACTGCATCGTGGCGACGAAGTCACCGCTCGTTACCAGGGGTACGCCGATCATTGGGTGCCGACGGTTGGCATGAGCGACGCGGCGCTGGCCGAACGCATCCGCGCCGATGGCATCGACATTTTGGTGGATCTGGCAGGTCACAACGCTCGAAATCGTTTGTTAGCGTTCGCCCGGAAGCCGGCGCCGGTGTCCCTCTCGTGGCTGGGGTTCGGATACACGACCGGATTAAGCGCCATGGATTACCTATTGGCCGATGAAGCAAGCATCCCCACCGGTAGCGAAGCGCTTTTCTCGGAAACGCCCTGGCGCCTCGAAACACCAAGCTACGTCTACCGTGGGGTCCAGGGCATGGGAGAAATTAATCCGCTGCCGGCCGCTGCGAGCGGGTACGTCACCTTCGGCACACTGACGCGTGCGGTGCGCATCAATCACCGCACCATCCGCGTGTGGTCGGCTTTACTGAAACGCGTGGACGGTGCGCGACTGGTGATCGACAGCCTGAATTTCAAGAGTACGACCATGCAGGGGGCTTTGGCCGAGAAATTTGCGACCCACGGCATTGGCAGGGAACGGCTGGAAATCGGCTATCACAGCCCGCCGTGGGAGATATTGCGCAATATCGACATCGGCCTGGACTGCTTCCCCCACAATTCCGGCACAACGTTATTTGAAAGCTTGTACATGGGTGTGCCCTTCGTCACCCTTGCCGGGCGACCCAGCGTGGGGCGCATAGGCAGTTCTATTCTGCAGGGACTGGGGCATCCGGAGTGGATCGCCGGCACCGAGGACGAGTACGTGGAGGTTGCCGCAACACTCGCGGCAGACCTGCCTCGCCTCGCCTCGCTCCGCGCGGGACTGCGCGCGGAAATGGAAACCGGTCCGCTGATGGACGAGGCGGGATTCGCGCGCAAGGTGGAAGCGGCCTATCGAGCAATGTTCAGGAACTGGACGGCTGGCATGGACGCGAAGACGACTTCTTGAATGCCGTGGACTGGCCCTCGGGGCGAACCTGCCCGACTATGCGCGGACATTGATCAAGTCCAGAACCGCGCTGGAAAATCTTCAGTAAAAATGTTCCGCTTTCCGCCGATACATGTCGATAGACGCCGGGCGGTTCCCGCGCATCACCTGGCAGGTCAGGATATTGACGCCCTTGTCGGCGCGCAGATGCCAGCCTGCCCGCAGGACGTGGCGCTGAATAGATTTCCCGATGTCCGGCTCGCCGGGTGCGTTCGCCTGGCTGCCGCCGTCTTCGCCGAAGTGCTTGGCAAACTCACGGAAGATGCGCGGGGACACGAGCAGCATGCGGTCCAAAACCCGACCACGCCAGTTGATCGGATCCCTTATTCCGGCTATATTACTGGATATATCCTCGGAAACCAATTGTGAACAGTTCCCAGAAGCGTGCTATCCAGAACTATCGCTCCCGCCTCAGCGAGCGTGGCTTGACCCGCTTCGAAGTGATGGGACTTGAAGTCGATCGGGATCTCATCCGCTCGCTCGCACGACGCTTGGCAGAGAAAGGGCCTGAAGCCTCCAGGCTGCGCGTGGCCGTCAACCAAACTATCACTGGCGAACCCTCGAAGAAAGGCGGAATCCTCGCCGCTCTTAGACGCTCGCCACTCGTCGGCGCCGACCTCGATCTGAGCCGTCCGCGTGAGGAAGGACGTACGGTCGAAATTTGATGCGCTACCTACTCGACACCAACATTATCAGCAACATCACGAAGCGGCAGCCGTCATCTGCCCTGATCGCATGGATGAGCGAACGGACGGACCAAGATCTCTTCATCGCCTCCCTCACGGTCGCCGAGATCCGTCGTGGGATTCTTGAGAAACCGGCTGGCAAGCGGCGCGACCAGTTGAATGCCTGGTTTGTGGGGCCAGAGGGGCCACAGTCCCTCTTCGCCGGACGCGTGCTCCCCTTCGACGAGAAAGCCGGTCTCGTATGGGCACGGCTCATGGCTGAGGGTAAATTGAAGGGCCGCCCCCGAAGCGCGCTCGACACGATAATCGCAGCGGTCGCAGAAGTTAACGAGTGTGCGGTCGTCACTGACAACGAGAAAGACTTTGTTGGCATCAAGACCGTCAACCCTATTCGCGAGGGTACAAAATAACCGTCAGTCTTGCCGTCTTTCAGAAGCGTACCTCCCCTATAGACCGCGATAGTCCCCGAATCCTCTTCTGCATTCTGAACCACCGTTTAACGGCTAAGAATCAGTGGCGTACCCAGTATTCACCCCCCGTCTATCGATAGCCCCTGATAGATGCCGATAGATTCCGAAACCTACTCCCACTCGATCGTCGCCGGCGGCTTTCCGGAAATGTCATAAACGACCCGGTTAATGCCCCTCACCTCATTGATGATCCGATTCGACACTTTCCCAAGCAACTCGTGCGGCAGGTGTGCCCAGTGTGCGGTCATGAAATCGGTGGTCTGAACGGCCCGTAGCGCCACGACATACTCGTAGGTACGGCCATCGCCCATGACGCCTACCGACTTCACCGGCAGGAACACGGCAAAGGCCTGCGCCGTCTTGTCGTACCAGCCTGCGGCGCGCAGTTCTTCGATGAAGATCGCATCCGCGCGGCGCAGCAGGTCGGCGTACTCGCGCTTCACCGCGCCGAGGATGCGCACGCTCAAACCCGGTCCGGGAAAGGGGTGGCGGAAAACCATGTCGCGCGACAATCCCAGCGCAAGACCGAGTTCCCTCACCTCGTCCTTGAACAACTCGCGCAACGGTTCCAGAAGTTTGAGGTGCAGCGAGTCCGGCAGACCCCCTACATTGTGGTGCGACTTGATGTTATTGGCTTTCTTCGTCTTCGCGCCTGCTGACTCGATAACATCGGGATAAATGGTCCCCTGGGCCAGCCATTTGACGTTTTTCAGCTTCGCCGATTCAGCCTGGAACACCTCGACAAATTCACGGCCGATGATCTTGCGTTTCGCTTCGGGATCGTCCACACCGGAAAGTGCATCCATGAAACGCGCGCTGGCATCGACCATGTCGACCTTGACGCCCAGATTGCGGCCGAATGTTTCCATTACCTGCATGGCCTCGTCAAGACGCAACAAGCCGGTATCGACGAATACGCAGGTAAGCCGGGAGCCGATTGCACGGTGTATCAGTGCGGCAGCCACGGACGAGTCCACGCCTCCAGAGAGGCCGAGCAGAACTTCGTCATCTCCGACCTGTTCGCGAATCCGGGCGACGGCTTCGTCGACGTAGTCCGGCATGTTCCAGTCGTTACCGCAACCGCAGATGTCGTGAACGAACCGTTCCAGTATCCTTTTGCCCTGCTTTGTGTGGGTGACTTCGGGATGAAACTGCACGCCGTAAAATCCGCGGGATTCGTCGGCCATGCCCGCGATCGGCGTCGAATCATTGCTCGCGATGAGCTTGAATCCCGGCGGTAGCGCGGTGACGCCATCACCATGACTCATCCAGACATCGAGCAGGCCGTGATTTTGTTCGTTGACTCTGTCCTGGATGTCTTTGAACAGCCTCGAATGCCCGCGCGCCCGCACCTCGGCGTAGCCGAACTCGCGTGCCTTGAAAGACTCGACCTGGCCGCCCAGTTGCGCGGCCATGGTTTGCATGCCGTAGCAAATGCCAAGGACGGGGATGCCCAGCTCAAATACAATTTGCGGCGCGCGGGGCGTCTCATCCTCGGTGACTGACGCCGGGCCACCGGACAGGATGATGCCGTTGGGCGCGAACTGGCGCAGCCAGGTGGGGTCCACATCAAACGGCTGCAGTTCGCAGTAGACGCCGGCTTCGCGCACGCGGCGCGCAATCAACTGGGAGTATTGCGCGCCGAAATCGAGTATTAATATCTTTTCGTGCACTGCAGCTATTCGATCTGGTAGTTGGGAGACTCCTTCACGATCTGCACGTCGTGAACATGCGACTCGCGCATCCCCGCGGAGGTTATTTCCACGAACTGGGCGCGTTCGCGAAGCGCTTCGACAGACTCGCACCCGGTGTAACCCATACTGGCCCGCAGTCCGCCCAATAACTGGTCGATTACCCTTACCGCTGTGCCTGTGTAAGGAACCCGACCCTCGACACCTTCCGGTACCAATTTGTCGGTGTGGGTGGAGGGATCCTGGAAATAGCGGTCGGCTGCTCCCTGCTGCATTGCGCCGAGTGACCCCATCCCGCGGTAGGACTTGTAGGAGCGTCCCTGAAAAAGCTCGATCTCACCGGGAGATTCCTCGGTGCCGGCGAACAGACTGCCCAGCATTACGGCATGCGCGCCGGCTGCAAGCGCCTTGGCCACGTCGCCCGAGAATCGCACACCACCGTCGGCGATAATCGGCACATCCGTCCCGACAAGCGCGTCCGCAACGTTCTGTATCGCGGTAATCTGGGGGATTCCGACGCCGGCGACGATACGCGTAGTGCAAATGGATCCGGGGCCGATGCCCACCTTGACGCCATCGGCACCATGATCGACCAGAGCGCGGGCGCCGTCGGCTGTCGCGATATTGCCGCCGATGACCTCGACATTCGGATAATTGCGCTTGACCCAGCGCACGCGATCCAGAACCCCTTGCGCGTGGCCGTGAGCGGTGTCAACGACGATCACGTCGACCCCTGCCTCGGCAAGCGCTGTAACGCGCTCTTCGGTGCCCTCCCCTACGCCCACAGCAGCACCGACCCGCAACTTGCCCTGTTGATCCTTGCAGGCATTGGGATGCTCGCTGGACTTGAGAATGTCCTTGACGGTGATCAGGCCGCGCAACTCGAATTTGTCGTTCACCACCAGCACGCGTTCCAGACGGTGCTTGTGGAGCAGCGCCTTGGCCTCTTCCGGGCTGGCTGTCTCATCCACGCAGACCAGTCTTTCCTTAGGCGTCATGATGCTCCGCACCGGGGCATCAAGATTGATTTCAAAGCGGTAGTCGCGGTTGGTGACCATGCCGACCACCTTCTTTCTGTCTACAACCGGAAATCCGGACACTTTGTGAAGATGCGTGAGCGCAACCAGCTCCCGAACCGTGATGTCCGGCGACACGGTCATCGGGTCACGCAATATCCCCGACTCGAAGCGCTTCACTTTCAGGACTTCCGCAGCCTGTGTCCTGGCCGAGAGATTCTTGTGGACAATTCCGATGCCACCTTCCTGCGCCAAGGCTATTGCGAGGCGAGCTTCGGTAACGGTGTCCATAGCGGCCGAAACAAGCGGAATATTGAGCCGAATGTTGCGGGTCAGCTGGGTTCTGAGGCTGACATCGCGGGGAAGTATCGTTGAATGCGCGGGAACGAGAAGTACGTCGTCAAACGTGAGGGCTTTTTGAATTAACCGCATGAAAGTGCCCAAAGGTCGAATTATACGGTGCTTGATCAGGGTGGTAAATCTTCCGCATGCGGTATGCCGATTCATTGACTGGCGCGTTTAAAGCGATTATGGTCCGCGTCACAGAGTCAACCAGAAGAAAGCGGGAGAATATCGTGATTCGCATGATGGTTCTGGTGGCTGCGCTGGGAATTTCGGCCAATTCGTTCGCGCAGATGAACAAATGCGTCGATGCCGCCGGAAAAACGACCTATACGCAAAGTCCGTGTCCGGCAAACACGAAGTCCACTGCCATAAGCAAGGCCGTGCCGCCCCCCACCGCTCCGGCCGCCGCTGTCTCGGCAGGCGATGCGGCAAAAGGGGCACCGGCCGCAAAAGGACCCAGCTCTCCGGCTGAAGCCGAACAGGCGTTTCGCAAGCGTCAGCAGGATCAGGCGGAAGACCAGAAGAAGAAACAGGAACTCGCTGCGCAGGCACAGCAGAAGGAACAGAACTGCCAGCAGGCACGCAGCGCTCTCGCCGGGCTCAACGCCGGAGGCAGGCAGGCGCGCTTCGACGAAAAGGGCGAACGAGCCTTTCTCGACGATAATCAGATCGCCCTGGAAAAAGAAAAGGCGCAAAAGACAGTCGAACAGTCATGCAAGTGACATCATATCAGCGGCGATTGCCCTTTGCGGCCGCTGCCCGCCTGCGACGGGCCTGCTTGGGATCCATGGCAAGCGGCCGATAAATCTCGATTCTGTCGCCGTCTTCGACGGGCGATTCCAGCGTAGCCAACTTTCCGCGGATGCCCACGCGGTTTCGCACAAGGTTGATATTCGGATAGTTCTCCAGAATGCCGCTGGCAATGATCGCAGCATGCACGCTGACCCCGCGCGGTATGGCAACGTCGCGAACCACCTGGCTTTCCGGTAGCGCGAACACGACGGTGGCGCGAACCAGTCCGCTCAAGTGGCGCCGTAGAGTTGATCCGCGCGCTGCACGAATGCCTCCACGAAAGTGTTGGCGATATGGTTGAACACCGGTCCGATGAGCGTCTCCAGAATCCGGTTCGAAATCTCATAGCGCAAAGTAAACTCTACCTTGGATGCATCAGCGGCTAGCGCCGAAAACCGCCACAACCCGTCAAGTTCGCGGAATGGTCCGGACAGAAGCCGAATGATGATGCGACGGCCGTCTTCATTGAGGTTCTCGGTGCTGAAGCGCTGTCGCACTCCGTGGTAGTTCACGTGGATCGTGGCCACAGTGCGGCCGGGCTCGCGCAACGAAACGTCCGCGCCGCTGCACCATGGCAGAAATTGCGGATAGGCTTCCACATGCTCAACGAGCGAGTACATTCTTTCAGCACTATGGCCAACGAGGACCGAGCGTTCAACCACTGCCACTTGATCCCCGCGCCGGACCCGGCGGTTGCTAGAATCGCGCATTCTAACGTCGTGCCATCCCCATGACCATCGCCGAGAACCGCAAGGCGTCGCACGACTACTTCATCGAAGAGCGCTTCGAGGCCGGCATCGTCCTGGAAGGCTGGGAGGTCAAATCGATCCGCGCAGGGCGTGCGCAGTTGAAAGAGGCCTACGTGGTGGTGAAGGGAGAAGAACTCTATCTGATTGGCGCGCACATCAGTGCGCTTACCTCGGCATCGACCCACGTGCAGCCGGATCCGGTGAGGACGCGCAAATTGCTGTTGCATGGCGAGGAGATTCGCAAACTGATCGGCAAGGTCGAGCGGGCCGGATATACCCTGGTGCCCCTTGATCTTCACTACCTGCGGGGACGCATCAAGCTGGCCGTCGGCCTGGCCAAAGGCAAGAAGCAGTATGACAAGAGGGAAACGGAGAAGAAGGCACAGTGGCAGCGCGAGCAACAACGCCTGTTGCGCTCGAAGCGCTGACCCGGAACCGGCAGCCGGTGGCGTGCCTGGGCGAAAGGGTCAGCAGGCGGTTGTTGGCGCCCTGCCCGGTGTTCCCGCTTCCCGCGCCAGCAAACGCCAGGTTTCGGCGACCGTGTCCGGATTCAGCGACAGACTTTCGATCCCTTCCTTGACCAGCCACATGGCGAAGTCCGGATGATCCGACGGTCCCTGGCCGCAGATACCAACATACTTTCCCGCCTTTCGACAAGCTTGTATCGCCATCCTGAGCATGGCCTGAACAGCCGGGTCGCGCTCATCGAATCCTTCCGCTACTAGACCGGAGTCCCGGTCCAGGCCGAGTGTGAGCTGGGTTAGATCATTTGAACCGATGGAGAATCCGTCGAAGTATTCCAGGAACTGATCCGCGAGCACCGCATTAGAGGGCACTTCGCACATCATGATCAAGCGCAAGCCCTCTTCGCCCCGCCGCAGTCCGTTGCTTGCAAGCAAGTCGATCACCTGGCGACACTCCGTCAGCGTGCGCACGAACGGCACCATGACTTCCACGTTGATCAAGCCCAGGTCGTTCCTTACTTGGCGCAGCGCCAGGCATTCCAGTTCAAAGCACTCGCGAAATGATGCGGAAATATAGCGCGAAGCGCCACGAAACCCGAGCATGGGATTCTCCTCATCCGGCTCATAATTGGCCCCTCCAATCAGTTTCTTGTACTCGTTCGACTTGAAGTCGGACAGACGAACAATCACGGGTTTGGGCCAGAAAGCGGCGCCTATCGTCGCAATCCCTTCAGTCAGCTTGTCGATGAAAAATTGCCGCGGATTGGCGTAACCGCGGGCCGCGTGTTCGACCTCTCGTTTAAGTGCTGCGGGCAGCCCCGGATAGTCGATGATTGCTTTCGGATGCACCCGTATCATGTTGTTGATCACGAACTCAAGGCGGGCGAGTCCGACACCCCAGTTCGGCAGACTCTGGAAGTCGAATGCCAGTTGCGGGTTGCCGATATTCATGGTGATTTTCACCGGGCATTCGGGCATTTCGCCCAGGGACTGGGACAATATTTCGACTTCAAGAATGCCGCGATAAATATTGCCGGTATCGCCTTCGGCGCAGGAGACGGTGACGCGCTCCTCGTCTTTGAGACTTTCAGTCGCGTCACCGCATCCGACGACCGCCGGAATACCGAGTTCGCGGGCAATGATCGCGGCATGACACGTTCGTCCGCCGCGATTGGTGACGATCGCCGCAGCCCGTTTCATAACGGGTTCCCAATTGGGGTCTGTCATGTCGGTCACGAGCACATCACCAGGCATGACGCGCGACATCTCGGAGGCGTCTCTGACAACGTGCACGCTGCCGGACCCGATTTTCTGGCCGATCGCGCGCCCGCTGGCCAGAATTTCCGATCGTCCCTTCAACCGGTAGCGTGCCTGCCCTCCCGCAACTTTTCTAGACTTCACCGTCTCCGGGCGCGCCTGAAGGATGTACAGCTTGCCATCGACGCCATCCCGGCCCCATTCGATATCCATCGGACGCTGGTAGTGCTCTTCTATTTTCAGCGCAAATCGCGCCAGTTCGAGAACATCCGCATCGCTGAGGCAGAAACGATCACTGTCTTTTTGCGGAACATCGACGGTTGCCACGGAGTTCCCGGCAGCACTTCCGGAGGCAAAGATCATTTTCTGCTGCTTGGAGCCAAGACTGCGTCTGATCACCGCCGGCTTGCCTGCGCGCAGCATTGGTTTGTGAACGTAGAATTCATCCGGGTTAACTGCACCTTGAACCACCATCTCGCCCAAGCCCCACGACGCAGTAATAAATACTACGTCTTCAAAACCGGATTCGGTGTCCAGCGTGAACAGCACGCCGCTCGCTCCGATGTCACTGCGCACCATGCGCTGCACGCCGGCAGACAAGGCAACCGCGGCGTGTTCAAATCCTTTGTGAACGCGATACGAGATGGCACGATCGTTGTACAGCGAAGCGAATACGTGTTTCATTGCGGTCAGCACGTTGTCCAGGCCGCGGATGTTGAGAAAGGTTTCTTGCTGCCCGGCGAACGACGCATCCGGAAGATCTTCTGCAGTGGCACTTGACCTTACCGCAACGGCGCACGCGTCTCCTTCCTTGTTCGCGAGGGAGCGATAACACGATGCGATCTCGTCTGCGAGGCGCGCCGGAAACGGTGTGGCAACGATCCATTCACGAATTTCCGCTCCGCAATTGGCGAGCGCGGTCACATCCTCAGGATCGAGCGTGCGCAGGCGCTCTTCGATTCGATCCTTGAGTCCGTCATGCGCAAGAAAGGTGCGATAGGCGTCAGCAGTGGTTGCAAATCCCCCCGGAACCCGGATTCCCGCCCTGGAAAGCTGGCTAATCATTTCTCCAAGCGAGGCGTTCTTCCCACCCACCCGGTCAACGTCACCCATACGCAGGTCGCCCAGATCGACAACGTAGCTGGCTTCAGCCATCGGAGCGCCTTCGGATGTTGATGTATTCAGGGAAAGGCCGTATTTTACAGCCAGCGCGCTGATTTTGCGGCGTCCCGCCATTTCAATGTCCCGCCATTTCAATTGAATCTGCCATGAGCCAACCAAGTCGCACGATCTTCATCATTTCAGATGGCACTGGAATTACGGCGGAAATGCTCGGGCACAGCCTGTTGACACAGTTCGAGGGCATTGAATTTACGCAAGTAACCTTGCCTTTCATAGATAACATAGAGAAAGCTGGGAACTGTGTGTCGCGAATCAACGAGGTAGCCCGCGGGGGAAATGGTCGCCCGGTCGTTTTCACGACGCTTGTTAATGCAGATGTGCGTGAGGCGATACGCAGGTCAGAAGCCCTGGTGCTGGATTTCTTCGAAATGTTTCTCGATCCCCTGGAAGCAGAATTGCAGATCAAGTCCACGCACACCATCGGCCGGTCCCACAGTGCCAACGACAAAAAAGGCTATTCGCACCGGATCGACGCGATCAATTTTGCGCTGGCGCATGACGATGGCGTGTCATCGAGGGAAATGGAGAAAGCCGATGTGATTCTCGTGGGTGTTTCGCGCAGCGGCAAGACACCAACCTGCCTTTACCTGGCGCTTCAATACGGCATACGCGCGGCCAACTATCCGTTGATCCCGGAAGATTTTGAGCGCAATGCACTGCCACAGCCATTGGAAGCGTATAGGTTCAAGCTGTTCGGACTCTCGATCATGCCGGAGAGGCTGCGCGAAATCCGCAATGAGCGGCGTCCGGACAGCCGGTATGCCGCATTGGACAATTGCCGCTACGAGGTTCAGCAAGCAGAATCGATGATGCGACGGGAGTCGATTCGCTGGGTAAATTCGACCACCAAATCGATTGAAGAAATCGCCGCTACCATACTCCAGGAGTTTCGCCTGAAACGTAGAGTGTATTAGCGCTCTTGCTGAACCGGACGTGTTCCATCGTGCGCCGGCGCGGGGATGGCAAACTTCTGTCGCGCCGATGTATTCGCGCCTCTTCGCAGCTTTTCAAAAATGCAAACTGCAACGGCAGCAGCAACATTGAGGGATTCAGTCCCCCCGGGCATGGGAATGCGCGCCTGTGATACGGCGCGTCCGAGCAATGCAGCGCTCAAGCCGGCACCTTCGTTACCAAACACCCACGCTACCGGTCCGTCGAGGTTGACATCGAAAATTGACGATTCCGCCAAAGATGCAGTCGAAATCACTTTCCCCGAAAATCGCCCGGCATAAGCTTCCAAGTCCACGTTCTCGTGTATCGCCAGTCTGAAATGCGCCCCCATTCCAGCCCGCAGCACTTTCGGGGACCACGCGAACACGGACGTGGAAGACAGCATTATCCTGCGCACATCGGCTGCCGCAGCCGTCCGGAATATCGAGCCGAGGTTGCCCGGATCCTGGATATTTTCGAGCAGGATGCAATCCTGAGCATCGTCGGGAAGCGGACCCGCATCGGGGATCTGCATCACCGCCATCAATCCTGTTGCTGTCACGACCTGCGAGATGTCTGCTATGAGCCGGTCATCCAGCACAATCCGGCAGACAGCCGGCGTTCCAAGAAACAGCGCGCGAATATCGGGTTTTAGTAGAGCGGATTCCGATGTGACCAGCGTACTGGCGCACAGACCCGCATCACGAACCGCCTCCACGAGATGTTTTCCATCAAATATGGCGCTCCCGGTCCGGCGTCGCTCCCGCGAGGACGACGCGAGCTTGCGCAACTCCTTTATGACAGGATTGTCCCGGGATCGGATTATCCTGAAATCATCCATCTGCTTAACCCTGATCCGCCGCGTTCGCCAGCACGCGCACTGGATCAAAGCTGCGCCGGTGAATTGCGCAGATGCCGTAACGCCGCAGGGCGTCGAAATGAGCCCGGGTTCCGTAACCTTTGTGGCTGTCGAGACCATACTGCGGGTAGATTTCATGGAGACGCATCATTTCGGCATCGCGCTCTGTTTTGGCAATTATGGATGCGGCAGCAATAGCTTCAACGCGGGCATCGCCGTGCACCACCGCAATGGCCGGGCATGCCAATTTGGGGCAGTGCAGACCGTCAACCAGCACTTGGTCGGGCGCAACAGACAAACCCTCCACTGCCCTGCGCATCGCCAGCAGGCTCGCCTGCAGGATATTAAGCCGATCTATTTCCTCGACGGAGGCGCTTGCCACCTGCCAGGCAAGTGCGCCTGCCTTGATTTCGGAAGCTAACCTGGTCCGCAGGGCAGGTGTCAGTTTTTTCGAATCGTCTATTCCGGATATCGAGCAGCGCAGGTCTAACACCACGGCAGCCGCAAAAACCGGCCCCGCCAGAGGCCCCCTGCCCGCTTCATCGACACCGCACACAATCAATCGGCGAGCCATCCTAACTCGACAGCCAATGCATCAGTGCATCCGCGGCACGTGCCGCAGTATCCTGCCGCAGCATCGCATGTATCGATGCCAGCCGCTTCGGCAGTCGGTCGCGCACTGCAGGATCCGTGAGAATGTTGTAGAGAGCCTGTGCCAGATTTTCCGGGGTAGCGTCCTGCTGCAGCAACTCCGGCACGACGAACTCTCCCGAGATGATGTTCGGCAGGCCGACCCACGGTTGATACCGCATGCGAGACATCAGCTTCCAGGTGAGGTCAGCCATCTTGTAGGTAATCACCATCGGCTTGCGATAAAGCGCTGCCTCCAGCGTGGCTGTGCCGCTCGCAACAAGAACCGCGTCCGCCGCGGCGATTGCCTCGCGGGCATGGCCAAAAAGTATCGTAACGGGCAGATCGCTGCTCTCGGTGGAATACAGGGCGGCCTCAAAGATCTCCCGTGTCTCACGGCTGACCAGCGGCACCAGAAAAGTCAGCTCGCGATTCATTTCATGCAAGATCCTGGCCGTCTTCACGAATGTCCCGGCCATGTACTGCAGTTCGGACTGCCGACTGCCCGGCAACATCGCAACGTACTTTCGGTCGCGCGGAAGGCGCAACTGATCGCGCATTGCCTGGGTACTGTCCTCCATCGGAATTTCATCCGCGAGGGGATGTCCGACAAATGTTACCGGAATGCCCGCACGCCGATACAACGGCTCTTCGAAGGGAAACAGCACCAGCATGTGGCTTACTGCAGCCCCAATGCTGCGCAGGCGCCCCCTCCTCCATGCCCAAATGGACGGACTGGCATAGTGTGCGGTGGCAATGCCTTGATGCTTTAACCGTGCCTCAAGCGGAAGGTTGAAGTCGGGAGCATCGATGCCGATGAATATGCGGGGGCGCAGGCTACCCATCATTCCCGCCAGTTTCCGCCGAATGCCGGTGATTTCGCGATAGTGTCTGAATACTTCGACGTAGCCCCGCACCGCCAGCTTTTCCATGGGAAACCAGGATTGCATGCCGGCCGATTCCATCTTCGGCCCACCGATCCCGACGACCTGAACGTGCGGAAAACGCTCGCGCAACGCCAAGATAAGATGTGCGCCCAGGTAGTCTCCCGATGCTTCGCCGGCCACCATACCGACCGCGAGCCCGGTGCTCATGATCAACGAATTACGCTGCGTCGGGAATGCCGGAGGAATTCGACCAGCGGCTGCACTTCACTATGCCTGGATGCCTCCTCGGCTAGTGTTTTCTTGGCCTCTTCGAGGGAAAGCCCGGACTTGTAGATGGTCTTATAGGCTGACTTGATGATTGCCAGGGCATCCGGCGAATATCCGCGCCGCTTCAATCCTTCGGCGTTGATGCCAAATGGCCGCGCGGTATTACCTGCGGCGATGATATAGGGTGGCAGGTCCTGCAGCAGGATGGTGCCCATGGCCGTAAGGGAGAGCATGCCGATGGAGACGAATTGGTGAACCACGGTAAAGCCGCCTAATACCGCAAAGTCACCGACGTGAACGTGACCGGCCAGCTGCGCGTTATTTGCAAAGATCGTGCCGTTGCCTACCTGACAATCATGCGCGAGATGAACGTAAGCCATTATCCAGTTGTCGTTGCCGATGCGGGTGATGCCAGTATCCTGTGTCGTTCCGGCATGAAATGTGCAGAATTCGCGTATGGTGTTGCGATCGCCTATATCCAGCATGGTGGGTTCGCCAGCGTACTTTTTGTCCTGCGGAACGGCGCCTAGGGAACAAAACTGGAATATGCGGTTATCCGCTCCGATTCGGGTACGGCCCTCGATCACCACATGAGGCCCGATAGTCGTACCCGCGCCAATTTCGACGTGCTCGCCGATAATGGAATACGGTCCTACAGAGACTGACGGTCCCAGTATTGCCGCAGGATGGATGACGGCTGTCGGGTGAATCATACCGGGCGCACGGTGCACATCAGGTTCGCTTCGGCAACCAGAGTCTCGCCCACTCTTGCGCAGGCAGCAAATTTCAGAATGCCCCTCATGGTACGTTCCAGAGTGACATCCAGCAGCAACTGATCCCCGGGCACTACAGGCTTCTTGAAACGTGCGCGATCTATACCCACAAAATAATAGACTGACTTGTCATCCGGTTTCGTGCCCAGGGTGCGAAAAGACAGAATGGCCGCTGCCTGTGCCAGGGCCTCAATGATAAGCACGCCCGGCATGACCGGATGGTGAGGAAAATGGCCCGCGAAATATGGCTCG
This sequence comes from Betaproteobacteria bacterium, assembly GCA_009693435.1. Next base: position 66,243 of record SHXF01000001.1, on the reverse strand, counting down.
TTAATGGTTACATTTTTCATCGCGAGAATACGTTTTCCAGGGTCGCATTCGATTACGCGATCGACGAGAAGCATCGGATAGCGGTGCGGAAGATGATCCAGCACCTCGCGGATATCCATGGCTTATTCTTTCCTCTCCAGGGTGGCCAGTCTTTTTTCGAGTCCGCGAATACTTTCTACCAGCGAATCCAGATGGCGCAGATGCACCGCGTTGCGCGCCCACTCTCGTTTTGAATCGAATGGATATATGCCGGCATAGCTGCCAGGTTCCCGGACCGACTTGGTGATAAGGGTGCCGGCAGAAATGTGAACGTCATCGGCAATCTCAAGATGACCGAGAATGATTGCCCCCCCCCCGACAGTGCAACGCCTGCCGACCCGCGCGCTGCCGGCAACGCCCACGCATCCGGCAAGGGCGCTGTTTGCGCCAATCACAACGTTGTGGCCGATCTGGATCTGGTTGTCCAGTTTTACGCCGTCCTCCAACACCGTGTCATCCAGCGCGCCACGATCGATGGTTGTGTTAGCGCCGATTTCCACGTCATCTCCTATCACCACTGAACCGATTTGCGGTATTTTTGTCCACCTCTCCCCATCCCTCGCAAGTCCGAATCCGTCGCTGCCGATTACTGCCCCGGAATGGACAATGCAGCGCTTGCCAATCGAGCACCCCGGATAGATGGCGACCGACGCAAAAAGCCGGCTTTGCTCGCCAATGCGGGTATTGGCCCCGATGGTGCAGTTGGCGCCCACGAGCACCCCGTCTCCGACTTGCACGCCGTCGCCCAGCACGCAACCGGGCCCGATGCTTGCCGATGCCGGGATGTCGCAATCGGTGCCGAACACCGCGCTGGGGTGAATTCCTGGATCCGCCCGTTCCACGGGATTCAGCAATTGCGACACTTTGGCAAAGTACAGATAGGGATTGTCGCTGACGATACGTGGCAGTTCGGTTTCCTTCGATCCGTCCGCATCGACGATCACAGCCGACGCACCTGTGTTGCTTAGCTGTGATCGGTATTTGGGATGCGACAGAAAGCTGATGTCTCCGGCCGACGCTCGCGAAAGTGTAGCAATCCGAGCGATGAGCACGTGGGGATCGCCAACAAGTGTTCCGCCGAATCGGTCAGCCAATTCAAGGAGCCGGAAAGTTTTGCCGGGGGTCATCCCGTGCTCCTACCGGTTATTTTGCCGGTCGGCTGTCGTCAAGGGCCTTGATGACCTTATCGGTGATATCGACCCGGGCGTTGGCCCACACGACACCGTCTTGAAGAACGATGTCGTATTTTTCGGTTTCTGCGATCTGGCGCACGGCTCTATTCGCCCGTTCCAGCACGCTCGCCAACTCTTCGTTACGGCGCTGATTCAAGTCTTCCCGAAATTCGCGCTGCTTTCGCTGAAATTCACGATTGACGTCACCCATTTCGCGCTCACGTCGCTGGCGTTCGGTCTCCGCCATTGTCACGGCGTTCTTATCCAGGGTCTCCTGCAACTTTTTCAGCTGCTCAGACATTTTTGAGAGTTCCTGGTCTCGCTTAGCAAATTCGGCCTCAATTTTTTTCTGCGCCCGCTGCGCCGGCGCCGCATCACGCAGGATACGCTCAAGGTTGACAAACCCGATTCGAGTCAGATCCTGCGCATGTGCGGTGCTGGAGATGAGAAGCGCGAGTACCACGCCGAACAGGCGGGCCGGGTTTAGAATCCGGGCTTGGTCGGTGCGCAACTCAACGTCTCCATTCGGCAAAGGGGAAATTATAACGAGGAATCAGAACACCTGACCAAAAAGGAACTGGAACTTCTGCAGTCGGTCACCGGGTTTGTCGTTGAGTGGATAGGCGAAATTGATCTTAAGAGGCCCCAACGGGGAACTCCATGCAACTGCCAGTCCAGCGGAATAGCGCAAGCTGTCTCCGGAAATCTTCTCCCCCGCGCCAAATACTGACCCGCCATCCAGAAATGTGCTGATGCGCACCGAGCGGTCGAGTCCCGCTCCAGGCAAGGGGAAAAGCAACTCGGAATTGAACTGAACCTTGCGCGTGCCACCCAGGGAAATATTGTCAGTGTCCCGCGGACCCAGGGATGCGGTGTAGTAACCGCGGACCGTGGAGACACCTCCCATATAGTAGTTCTTGAAGAAAGGGAATTCCTTTCCGCCGTATGCGCCACCGATGCCAACCTCGCCATTAAGCATCAACGTGAGATCACGTGTCACCGGGTAGTACCACTGATGCTGATAGCCAGTCTTGTAGTATTTAAGATTACCGAGCGATGTTTCAGCTGAGGCCCGCTGCACTCTCCCCTGTGTAGGCCAAAGCGCGCTGTCACGCGAATCGCGTGCCCAACCGCCTGACCCCACGAGAATGGCGTACTGATTGCCGAACAATCTCTGGAATGTCTGGTACCGCGCAGGCGAGTCCACGAAAGTGTCCAATTTCGTATTCTCAGCCGAGAGCCCGAAGGATACGCCATCAATCTCGGTAAAAGGAATCCCGAATCTGACGCCACCACCTACGGTTGAAGTCCTGTAATTGCCCAGATTGAGCGAGCTTGCATCAGTGCGGCGACTATAAATGTCGAATCCGCGGCTTACACCGTCCACGGTGTAATAGGGATCTGTGTAGGAACCGGAGTATGTGCGATTGATCTTTCCGGACTGGACCTGGGCACCGATCGTCTTTCCGCTGCCGGCAAAATTAGCCTGCTGCACGCCGCCCTGGACGACGATACGTTCCGCGTTGGAAAACCCGAGTCCAAGAATCAGGGAGCCCGTGGGCTTTTCCTTGACCTTGATGGTTACATCAACCTGATCTGTGGAGCCGGCAACCGGTGGCGTCTCTATCTCGACCTCAGAGAAATACAGCGTCTTGTCGATTCGCTGCTTCGACAAAGTCAGTTTCTGCGCATCGTAGAATGCGCCTTCGAGCTGGCGCAATTCCCTGCGCGCGACTTCGTCGCGGGTCCTGGTGTTGCCGACGATATTGATGCGACGTACGTACACCCTGCGGCCTGGATCCACGAGAATCGTGAATCCCACCGTTCGCTTGTCCTTGTCGAGTTCCGGGACGGCGTTGGCGTTGGCGAAGGCGTAACCATCATTGCCAAGACGATCGGTAATTTTCTTGGTTGATTCGGTGAGTTTTTCCCTAGAGAACACTTCCCCCGGCTTTAGCGTGACGAGTCTGCGCAGTTCTTCTTCAGGAACAATGAGTTCACCGTCCAACTTGACGTCGGTTACGGTATATTTCTCGCCTTCCGAGATGTTGATCGTGATGTAGATGTCCTGTCGATCCGGTGTGATCGAAACCTGGGTCGATTCGATGCTGAAATCCAGGTAGCCGCGGTTCTGATAATAAGAGCGAAGCGATTCGATATCGCCCTGCAACTTCTGACGTGAATACTGGTCATTCTTGGTGTACCAGGTTAGCCACCCGGGCGTGCGCAGGACAAACAGATCCAGGAGATCTTTCTCTCGGAAGGCTTGATTACCAACGACATTAATGGACTTGATGCGGGCCACTTCGCCTTCTTCCACATTGAAATTGATTGCGACCCGGTTTCGTTCAAGAGGAGTTACGGTAGTTGTGATCTGTACTCCGTACTTTCCCCTGCTGAGGTATTGGCGCTTGATTTCCTGTTCGCCTCTGTCAAGGAGTGCGCGATCAAAAATCCGTCCCTCCTGAAGTCCCGTTTCACGCAATGCTTTCTTTACCGGATCCTTCTCGAATTCCTTCATTCCGACAAAATCGATCGATGCAATCGCGGGCCGCTCTTCGACCACCACAATCAGCACGTCACGCTCCACTTCGATCCGAACGTCCCGAAAGAACCCGGTACCAAAGAGAGCGCGGATTGCGGCGGATGCCTTCTCGTCGCTCATCGTTTCACCGACTTTGACGGGAAGGTAGCTGAATACGGTCCCGGCCTCGATGCGCTGTATGCCTTCGACCCGTATGTCGCGGACGACAAATGGATCAAATGCCGCAGCCGACCTGGCGAACAGTATCAAAAAAGATGCGCACAGAAGCAGGCGCAGAAAAGGGGAAATTTTCATTAGCCGGAAAGTAGACGGTTTATATCGTTATAGAAGGCAAACACCATCAGAACCAGCAATAGCGACAACCCGAGGCGCTGACCGAACTCCATCACACGCTCCGGTACCGGACTACCTTTGGCAATTTCAACGACATAATACATCAAGTGCCCTCCGTCCAATATCGGAACGGGCAGCAGGTTGAGTACACCGAGACTGATGCTGATGAGGGCAAGAAACGCCAGGTAAGGTCCAAGACCGAGTTGCGCAGACTGTCCTGCGTAGTCCGCGATGGTCACCGGCCCACTCAAATTTCTCCAGGAAATTTCCCCGACGAGCATCTTCCCAAGCATCTTCAGACTGAATACTGATGTCTCCCATGTGCGTGTGAGGGCCATTTGGAGCGCTTTAACCGGTCCATAGCGCACCATAACGACGAGATCCTGCACTGCGCTCTGGTCAAGATAAGGGGCAGCGCCGATTCTTCCGATGCGTTTGCCGTTCTGCTCAAATGCCTCCGGACGCAGCGTCAACGCGACTTCGGCGCCGTCCCGGAGCAAGGTGAGATTCAGCTGCCCATCTGGCCGCGCTCGGACTGACTGCACGAAATCATCCCAGACACCTATAACTTGGTCCTCAACCGCGACTATCCGATCCTTGACTCGCAACCCCGCTTTTTCGCCCACGCCGTCCGACACCAGTTTCCCGATCACAGGTTCCACGTCAGGCCTGTATAGCCGAAGCCCCAACTTCAGCAACGGGTCTCCCTCCAGATTGGTGCTGTCAAACTGCCTGAAATCGAGCGTGCGAAAGGTCAGTTCCTGCCTGCGGTTGATCACCTCTATTGTTACCTGTTCGTGATCTACAGCGACCTGAATCAACCTCCAGCGGACTTCCTGCCAGCTTGCAACAGTTTGTCCCGCGATCCGGAGTATCGTTTCACCCCGCCGCAATCCGGCCGCGGCCGCGATAGTCTCAGGTTCGGGTTCGGAAACGATCGGTTTGGCCTCCTGGATACCGCTCATGAACAATAACCAGTACAAACCTATCGCCAGAAGAAAATTGGCAATCGGGCCTGCTGCCACAATTGCGAAACGCCGCCATACACTTTGCCGATTAAAGGCTCGATGAAGTTCGCCCGGCGGGACCGGCCCTTCCCGCTCGTCCAGCATTTTTACGTAACCGCCGAGCGGCAAGGCAGAGACTACCCATTCGGTACCGTCTACCCCAATGCGCCGTTTCCATATTGGTTTTCCAAATCCCATGGAAAAACGCAACACTTTTACACCACAAATCCGCGCAATCATGTAATGCCCGAATTCATGGATAACGATCAAGACACCCAGGGCGACAAGAAAAGCCAGAATGGTGACGATTATATTCATGCTGCGTTGGCGCGATTGCCGATGACGATTCCTTCAGCGAATCTGCGGGCTCGACGATCCGCTTCGAGTACGTCATCAAGCGAATGCATTGGTCCGGAAGGCACCGATTGCAGTGTCTCTTCGATAATGCTGGTGAGAGCGAGAAACTGCAGTTTCCTGTCCAGGAATGCCGAAACCGCCACTTCGTTTGCCGCATTCAGGATTGCCGGAGCCGTCCCCCCCTCCTTCAACGCCTGGTAGGACAACCTCAGCGCTGGGAAGCGTTCCGAATCTGGTTCCTCGAAACTGAGTGTCCCTATTTTCATTAGATCGAGAGAAGAAACGCCGGCCTCTATCCGGTCAGGGAAGGCGAGAGCCTGGGCGATGGGTGTTCGCATGTCCGGATTGCCTAGTTGGGCAATGACGGATCCGTCTGCATATTCAACCATCGAGTGAATCACGCTCTGTGGATGTATGACAACCTGAATCTGCTCGGGGCGAGCGCCGAATAACCAGTGTGCTTCGATGATCTCCAGACCTTTGTTCATCATCGTGGCCGAATCGACTGATATTTTAGGGCCCATGGTCCAGTTTGGATGAGCCACCGCTTCTTCCGGGGTGACACACTTCAGTTCTGACCGCGGACGTGTGCGAAACGGACCACCTGAACCCGTAAGCAAAATTCGTCGAATTCCCTTAGATTCGAAATCACCTGCGGCGAAAGGGGGAAGACATTGAAATACGGCATTGTGTTCACTGTCAATCGGCAACAGCGTCGCTCCGTGGCGCCGTACGGTTTGCATGAAGACCGGTCCAGCCATCACCAGCGCTTCCTTGTTCGCAAGAAGCAGTTTTTTTCCTGCCCTAGCAGCCGCCAGGGTGGCGCGCAGCCCCGCTGCTCCGACTATCGCAGCCATGACCACATCCACATCCGCTGCAGAAGCTGCCTCCACAAGCCCATGCTCACCTTCCAGTACGATGGTGCGCAGTCCCTCGTGGCCGATTTTATCGCGTAGTTGCCGGGCGCTGTCTGGATCGGCCATGCACGCAAGTCCGGGCCGATGCAACCGGCAAAGTTCGAGAAGTTCATCGACCTGTCGGTGCGCAGTGAGTACGGCGACTCGAAAACGATCCGGATGACGCGCAACCACATCGAGCGTGCTTCGGCCTACGGACCCCGTAGCCCCGAGTATGGCAATACGCTGAATTGGATTCATCTGAGAAACGCCAGAGCGGCAATCGGAAGTACCGGCTGTAACGCGTCGATCCGGTCCAGCACGCCGCCGTGACCAGGCAATATGATGCCGCTATCCTTGAGGCCAGCGTGGCGTTTCATTTGCGACTCAAACAAATCCCCAATAATTCCGGCAACCGCAAGCGTAACAATGAATAAGATCATTATGACGTCCGAAATTGCCGCGGACAGTCCTTGAACGTTCAGCTTCAAGCCGGCGGGCCAGTTCGCCCAGACCGCTGCATACACTGCTACTGCGATGAGCGCGCCCCATACGCCTTCCCATGTCTTGCCCGGACTGATGGAAGGCGCGAGCTTGTTGCGCCCGAACTGCTTCCCGGAGAAGTAGGCAACGGTGTCCGAAATCCACACAATGGCCAGAATCGCGAGCAATAGCACCGGGCTCTTCGCTCGCAAATCCACCGCGGCGACGAACATGGGAAATAGCGCTGCCACACCAACGCCAAGCATGATCCCAATGCCCGGAGCGCGCGGTGGGCGCGAAAGCCACCATGGAACGACGACAGCCCAGAATGCAGCCGCGGCAGCATAGACCCAAAAAGGGTTGAGAGACGAATTGAGATTGCTCACGCACCAGAATACGGAAAATGAAACAAGAATCGCATACGCGAAACGGGTTGAAGTACCCAGCCGGGAAAATCCCGACCACTCCCATGCCGCGATTGCCGATACTGCCGCAACGCTGACGATCCAAGCATCCGGAGACAGATAAAACAGCGCTGCAAATAATCCCGCGAGGAGTACAGCAGCGGTAATAAGGCGGGATTTCAGCACGCCACTCGCCCGGTGACACTCAAGCGCGACGTCGCATTGCCTTGTCGGGCGTAGTTACTTCGGTCTGGCTGCCAGCGAGTTGTTCACTGGTGCGTCCGAAGCGGCGTTCGCGCTGCTGGTACCAGCCAAGCGCCACGCCCAGAGCCTTGGCGTCAAAGTCAGGCCAAAGGCAATCAGTGAAATAAAGTTCCGTGTAAGCCAGGTGCCAAAGAATAAAATTGCTTATCCTTTGCTCACCTCCCGTTCGGATAAAAAGATCAGGGTCAGGGGCGAAACTCATCGCAAGGTGCGGCGCGAGTTCTTCTTCGGAAAAGCCGCTGGATCGATCGGGGTGTTCCTTGAGCATCTTCTCGACACCCTCCAATAGGTCCCAGCGCCCTCCGTAATTGGCGGCGACCGTAAGGGTCAAGCGCTTATTGGCGCTGGTCAGTTCTTCGGCGCGCCGCACCTGCTCCAGAATTTGCTCTCCAAAAGGAGCAAGTTCACCGATGACTTTCAGCCGTATATCATTTCGATTAAGTTTTTCAACTTCCTGTTGAAGCGCCAATGCGAACAACTGCCGGAGCATCGAAACCTCCTCGACCGGTCTGCGCCAGTTTTCCGAACTGAATGCGAACAGAGTGAGGTACTCAACGCCGCTATTGGCGGACGCTTTGATTATTTCTCGAACTGTTTCGACGCCACGCTTGTGTCCCGCAACGCGCGGAAGATGGCGCTGCTTGGCCCAGCGCCCGTTGCCATCCATTATGATGGCGATATGTCTAGGTATCCTGTCAGACGACGGCATCTATCGCGTAGTGCTTGGAAAGTTACCCATGAACGATGTTGTTAAGAGCGTAGCGAGCATACAAACTCATACACTGAAGTCGTCACAGCGCTAGCAGGTCCGCCTCTTTGGCGGACAGTGCCTTGTCGATCTCTGCGATGAATCGGTCCGTTAGTTTCTGGACATCGTCCTGGGCTCGCCGCTCGAGATCTTCAGAGAGTGCTTTATTCTTTACGAGTTCTTTTAGCGAATTGTTTGCGTCGCGCCGCAAGTTACGCACTGCGACCTTCGCGTCTTCACCTTCTGACTTGACCACTTTGATCAGATCGCGCCGGCGCTCCTCTGTAAGGGAAGGCATGGGCACGCGGATTGTGTCTCCCTGGGTCGCAGGATTGAGTCCCAGGTCAGAGTCCCTGATGGCCTTCTCGATTGCGCCCGCCATTTTCTTTTCCCACGGCATCACTCCAATCGTGCGCGAGTCAATCAGGGTGACGTTCGCCATCTGAGGAAGAGGCGTCAGATTTCCGTAATAGTCGGCCATCACGTGATCAAGAATACCCACGTGTGCGCGTCCGGTTCGAATCTTGCCCAAGTCTGTCTTGAGCGAGTCCAGGGATTTCAGCATCTTTTGCTCGGCGTTTTTCTTTATGTCTACGACACTCATTTTGCCTCCTAGACCCTACTGCGTTCCTCAGTAATAGACTAGGGTTCCTTCGTCCTCACCTAAGGCAATGCGCTTCATGGCGCCCGGCTCAAAGATACTGAAAACAGTGATGGGCAGTTTCTGGTCCCTGCAAAGCGCGAATGCCGTTGCATCCATCACTTTGAGGTTCTTGATCATGGCCTCGTCAAAGGAAACCTTCTTGTAGCGGGTGGCTTCGGGATGAAATTTGGGATCCGCCGTATACACCCCGTCCACCTTGGTGGCCTTTAGAACCATTTCCGCACCGATTTCCGTTCCACGCAGTGCGGCAGCCGTGTCGGTGGTAAAGAACGGGTTGCCGGTACCGGCCGCAAAAATAACAATTTTACCCTCTTCAAGATAGCGGATTGCCTTGTTCCGAATATAAGGTTCGCAGACTTGCTCAAGCGTGAGCGCGGATTGGACTCGCGCATTCAATCCGGCATGGCGCATGGCATCCTGCAGGGCCAGTGCATTCATTATCGTCGCCAGCATACCCATATAATCGGCAGTTGCCCTGTCCATCCCCGCAGCGCCAGGCGCAACGCCGCGAAAAATGTTCCCTCCGCCGATTACGACTCCAATTTCAACGCCAAGATCAGCGACCTGTTTGACCTCTCCAACAATGCGCTCGATAGTAGCCCTGTTGATGCCAAAATGATCCTCGCCCATCAACGCTTCGCCCGAAAGCTTTAGCAAGATCCGCTTGAATTTCGGTGCCTGCGCCATATCAGCTCGTTTTCTCCGCATCCTTCTTGGCCAGGCCGGCCTGCGCCATCACTTCAGCCGCAAAGTCTGTGGCTTTCTTTTCGATTCCTTGACCTACGATATAAAGGGTGAACCGAGCCACGGAAGCACCTTTTGATTTGAGAACTGCTTCCACGGTTTGCTTATCGTCCTTGACGAAGGGCTGTCCGAGCAACGTGACTTCCTTGAGGAATTTCTGCACGCTGCCATCGATCATTTTCTCGACTATCGCTGCGGGCTTTCCCGACTCCGCAGCCTTCGCCGCGGCAATGTCACGCTCCTTTTTGAGCAGTTCGACCGGAACCTCATCTTTCGACAACGCAACTGGTTTGGCCGCCGCTATATGCATCGCCAAGTCCTTGGCCAGCGCGTCGTCGTTACCTATAAAGTCAACCAGCACACCAATTCTGGAACCGCCATGCACGTAACGCGCAATCCTGCCGATAGCAGTGATCCGCGAAAAACGCCGGATCGAAACATTTTCCCCGATCCGTCCCACGAGGGTTTTGCGAACATCTTCTACCGTCGAGCCGCCGAGAGTCAGGGCGGCAAGCTCATTCACGTCAGCCGGATCCCTGCTGGATATCAGTTCTGCAATATTGTTGACAAATTCAAGGAAGTCCTGATTCTTTGCAACGAAGTCAGTCTCGCAGTTTACTTCAACAATGGATCCGAGCTTACCGTCAGCGGCAATGTGTGTTCCAACTACCCCCTCAGATGCAATCCGGGCGGACGCTTTGCTAGCCTTATTGCCGAGGCGAATACGCAGCAATTCCTCCGCCTTCTCCAGATCTCCACTCGCCTCGGTGAGAGCCCTCTTGCATTCCATCATTGGAGCATCAGTCTTGTCCCTGAGCTCCCGCACCATTGCAGCGGTAATATCCGCCATTATTGATCACCCCAATTTAGCGTACAGCAAATTTCAAGGATGGGGCTCGCGCCCCTTAATACGTACCATCCGTCTTTGTCTATTCCTTCAACGAGGCTGACCGTCGGTGGCGTCCACTTCCACGAACTCGTCCGACGTGTCATTCTTTATGATTTCCTGGACCGACTGATCCCGACCTTCCAGAACAGCATCGGCTACCCCTCGCGCATAGAGCCGGATTGCCCGGCTGGAATCATCGTTGCCCGGAATTACATAGGCGATACCTTCCGGCGTGTGATTCGTGTCGACGACACCAAGCACAGGTACCCCGAGCTTCTTGGCTTCTGCCACTGCACCCTTCTGATAACCGACATCGATAATGAAGAGCGCACTAGGCAACCCCTCAAGGTTCTTAATCCCGCCCAAGCTTCGCTGCAATTTGACCAATTCGCGCTGATAGCCGAGCGCCTCCTTCTTAACCATTTTCTCCAACGATCCGTCCAGTGCCATCGCCTCCATTTCTTTGAGACGTTTGATCGACTGGCGCACCGTCTTGAAATTGGTCAGCATGCCACCGAGCCAGCGGTGATCCACGTAGGGCGAACCGCAACGTTCAGCTTCCTCGCGCACTATTTCCCGTGCCTGACGCTTCGTTCCCACGAATAGAATCGAACCCTTGTTGGACGAAAGCTGGCGAACGAATTTCATTGCCTCTTGATACATCACCATCGTCTTTTCGAGGTTGATGATGTGGATCTTGTTACGATGGCCAAAGATGTAAGGCGCCATTTTTGGATTCCAGAAACGCGTCTGGTGGCCAAAATGCACGCCCGCTTCAAGCATTTCACGCATGGTAGTTGACATCAATATTGCTCCATTCAGGGTTGCTCAGGCCGGCCTTTCCCTGACCCCTCCAAGAAAGAAGGGCACCCTAACGGGTGGCCGGCAGAAATTTGACCAGGACCAAAAAATCCGAGTCCGGGCCAGTCGGTAATGTTACCATGGCGAACCAGGTATCGCAATGGTTTTTCCTGTGCAAACAGCGAATTACCGGTATATCGAACGCCTCTCCCTCGTCCGCATTTGAGACAAATCTCCTGCGCCAGGCAGTGAATCTATCCTCAAGGCATTTCCCGAACTCATGGCAACTCAAATCAAGACCCCTGAAGATATTGCCGCAATGCGGCAGGCTGGCAGACTTGCTGCCGAAGTGCTTGACTTCGTTGCTGCCCATGTAAAGCCGGGGATTTCGACTGGGGAGCTTGACAGGCTGTGCCACGAATATATGACCGACGTTCAGAAAACCATTCCGGCGCCGCTCAATTACGCCCCTCCGGGATACAAGCCATTCCCGAAATCCATTTGCACGTCAGTCAACCACCAAGTGTGTCATGGGATTCCGGGAGATCGCATGCTGCGCAATGGCGATATTGTCAATGTCGACATTACCGTTATAAAAGACGGTTTTCACGGAGATACCAGCCGCATGTTTTTCGCTGGAGAACCCAGCATTCAGGCGAAGCGGCTTTGTGAAATCACATTCGAATGCATGTGGCGTGGAATCCGCCAGGTCAGACCCGGCGGCACGCTCGGGGATATTGGCGCGGCAATACAGCAATTTGCCGAGCAGCAAGGCTACAGCGTGGTTCGCGAATTCTGCGGGCACGGAATCGGCCGGAAATTTCATGAGGAACCACAAATCCTGCACTACGGCAGGGCGGGCACAGGACTGCGCCTTCAGCCGGGGATGACATTTACAGTTGAACCGATGATCAACGCCGGTAAGGCCGCGATTCGGGAATTGGCGGATGGCTGGACGATCGTAACGAAGGATCACAGTCTTTCGGCACAGTGGGAACACACGGTACTCGTCACCGATGGTGGATTTGAAGTTCTTACCGTTTCAGCGGGTTCCCACCCCGCCCCTCCCCGCTAGAGAAGCACAGCGATGCTGACGCAGTCCGCGACAGTAGCGCCACTTGATTCATCGCGGCAGACACGCCTTGCGCTTGCAACGGAACGAAAACGCCTACGCGAAAGGTTTGCGAAAAGCAACGCCCCATGGAGGGTGCTACGGAACCACTCCCAGATTGTAGACAGGTTTCTGCGGGCTACCTGGCTCGAACTGCGCGTGCCGGCAGACGCCGCGATGCTCGCGGTCGGTGGCTACGGTCGCGGAGAGTTGTTTCCGTATTCGGATGTCGATGTCCTCATTCTACTGCCTGAGAACTGCAGTACTGAGCTATCGAAGAAACTCGAAGACCTGGTCGGCAGATTGTGGGACATCGGGCTCGAGGTAGGCCACGCAGTCCGAACAGTCGCACAGTGCAGCGAGGAAGCCGCAAAGGACATCACGGTGCGGACCAGCCTTCTTGAAGCAAGACTATTGGCGGGAAACCAACGTCTATATTCCGATTTTCGCGAGCGAACACGGGTCGACGCGGATCCGCACGGATTTTTTGCTGCAAAGCTGTTGGAGCAGGAACAACGGCACGGAAAATTTCAGGACAGCGCGTATAGCCTTGAACCAAACATCAAAGAGGCTCCTGGCGGTTTGCGGGATTTGCAGATCCTGCTCTGGATCACCCGTGCCGCCGGCCTTGCGTCGAGCTGGAAGGACATGGCTGAGCGCGGTTTCATCACTCCAGCCGAAGCTGGCGAACTGGGGCGCCTGGAACGCTTTCTGCAGGGCCTCCGAGTGCGGCTGCATTATGCGGCTGGTCGGCGCGAGGACCGGCTTCTGTTCGATTTTCAGGATAGCCTAGCCCGTGTCCTGGGCTTTAAGCCCACGGTTAACAAGCGTGCAAGCGAGCAACTCATGCAGCGCTATTACATGGCTGCCAAATCCATAACCCAGTTGAACACAATTCTGTTGCAGAACCTGGCCTCCGCTCTGTTTAAAGAGAAACCCGGGGAACGGGAAATCATCAATGAGAGATTCACCCGAGTAAGGGATCTGCTCGAGGCGGCTTCCGACGACTTGTTCGAGCGGGAACCGATTGCAATATTCGAAAGCTTTCTGATCCTGCAAAAGCGCGCAGACCTGAAAGGCATGACTGCGGCGTCGCTACGCTCTTTGTGGCGAGCCAGATCCCGGATTGGCACGACGTTCCGAAGCGCCCCGGCGCATCGGGCTCAATTCATGGAAATTCTGCAACAACCGCGCGGCATCGTGCATGAACTTCGGCGAATGAATCAGTACGGCATTCTCGGAAACTACCTCCCCGCATTCAGACGGATCGTCGGACAGATGCAGCACGACCTGTTCCACGTCTATACAGTCGATCAGCACATCCTGACGGTGATACGCAATCTGCGGCGATTGACGATGCTCGAATTTGCCCACGAGTATCCGTTATGCAGCCGTCTTATCGCCGGATTCGACCGGCACTGGCTACTGTATGTTGCCGCGCTTTTTCACGACATCGCCAAAGGGCGGGGAGGCGATCATTCAGAGCTCGGGAAGGTTGAAGCAAGGCGTTTCTGCCGCGATCACGGAATATCAAAGGAGGATTCGTCGCTGGTCGAATTCCTCGTAGAAAATCATCTCGTCATGTCATCCGTTGCCCAGAAACAGGATTTATCCGACCCCGAGGTTGTCCAGCGATTCGTGTCCCGAGTGGTCGACGAGCGACGATTGATCGCACTCTACCTGCTCACGGTAGCGGACGTGCGCGGCACAAGCCCAAAGGTCTGGAATGCGTGGAAAGGGAAGTTGCTGGAAGATTTATTCCGGGCAACCCGACAGGTGATGCGCGGTGGGCGGATTGAGCCTGAAGCTTATTTACTTGAGAAGCAGGAAGAGGCGCGTCGGCTGCTGAGGCTCTATGCGTTGTCTGATAGGGCGCCAGAGAATTTATGGAGTCGGCTGGATGTTGCCTACTTTCTTCGCCACGACGCGCGTGAAATCGCCTGGCAGGCCAGGTTGCTCCACTATCGCACGTGCCGCACCGACCCGGTGGTCAAGGCCCGGTTGTCCCCAGCGGGCGATGGATTGCAAGTCATGATCTACGTACCTGATCAACCGGACCTGTTTGCACGGATCTGCGGTTACTTCGCAGCCATCGGGTACAGCATCGTGGATGCCAAGGTTCATACTACACACCATGGATACGCTCTTGATACATTTCAGATCATGGGGACTCGTCAGGAACCGCACTACCGGGACATGATTTCCCCGATTGAGCACGATCTCGCAGATCGCCTACGAGCGCGCACTCCGCTCGCCCCCCCCACCCAGGGGCGCATTTCACGGCAACTCCGGCACTTCCCGATAACGCCCGAGGTTCACATGCGGCCCGATGAAAAGGCCCAGTACCAGTTGCTCTCGATTACTACAGGCGACCGACCAGGGCTCCTCTACAGCATCGCACGCGTACTAGGTCTATACAGAATCGAGATTCACACAGCCAAAATCGTGACCCTGGGAGAGCGGGCCGAGGACGTTTTCGTAATCAGCGGCGCTGCACTAAACAACGGGAGAACAATACTGATGCTGGAACAGGAACTGCTGGAGGCGCTTCAATCCTGAAGCTCAGCTCGGTCTTCCAGGCCGCTTTCGCTCGGGAAGAGGACTTCTGTAAAACCGAGCTTTGACAAATCGGGCATCCGCATTGGATACAAGATGCCATCAAGGTGATCGCACTCGTGCTGTACCACTCTCGCATGGAAGCCGCTCACTGTACGATCAATAGCTCCGCCGTGTTGATCGAGTCCACAGTATCGCAAGGCGGCCATTCGCGGCACCACGCCGCGTAACCCGGGGACCGATAGACAGCCTTCCCAGCCCTCCTCGAGGCTCGTGCCTATCGGCGTGATAACGGGATTTATCAGCACCGTATCGGGAACCTGCTCAGCATCCGGGTAGCGTAGATTGTTTTTCAGTCCGAAAATCACGATCCTGAGCTGCACTCCGATCTGCGGGGCGGCCAGTCCCGCGCCGTTCAAATGGGCCATGGTGTCGCGCATGTCGTCGATCAGTTGAACAAGCTGCGGCGTGCCAAACTCTTCTACCTCCCGTGACACCTGTAGCAGCCGCGCGTCGCCCATTCTCAATACGGATCGGATCATTTTGTCACGAGCGCTTCTATGATGCGGCGGACTCGCACCATAATCGAGGGCAACACGCTTTCAATCGCTACCATCTGGATTGCCTTGCGACTATCTCCCCGCCCAGCAGCGTGGTTAACTACGACTGCAATTGTCGCGTAGTCGATCGAAATTTCACGAGCCAGCGACGCCTCCGGCATGCCGGTCATACCTACAATATCGGCGCCATCCCGCTCGAATCGGTCGATTTCCGCAGCCGTTTCCAATCTCGGACCTTGCGTCGCGGCATACACGGCCTCATGGCCGGCGCGCTCACCGCAAACTGCCGCCGCGGCAAGTATCTGTTGCCTGAGCGCCTGGGAATATGGCTGTGTAAAGTCAACATGCGTAACCGCGGATGAAGTGTCGAAGTATGTGTGCTTCCTTCCCCATGTGTAGTCTATGATCTGGTGCGGTACCACAATCACGCCTGTTCCCAGGTCAGCACGGATGCCACCCACGGAAGCGACAGAAATTACCGCCTTGGCGCCCTCATTCTTCAGCGCCCAGAGGTTTGCCCGATAGTTAACAAGATGCGCGGGAATCGTGTGTCCGTAGCCATGGCGGGCAAGAAACAATACGTCCTTGCCCGCTAGCCGCCCAAAGGTGAGAGGTCCGGATGGTTCGCCGTACGGTGTTTGCACGACTTTTCGATTCGAAACTTCGATATTTTCTAGATTGGACAATCCTGTGCCACCGATTATTCCAATCACGGTTAAAGACCCTTTACGGCATAAATGGCCGGTAGATTGCGCCACGCGCCGGATACATCCATTCCGCATCCAAAGACGTAGCGATTGGGCAGCGTCAACCCCGTGTAGTCGGGCAAGATGGGTTTGTCGCGCCCCGTATCCTTGTCAGTAAGCACAGCGCACTGGAACGATGCTGCGCCGCGCTGCAAGATTCTGTCACGAATGGCGGCGAGGGTATCGCCGCCATCCAGGATGTCGTCCACCACCAGCACATTTCTTCCCGCAACATTTTCTCGCGGCTCTACTTTCCACACGACCTGGCCGCCGCTGGTGTCGGGCCCATAGCGCGTGGCATGAATATAGTCGAAGTCAAGCGGGAATCGCAGTTGCGGAAGCAATTGCCCTGCAAAAAACACGGATCCGCCCATGACTGCGAGCAGCAGCGGGTAGCGGTCTTGAAGCCTGCCCGTGATCTCGGAAGCGATCCTTGCAATAGCCTCGTTGACCGATTCCGGGTTCCAGATCAGATCCGCGTTGTGGAGAATTTCCCAGGCTTTGTCCGTCGGCATCATCAAGACCTCCGCTGCTCCGATACGCGTCGATTTCGACGAGCGGCGAAGTATATGCGAAAGATCTTTTCAGCGGGATGCCAGCCAGACGGACAGTTCTTGGCCGATCTCCGCATGCTTGCATCCGAGTTCGATGGTCGCCTGGAGATATCCCAGTTTGGAGCCACAGTCATAGCGTGTGCCGCTGAACCGGTAAGCCAGAACCTGTTCCTCTTCCAGCAGTGCCGCGATTGCGTCTGTAAGTTGTATTTCGCCGCCCGCACCGGGCCGGACACGTGCCAGATGGTGGAATATGCGCGGAGTAAGCACATAGCGGCCAACCACAGCTAGGTTCGAAGGAGCCTGATCAGGAGCCGGCTTTTCGACGATGCCCACCACACGCGCATGTCCGGACACGTCACCCGATGTCCTGACAATGCCGTATTGGCGTGTCTGCTCCTGCGGCACCAACTGCACCCCGAGAAGAGATGATTGCTCAGCTTCGAAGACGCGTGCCATTTGCTGCATGGTCGGAATTGTGCTATCGATCAGGTCGTCCGCAAGAATCACAGCAAATGGCTCAGAGCCGACTACAGGCAGGGCACACAGAACCGCGTGGCCCAATCCCAGTGGTGCGGCCTGTCGAATGTATATGCAATTCACATGCTTGGGAACAGTCTCTTGCACCAGTGCGAGCAGTTCTGTCTTGCCCCTCACTGCAAGTTCCGATTCGACTTCGTACGCCGTATCGAAGTGGTCTTCAATCGCGCGCTTGTGCCGTCCGGTTATGAAAATCAGGTCTGTGATCCCTGCCGATACAGCTTCTTCCACGGCGTACTGAATCAATGGCTTGTCCACAATAGGCATCATCTCCTTGGGACTGGCTTTCGTGGCAGGAAGAAATCGGCTGCCCATGCCCGCAACCGGGAATACCGCCTTCGTAAGTTTCTTCACCGCAACCTCTCCTCTAAATGCTGGCTAATCAGCGCGCGTAGCGCCTCCTCGTCCAGTATCTCAACGTCGAATTGTTTCGCCTTGTCCAGTTTGCTGCCAGACTCCACTCCCGCCACTAGATAGCTTGTTTTCCGGGAAACGGAACCGGAGACCTTTCCACCCAATCCCTCAATCAGGACTTTTGCTTCGTCCCGGTTCAAATGGGGTAGCGTGCCGGTAAGTACGAAGGTCTTGCCCGTCAGCGGACCGGCCTCTGGCCTCGACAAGGGAGCCTGCTCACCCCACTTGATCCCCGCCGCGCGAAGTCTTTCGAGAACCTCCTTGTTGTGGGGTTCGGAGAAGAACTGCCTGATCGAGATTGCAAGCACCGGTCCGACATCGGGCACTTCGAGCAACTGCTCTTCCGTTGCAGCCGTGAGCGCTTCCAGACTGCCGAAATGTGCGGCGAGACCGTGCGCGGTAGCCTCACCAATCCCGAATATGCCCAGCGCATAGATCAGCCTCGGGAGCGTCGTGGTACGAGACTTGTCGATTGCATTGACAAGATTCCGGGCGGATTTTACCGCCATCCGGTCAAGATCGGCTAGCTTGATTACGTCCAGGCCGAATAGATCTGCCGGTGTTTCGACCATTCCCCGGTCAACAAGCTGATCGACAATTTTCTCGCCCAAGCCGTCGATATCCATCGCGCGACGCGACGCAAAATGCAGCAGTGCCTGTTTGCGTTGCGCGGGACAATAAAGGCCGCCTGAGCAGCGCGCAACCACTTCGTCAGGCAATCGCTCGACTTTCGAGCCACAAACCGGACAGACAGTCGGCATCTGGAATTCCGCGGCGTCTTTTGGGCGGAATTCAGGCAGGACTCGCACCAGTTCCGGTATCACATCCCCGGCCCGCCGCACGATCACCGCATCGCCTACACGAACATCCTTTCGCCTAAGTTCGTTCTCGTTGTGGAGCGTGACATTGGTGACTGTAGCGCCTCCAACAAATACCGGTTTCAATCTCGCCAAAGGTGTGAGTGCGCCGGTGCGCCCGACGTAGATGCGTATTTCCTCCACCACCGTTTGCGCCTCTTCTGCCGGAAATTTGTGCGCGATGGCGAATCGCGGCGCCCGGGAAACAAATCCCAAATCCTGCTGCCGAGCAATGGAATTCACTTTGTAGACGACACCATCAACATCAAAGGGCAACGCCGCGCGCCTTTCACCCAGAGATCTATAGAAGGCCAAGAGGGCAGCCGCGCTGCGCGCCAACTGCCTTTCGTTGCTAACCGGCAGTCCTAACTCCACGAGCCAGTCGAGTGTCTGGCTGTGAGTCTCCGGGATCGCACAGCCTTTCACTGTACCGAGTCCGTATCCAAAGAATCGCAAAGGTCTGGAAGCAGTGATCCGAGGGTCAAGCTGCCGCAAGCTACCTGCAGCCGCGTTCCTGGGATTGGCGAACTCCTTGTCCCCTTTTTGGTGTTGGCGGCGATTAAGCGCCGCAAAGTCGCTCTTGAACATCAGGATTTCACCGCGCACCTCGATCACGGCAGGCTGATTTGCGCCAAGCAAACGAAGCGGGATGCTGCGAATGGTGCGAAGATTAGCCGTGACGTCCTCGCCGGTGTATCCATCCCCACGGGTGGCACCCTGGACAAACATCCCGTTCTCATATCGAAGGCTGATGGCCAACCCATCGAACTTCGGCTCGGCGATGTATTCCATTTCATCAACGTCGAGGGTTTCCCTCACTCTCCGATCGAACGCCTCGACCTCGGATTCGAAGAACGCGTTGCTTAGAGAAAGCATCGGCATCGAGTGCGATACCTGGACGAAACCCGCTATTGGTTGCGCCCCCACTCTTTGCGTCGGAGAAATGTCCGATTGAAGATCGGGGTGCTCGCGTTCCAACTGCTCCAGTTCGCGGAACAACCGATCGTACTCGGCATCCGAGACATCCGGATCGTCGAGCACGTAATAACGGTAGTTGTGCCGTTCAAGGTCTGCCCGGAGCTGGTCCACCCGCCGCCGCACATCATCCAAGTCGGCCACGGTCCGGCTTGGTCAAGAAAACAATCTAAGGGCAGCCGACCCGGCGGCACGCAAGCCGTGGTACTCCATTGTGCGATGTACCTCTGACACGCGCGCTATTATGCTGTCGAAGGCGGCTTGCGTAAGCGGAATGCCGTTATCGTCCGTGATGTCGCCATTGAGTTCAGAGGCAAGCCTTACCGCACAATCACGAAATTCCTCGAATGTGTCCATACCCCCCGGGGCGCGTGGCACGTCGAGTTCAAGTGTCAGTCCATTCACCAGAGATTCTTGATTTTCTCGAATTTGCGCGCCGTCGCGGCTGCGCAGAGAATACTGTTCCTTGCCATCGATACGACGCCGGAAACGTCCGTCTGGATCGAGCGTTAATCCTGCCGAATCCGCACTGGCTCTGACCTTCGACCCCGTGAAAGTGACACCCTGTTTCGGTGTGACATTCAGCGCAATCTGAATGTCAACTTCCGTGCAGAGGCGGTCCAGTTCGAGCGCCCGGGTTGCAGCTGCGGCCAGGCTCCCTGCCATTGGAATTGCACCCAGAGCAAGGGCGACCTTCTGGACAGACGCCTCAAAGCTCGCGAGGTCGCCAGCGGAGGCTGCGCCGCCACGGTCGACCAACTGCATGCCTGCGCGGATATTCGCGTATCTTCCATTGGCGCGCAATGGTTCCCATGCGCCGATTTGTTCACGAAAACCTTCCCACCGCACCGCTTTCGACGGATTTCCAATCGTCATTGCCTTGGCAGACGCTTCAATTATTGAACCCGCTTCCACCTCCTCTGCACACTCAACGACCACTATAAAATCAAATTCCTCAGCCAAAACGTGCTGGTCCGATTCTGGCCGTGTCGCCACCTCAGGCACGGTTGCACTTTCCGGGCCGAACACCGGATCTATCCTGGCAGATGGGAATTTCTGGGACCGAGGAATGCCGGCGTGGTCAACACCTGCGCGCGCAGGTTCGCTATCACCCTTACTATTTTTCGCTTGAAGAAGGACATCATCTAGAGGAGAACCGAAATCACGCTCCGCGCGGCGCCTATAGCGGATCTCCTGCCATTTGTTGTAGGCGAGCACTGCCAGCACTGCAACTATGCCTATACCCAGCAACCCAAGCTGGAGGTCGCTCATGACTAGACCGCTGATGTATTCGTTGACTTCAAGCTGCGATCTCCTCACGAAGCTTCATGGCTTCGTCAATGTCGACAGCGACGACGCGCGAAACACCTTGCTCCTGCATCGTCACTCCCACCAGTTGATTCGCCATCTCCATGCTGATCTTATTGTGGCTTATAAACAGGAACTGTGTGTGCTGCGACATCTTGCTTACCAGCTTGCAAAACCGCTCCGTATTTGCGTCGTCCAGCGGTGCGTCCACCTCATCCAGCAGGCAAAAGGGCGCCGGATTGAGCTGGAAGAATGAAAACACAAGAGCAATGGCGGTCAGCGCTTTCTCCCCCCCGGACAGCAGGTGAATCGAGGAGTTCTTCTTTCCCGGCGGGCGTGCGATGACTTGTACACCGCTATCGAGGATGTGTTCCCCCAACATGAGCAGGCGCGCTTCCCCGCCGCCAAACAGCGCAGGAAACATGCGGCCGAAATGCTCATTTACGACCGTAAATGTATTTTGCAGGAGATCCTGCGTTTCGCGGTCAATCTTGCGAATTGCGGTCTCGATCGTGTCTAGCGCCTCGGTCAGATCGGCAGACTGCGCGTCAAGAAACTGTTTGCGCTCTCGGCTGGTAACGAGTTCCTCCAGCGCCGCCATGTTGATTGCGCCTAGCTCACTGATTGCGTTTGTGAGTCTGGTGATCTCCGCCTGAAGCGAGGAGGCCTTCTGGCCTTCCTTCAGCATTGCAACAAGCGCGGATTCGTCAGCGCATGCCTCTGACAGTTGCAGTTGATATTGCTCAAAATTGATTCGTGCTGCCTGCTCCTTTAGCCTTAAATCGGCGATCCGGTCCCGGAGGGGCTGAAGCCTCTCTTCGCATTCGGTTCGCGCAACTTCAAGAGCATGAAGTCGTGAGCTCGCTTCGTCCTGTCGGATTCTTGCAGCAGCCAGCGAAGATTCGTGCGCGACCCGCTCCTCAAGCGCCTGTTGCAGCTGTCTGCGCAGGTCTTGATCGCTCAAATCCGCGTACTCTCCGCTGAACTGGTCGATCTCCAAGCTGCCCGCCTCTAGCTGGCCAACCAGGATCGTCAGAGATCTATCAATCTCGCCTATCTTGCCTTCGCATTCTTTTTCCCTGAACGCAGCCTCCTGAGCTTCACGCTCGGCCTGTGCCAATTCCTGCCTGGCCGTACTCAATGCCTGTTCGGTTGCCGTCAGTTGCTGCTGGGATCCATCGAGCGCTTCTGCGAATTCCTCCACGCACGCGCGATGCCGTTCCATCTCGGAATCGCTTCGAACACGCGCTTCTTCTTCCACAGCCTTCTGCTCGGCGATATCCAACAGTTCGCGGTCTAATTGTCCGACGCGATCCTGGTATTTTTCTCGGCTCTGGTTGAGTCTTAGCCTCTCAAGCTCACGCTCATGGTTTCGTTGTTTCAATGCGGACCCTGCGGCGCGAAGCTTGTCCAGCCCTTCGGCATGCTCTATACAACGGCTCTCGATGATAGAAAGCGCTTGCCGGGCGGTGTTGACTTCGCCATGTATCCGCTTTACTTCCTCAGAAAGTTGATCTATTTCGCGTTGCCGGGCGAAAATTCCCGTATCAACCGGGTCAGATGCATGGAAGCCCACACCATACCGGCTGAACTGATGCCCTTCCCGATTTACTAGCACCACATCTGGCGCCAGGGACGTGCGGCTTTCCAGCTGCGGGATACCATCTATCGCGAAATATCCCTTGAGCCATGCAAACAGCAGGGGCTTTACAGCAGGGTCCAAACCCTGGACCAGGTACACAAGCGGAAGCATCGCGGGATCTTGGACCGTCCCATTTCCTACTGGATCTTCAATTTGATCTACCCCCCCCGAAAAAGCGCTCACTTTCGAAGGAGGCGGGTCTTCCAGTAATCGCTGAACCTTCTCGGGGGCATCCAGTTCAAGTGCATGCAATCTCTCCCTTAGAACCGACTCGATCGCGTTTTCCCATCCTGGTTCCACCCGGACTTTTTGCCACAGCCTCGGCAGTGCCGAAAGCTCATGACGATCGGTCCAGTCATGAATCTGGCCGTTTTCTTCAATCTGATTCTGAATGCGCTGCAGTGCGAGCGCCCTGCCCTCAAGTGAGGACAGTTCACGTTCGAACGCTTGAACTATCAGCGCTGCCCGCTCGCGGGCTGCTCCGAGTACAGCTTCAGCGTTTTCGACCTGAGTCAGAAGAGCCTGTTGCCGTTGCAGTTCACTCCGGCTTTCCTCCATTGATGCCTGTAGATCAGCCAACTCTGCAGGATCCGGCGCACTCAGACTGGTCAACTCCAGACGCAGTCTTTCTTCGCGCGCGCTCAGCCCGTCGAGTACTCGACTTGCATGAGAAAGGTGCGCCTGCTCCAGCTGAAATGCCTGCTCGGACTGTGCCAGCAGACGGCGACGATCAACATGCGCTGCTTGTACTTCGCGCCACAGTGACTCCGCTTCAGGCAGTCTGTTCTCGGCGTCAGCAAGCCTCGCTTGCGATACTTCAACCCGATCATTGCACGCGGACCGACGTTGCTGCCACATTTGCGCCGCACCGCGCAGTTCACCGGCCTGACGCTCTCCAATGTCGCGTTGCGCCCGCAACTGCACCAATTGGTTCTCCAGCCGCTGCCGCGTATCGACTATGTGGCGGATTTCAGTCTCGAGTCTCGCGACTTCCGAATTACTCCTGTAGAGTTCCCCTTGCGCCGCGTTCTGCGCATCTCCGGCTGCGTAATGCTCGGAGCGGGCCTGCTCAAGCTGCTTTTCGGTTTCGCGCAGCCTGGCCGTTTGGGATTCAAGCTCTATCCTGGCCGTTTCGATTTCACGGCTCTGACACTCGGAGTCGGCCTGGGCGTCCAGCTTGCGCAACACCCAAAGAAGATTCTGTTTGAACTGACGGTCTGCTGATAACTCGTTATACCGGCGAGCGACCTCGGCCTGGGACGCCAGCTTCTCGATCTGCGCGCCCAGTTCCCGGCGGATGTCCTCCACTCGCGCAAGATTGTCTCTGGTATCTGCCAATCTGTTCTCCGTCTCCCGACGGCGTTCCTTGTATTTTGATACGCCCGCAGCTTCTTCGAGGAACACACGAAGCTCTTCTGGCTTGGCTTCGATTATCCGAGAAATCATCCCTTGCTCGATAATCGCATAGGCTCTTGGCCCGAGACCCGTACCCAGAAAAATGTCATGCACGTCGCGTCGACGTACGTTGCTATTGTTAATCAGGTATGAGGACTCGCCTTCACGCGTCAACACCCGCTTGAGCGAGATTTCCGCATACTGGGACCACTGCCCCGCGGCTTTGCCCAGACTGTTGTCAAAGACAAGTTCTACGCTCGCACGTGCAATTGGTTTGCGCATGCTGGACCCGTTGAAAATCACATCCTGCATCGAGTCACCACGAAGCGCGGACGCGCGCGACTCCCCCAGGACCCAGCGCACGGCGTCAATGATATTGGACTTGCCGCATCCATTAGGTCCGACCACGCCAACCAGCTGGCCCGGAATGTTTATGTGAGTCGGATCAACGAAGGATTTGAACCCGGCAAGTTTGATGTTGGTCAGGCGCACGATTGAATTGAGTCGATCTGTAAAAAATAAAACCGGCCTGCCGCCGGATTTTGAACTTGCACATAGGTTTCTATAATACCATTTCCACCCCAACCCAAAGACTTGCCGATGCCGTCCTCACCTTCAAAGACAATTGACACATTTGTCAATCCCAATCCAGGGCGTGACTATCTTATCCGCATGCAGATACCGGAATTCACGTGTCTGTGTCCACTGACTGGCCAGCCTGATTTTGCCCATCTTAAGCTGAGCTACATTGCCGACAGGAAATGCCTCGAGTTGAAGTCCCTCAAGCTCTACGTCTGGTCCTTCCGGAACGAAGGTGTTTTCCATGAAGCCGTGACCAATCGCATGCTAGACGATTTTGTGCGCGCGATTTCGCCGCGTTTCATGCAGCTTAAGGCACGATTTTTAGTGCGCGGGGGCATCGTCACAACTATCGCGGCTGAATATCGGAAAAAAGGCTGGAAGGGTGTTCTTCCGATCGAGATTCCGCTTGAAATATCCGGAGACGAGTTAGCATAAAGGCATATTCCTTTGCGGCGAGTTCGGCCTGCGCCGTATAATTGCCTACGTTTTTTTTCCGCTAACACGTCCTGTCGCGTGCTAGTTTGTCAGCCTGCCGTTAAATGAACCCCGATCTGGCGCGACTGCAACCCTATCCATTCGAGAAGCTGCGCACGCTGTTTGCGGGCGTTGAGCCTGATTCCCGCTATGTGCCGATTAGTCTCCATATCGGTGAGCCCAAGCACCCGACACCTGAACTGGTTACCCGGGCGCTAACCGATGCCTTACCTCGCCTTGCCCTCTATCCGGCAACTGCCGGGACGGCGGAACTGCGCGGGGCAATTACGGGCTGGTTGTGCCGTCGCTACGGCATCGAGTCGATCGATCCCATAACTCAGGTCCTGCCCGTGAACGGCTCGCGTGAGGCACTGTTCGCCATAGCGCAGGTAATAATCGATCCACGCAGGCGCGGCCCGCTCGTCGCCTGCCCCAATCCTTTCTATCAAATATACGAGGGCGCAGCCCTGCTTGCGGGTGCTGAACCTTATTACCTCAACATGCCTGCATCCAGTGGGTTTGTTGCAGGATATGCCTCTGTTTCGAGCGAGATATGGGCGCGCATTCAACTGCTTTATGCGTGTTCTCCGAGCAATCCGAGCGGTCGCGTAATGACACTCCCTGAGTGGAGTCGGCTGTTCGACCTTTCCGATCAATTCGGTTTTGTCATCGCATCTGATGAGTGCTATTCGGAGCTCTACTACGACGAGGCGCGGCCACCGCTCGGTGCATTGCAGGCGGCGGCGATGCTGGGGCGCAAGGATTTCCGCAATCTCATGGTGTTTTCCAGCTTGTCGAAGCGATCCAATGCGCCTGGACTGCGTTCGGGATTTGTAGCGGGAGACGCGGGACTGCTCAAGTCCTTTCTCCTGTACAGGACATATCATGGTAGCGCAATGAGTCCCCCGTTCCAGGCGGCGAGCGTTGCAGCCTGGAACGACGAAGCGCATGTCGTCGAGAATCGTCGCCTTTACGCAGACAAGTTCTCGTCCGTCCTCCCCCTGCTCAAAGCGCCACTCGAGACGACCATGCCAGAGGGCGGCTTTTACCTCTGGGTGCGCACGCCCGTCGCCGATACCGAGTTCGCCCGGGAACTACTGCGAGCCTATAATGTTTCAGTTTTACCGGGCAGTTTTCTTGCGCGGACTGCGCACGGAGAAAATCCAGGTGAAGGATATGTTCGTCTCGCGCTGGTTGCGTCGCTGAACGAGTGCCGAGAGGCCGCCGAACGGATCGCGCGTTTTTCGCAACAACTTTGAAAATCCATATGTCAACCCTTCAGAAAACTATCGACCAGGCTTGGGAAGACCGGGCCAACCTCGGCCCGGGTACGACCGGTTCGATTCGGCAAGCGGTGGAACAGGTCATTGATGATCTGGATCAGGGAATAATTCGCGTCGCGGAAAAAGGCCCGCCTGGATGGATTGTCCATCAATGGATCAAGAAAGCCGTCCTGCTGTCATTCCGCATTCAGGAAAATGCCGTGATGCCGGGGGCGACAACCCAGTACTACGACAAGGTACGAACAAAGTTCGAAAGCTATACCCCGGGGGATTTCGCCGCCGGCGGCTACCGCGTTGTGCCGCCAGCCGTAGCGCGCCGTGGCGCGTTCATTGCGCGAAACGTCATTCTGATGCCATCCTATGTCAACATCGGCGCGTACGTAGACGAAGGAACGATGGTGGATACATGGGCCACAGTTGGATCATGCGCACAGATCGGCAAGAATGTTCACCTGTCCGGGGGCGTCGGAATAGGAGGCGTGCTCGAGCCCCTTCAAGCCAATCCCACCATCATCGAGGACAATTGCTTCATAGGTGCGCGCTCGGAAATTGTCGAAGGCGTGGTGGTCGAAGAGAATTCGGTAATTTCGATGGGCGTGTTCATCGGCCAGAGCACACGGATTCTCGATCGCGCAACGGGGCAGATCCTCTACGGCCGTGTACCTGCGGGGTCGGTGGTTGTCTCCGGTAACCTGCCCTCCCACGATGGAAAATACAGCCTATACTGCGCCGTCATCGTCAAACAGGTAGACGCGAAGACACGCGCCAAGACGAGCATCAACGAGTTGTTGCGCGGCGACTAGGCGCATCGCCGCTACGGGAGAACAGTCATGTCCGCAATGAAACGCCTGTTTCAACTTATGGCAGACAAGAAAGCTTCCGACATATTCATGTCGAGCGGGTCACCCATCAACATCAAGATGAACGGTCTTGCGGTGCCCGTGAACCAACAAGTAATGGATGGCAATACCATTCAGGCCCTGTTGTACGAGGTGCTCACCGACAAGCAAAAGAAAGAATACGAAGACACGCTGGAACTCAACACCGCCTACACCTTGCCCGGCACCGGAAGCTTTCGCATCAGCGCATTTCGCCAGAAAGGCACGCCGGCCGTGGTGGTGCGTTACATTCCCGGCGATATTCCACCGTTCGATTCACTCGCATTACCTTCCATCTTAAAAGAAATAATCATGGAAAAGCGGGGCCTGATCCTCATGGTCGGTGCGACTGGATCAGGCAAGTCTACATCCCTTTCCGCGATGCTCGACTACAGGAACGAGCAGAAACCGGGTCATATCCTAACGCTCGAAGATCCCGTCGAATTCATTTTCCAGAACAAGAAATCCATCGTCAACCAACGTGAAGTCGGAACCGACACCCTGGACTTCAAGACGGCTCTCAAGAATGCGCTTAGACAGGCCCCCGACTGCATTCTCATTGGCGAGATTCGCGACAAAGACACCATGGCCGCGGCAATTGCATATGCCCAGTCCGGCCATCTTTGTCTGGCAACGTTGCACGCGAATAACAGCTACCACGCCATGAACCGGATTCTCAGCTTCTATCCCCTGGAAAATCGTCCCGCATTGCTTCAGGATCTGTCTGCAACGCTTAAATCCGTCATATCTCAACGCCTGGTGCGCAATATCAAGGGCGGGCGCTCGGCCGTTGTCGAAGTCATGCTCAATACTCGGCATATGGCTGAATTGATCGAAAAAGGCGAGATCAATGAAATGAAGGATGCAATGGAGAAAAGCCTCTCTCCCGGCTCGCAGACCTTCGAGCAGGCGCTTTTCAAGATGCTGCAAAGCAAATTGATCACCCAGGACGAGGCACTGGCGAATTCCGACTCGGCAACCAATCTCTTGTGGTTGATTAAAAATACCGAAGCGGGCGGCGCACTGCAGACTGATGGAAGCAAGAAAGAACAGGACAGCACGCACTCCGCGCCCGGAGGGACATCATTCAGCGATTTCAAACTGGACACTACCGAGGCTTGACGAGTTTCCATGGAATTGATTCTCTCGAAAATCACCCTGGAAGCACTGATTGAGTCAAAGCCACACCGGCGCTGCTGGTGCTGATCAAGCTCTATGGCATCCCCAACTGCGATAAGGTGCGTGCCGCGCGCAAGTGGTTTTCTAGCCACGATATCGAGGTAGAGTTCCACGACTACAAGAAGGACGGCGTTGATGCTGTCGCACTGGAACGCTGGCTCGGCAGGCACGAATGGCCTGACCTGATCAATCGCTCAGGAACTACATGGCGTGGGCTCGGCGAGGATCGCAAGGCCGCGATCACATCGAAAGCGGAAGCGGTGAAAGCCATGACTGCCCTCCCCTCCCTTATCAAGCGGCCTATCATTGAGCATAATGGGGATATCCTTCTCGGATTCGATCCGGCGCGATTCGGTGGGTAATGTGGGGGGAAACCCTCCGGTTTACGCAGGAATTGATGGCGCGCCGTTCAGTGATGCCGAACGATGGCGGCTGTCAGATTCATTACGCAGATTTGTCCGCCGATACTGGAATTTCCGTTCGTCACCGCATCAATCCACAATCTGAACGAGCATATCGAATTGAGCGACATACAACCCATGCCGATAGTCCATTTCAAGGTGCTCGAGAAACTGCTTTGCCGTTAGGACGCGCCCGCAATCCCTCGTCAGCAGCCGTTACCAAGTGTGAGACTCTCCTCGAGTGGATTTTGCATGCTGAAATCCGCTTCCGGAGCGCGCGCATCAAGTTCGGACACGGCACCGACAATGCACTGGACGAAGCCGCATGGTTGCTGCTCCACGTGCTGCGACTGCCTCATGAAGCCCTTGAAGCCAATCTGAGCAGATGCCTCTCCCCCACCGAACGGCGGCGCGCGCTAGCTCTGATTGATAAACGCATACAGGACCGCGCGCCCCTCGCCTACCTGCTCAACGAAGCGTGGCTCGGTGAGTTCCGATTTTTCGTGGATCGCCGCGTGATCGTACCTCGATCATACATTGCGGAACTTCTCAGAACCGAACTCCATCCGTGGATCGCTAGACCTGGATCAATCACCCGCGCGCTGGATCTGTGCACAGGGTCCGGCTGCCTTGCAGTCCTGATGGCCAAGACATTTTCCAGGGCACACGTGGATGCAACTGACCTTTCTGCTGCTGCACTCGCAGTTGCTCGGAAGAACATCGTCCATTATCAATTGACAAAGCGCGTTCGTCTGCTTAAATCGGATTTATTTTGCGGGGTTGGGCAGCGGCGGTATCACCTCATTGCGTCGAATCCCCCGTATGTCGGGGCAGCGGCAATGAGTGTACTACCGCCCGAATTTTGCGCGGAGCCAAGAATGGCTCTCGCTGGCGGTAAAGATGGCTTTGACCTTGTACGCAAAATACTGCTCCTCGCACCGCAGTACCTTCTTGCTCGGGGACTCTTGATAATGGAGGTCGGGCACAATCGACGCGCACTGGAACGAGCGCTGCCCCAAGTACCATTCACCTGGCTGGAAACCAGCGGTGGCGACGACTGTGTTTTCGTCTTGCGCAGAGAAGAACTGGCGCGCGCACTACAAGGAGGAAGGGGTGGCTGATGGGACTCGAACCCACGACAACCGGAATCACAATCCGGGACTCTACCAGCTGAGCTACAGCCACCGTTGTCTTGACTACCTCACTGCAAAGTCTGGCCCTGGCGCGCCCGGCGGGAATCGAACCCACAACCCCCAGCTTAGAAGGCTGGTGCTCTATCCGATTGAGCTACGGGCACAAGATCCAAATTGCGCCAGCTAACGTTTCGGACACTCTTGCCCCTCTAATATCCCTTCCGTGCCGAGCATTGGAAAGACCCTCAAATCTGGTCGGGGTGGAGAGATTTGAACTCCCGACATCCTGGTCCCAAACCAGGCGCGCTACCAGGCTACGCTACACCCCGAAGGATGCGTATTCTACTCTGCAAGCCACATTAGTTCAACGCGCGCGACACGTGCGCGTCGCGCAACTTTGCGTCGTTCTTCCATGAAAAAGGGCGCCGTAGCGCCCTTTTAATCGTAGATCCGCTCTCAGGTCGCCGTTGGAACCGGTGCCTGTGCTCCGACTGCTTTCATGCTGAGTCGGATACGGCCCTTCTCGTCAGCCTCCAAGACTTTCACTTTTACTGTCTGCCCTTCCTTGAGGTAGTCGGACACGCTGTTTACGCGCTCCTGGCTGATCTGCGAGATGTGCAGGAGTCCGTCTTTCCCGGGAAGAACGCTGACGATAGCACCAAAGTCGAGCAGTTTCAGCACCGTGCCGTCGTACACGCGTCCGATTTCAACATCCGCAGTAATGTCTTCGATGCGTTTCTTGGCTGCGGCACCACCTTCGGAACTGACGCATGCAATCGAGATCGTCCCGTCGTCCCCGATTTCTATGGTCGTACCGGTTTCTTCCTGAATGCCGCGAATCACGACACCGCCTTTGCCGATTACATCGCGAATCTTCTCAGGATTGATCTTGATCTTGAAAATACGCGGGGCATGCGCGGAAATATCTGCGCGGGAACCCTCAAGGGCCTGTTTCATATATTCGAGAATATGCAGCCGACCCTCACGCGCCTGGGCGAGCGCTACATGCATGATTTCCTTCGTGATCCCCTCAATCTTGATGTCCATTTGAAGCGCGGTGATCCCGCGCTCGGTCCCTGCAACCTTGAAGTCCATGTCACCGAGATGATCCTCATCGCCCAGAATATCGGTAAGCACCGCAAACCTGCTGCCTTCCTTGATCAGTCCCATCGCGATACCAGCCACGTGCGCTTTCGTAGGCACACCTGCGTCCATCAGTGCGAGGCTGCCGCCGCATACGGAGGCCATGGATGACGATCCATTGGATTCCGTAACTTCGGAGACAACACGGATGCTGTATGCGAACTCTTCCGGGCTGGGCAGGACCGCCAGCAACGCCCGCTTTGCAAGCCTGCCATGGCCGATTTCGCGCCTTTTAGGCGAGCCTACACGGCCTGTTTCGCCTGTGGCAAACGGAGGCATGTTGTAATGAAGCATGAATGCCTCCTTATACTCACCTTGGATGGCATCGATGATTTGTGCATCCCTGCCTGTTCCCAGGGTCGCGACAACCAGCGCCTGCGTCTCTCCGCGCGTGAACAGGGCCGATCCGTGGGTGCGAGGCAGCACCCCGGTGCGCACGCTTATCGGTCTGACGGTGCGTGTATCGCGCCCGTCGATGCGTGGTTCCCCGTTGAGGATCTGGGTGCGTACGATCTTCGACTCCAGCGCGAAACAGATGTCCTTCACGGTATTGGAGTCCGGACCACCTTCAGTTCCGACACCGAGTTCCGCAAACACCCGCTTCCACAAATCGTCAATGGCCGTGGAGCGAGCCTGCTTCTGACCAAGCAAGAAGGCCGCGCGCAAGTCCGCCTCCGCGATCGATGCAATCCGCTGAACGAGACTCTCTTCCTTCGTCTGCGCCTGCCAGTCCCAAGCCGGCTTTGCCGCAATATCAGCCAGTTCGTGTATCGCCTGTATGGCTATCTGCATCTGCTGGTGGCCGAAAACAACCGATCCCAACATGACATCTTCGGGGAGCTCTTTCGCCTCGGACTCAACCATCAACACTGCGTGCTCGGTTCCCGCCACGACGAGATTCAACTGGCTGCTTGCCAATTGTGACGCAGAAGGATTGAGAACGTATTGCCCGTCTATGTATCCTACGCGAGCAGCACCTATCGGGCCGTTGAACGGAATACCCGACAAGGTCAGCGCCGCCGACACGCCGATAAGCGCGGGAATGTCCGGGTCCACCTCAGGATTGACGGACATCACGAGCGCCACGACCTGGATTTCATTGTAGAAACCATCGGGAAACAGAGGCCTGATCGGACGATCGATCAGCCTGGAAGTCAGTGTTTCCTTTTCCGAAGGACGGCCTTCACGTTTGAAAAATCCCCCAGGTATCCTGCCTGCCGCGTAAAACTTCTCTACGTAATCGACCGTAAGCGGGAAAAAATCCTGTCCGGGTTTCGCTGTCTTCTTGCCGACAACCGTACACAATACAACTGTGTCATCCACGTTGACGAGGACAGCTCCGTGAGCCTGACGGGCCATCTCGCCTGTCTCCAGGGTCACCTGGTTCGCGCCGTAAGTGAATGTCTTTGTCATCCGTGAAAGCGACATGAGATTTGTTCCTAATGGATAGCCGGCACAGCCGGCATTTTATGGTTATGGTCGCCGCAATCGCATGCACCACAGGTGCATGAATTAGCGCGGTGCAAATCAAAACGCCCACCTGATACCAAGTGGGCGCTTTGGGGAATCTACTTGCGCAAGCCGAGGCGATCTATCAAGCCACGATACTTGTCAGCATCTTTGCGCTTCAGGTAATCCAGCAACTTTCGCCGCTGGCTTACAAGCCGGAGAAGCCCACGACGGGAGTGATGGTCCTTGACATTGACCTTGAAATGATCGGTCAACCCGTTGATCCGAGCGGTCAGCAACGCGACTTGAACTTCCGACGATCCGGTGTCGCTCGTGCCTCGCTGATGCTCGGCGATGATCTGCGCTTTTTGCGCTACTGTCGCTGACATTTAATTTAAACTCTCTCTGGGGCGAAAGGCGGGAATTTTATCTTAGAACATGGCTTTCCCACAAGCGGAAAAAGGCAGCGAAAAAAGGCAGTACGGTCGGGTCAAGCGGGCGAAGAAGTGGAAATAATCCGTTTCGGGCGTACGCTACCTCCTTCCGCCGTAAGACCAATTCCAAGAAAGCGATTTTCAGCCCCGTATACCCGGACCCGAAGCCCTACTGGATGGTCTCTGCCCACGCTTCTTCCTTGGAGAAAACGGCCCTCTTCTGCAATCTGCAGGTCGACGCGCGGAAGGTGCAACACCAAGGCGTCAATCGGAAGTAGCGCGTCATCCGGCAACAGAAGAGCGGCCACCCGGTCTGGCGTAAATGCCTGTTCCAGTTCGAACGGGCCGATAGAAGTGCGAACAAGCGCTCGCAGATGTGCGCCTACACCGAGGCTGGTGCCGATATCCTCCGCAAGCACGCGGATATAGGTGCCTTTGCTGCAAATGACATTGATCACGATGTCGGGAAGCGCCAGATCGACCAGCACCAATTCGAAAATCCTCACCCGGCGAGGTGCGCGCGCTATCGTTTCTCCCCGCCTTGCGTAGCTATACAGGGGCTGCCCTTCATGCTTCAAGGCGGAATACATCGGAGGAACCTGTTCGATTTCACCGCGAAACCGGGCGAGCACTGACTCGATAGCGGTTTTTTCACATCGTACCGGACAGGACAGAAGCGTCTCGCCTTCTGCATCTCCCGTGGTCGTTTTTTCTCCGAGCCGAACTGTTGCGCGGTAGGATTTTCTCGCCTCTAGGAGCTCACTTGCGAATTTCGTGGCCTCGCCAAAACACAGTGGAAGCAAACCACTGGCAAGGGGATCCAGAGTGCCGGTATGCCCGGCGCTCCTTGCCCTGAACAGCCGTTTGAGTTGCTGCAGCGCGCCGTTGGACGTTATCCCGATTGGCTTGTCGAGCAACAATACACCGTCGACCACCCGTCTGGCACGTGCGACGCTGCGGAACTGTGCCGTCATTCCGTGGGGAACTTTCCCCCTGCGACTGCATCATCGATCAGTCGGGACAGTCGAACGCCGCGCTCTACCGACTCGTCGTAGACAAAGTGCAACTCCGGTGTGCTGTGCAGCGTGATCCGTTTGCCAAGCATGGATCGGAGAAATCCCGACGCGCGACCAAGTCCTTCGGTGCTTTGCGCCAGTGACTCGGCATCGCCAAAGCGTGTGAAGAAGATTTTTGCATGTGCGAGGTCCGGAGACACCTCAACCCCGGTCAATGTAATCATGCCTACGCGCGGGTCCTTGAGTTCATCTCGGATAATTTCGGACAATTCCCGCTGTATCTGATCGGCGATCCGCCTCAGTCGCTGTTGATTGGCCATGAGTTTGCCTGTGAACGAAAGCCGCTGGCGAACTGTTCATCCGGGTGGCTATTGCAGAGTCCGTGCGATTTCCTGGATTTCGTAGACTTCGAGTTGATCCCCAACCTCGATGTCGTTATAGCCCTTTACTGAAAGACCACATTCGAAACCACCTTTGACCTCCCGGACATCATCCTTGAATCGCTTAAGCGAATCGAGTTCACCGGAATTCACGACTACATTATTTCGCAGCAGCCGTACCAGCGCCCCCCGTCGGACGACACCTTCCAAGACCATGCAACCTGCCACTGTACCAACTCGAGAAATCTTGAAAACCTGCCGGATCTCCACAAGTCCAAGAATGCTTTCCTTCTTTTCCGGGGTAAGCATGCCGGACAGCGCTGCCTTCACTTCATCCACCGCGTCATAGATAATGTTGTAATACCGAATGTCAATCCCGGAAGCCTCGGCGAGTTTCCGTGCGGCGCCGTCTGCGCGGGTATTGAAGCCGATAATCACCGCCTTTGATGCCACGGCGAGATTGACATCCGACTCGGTGATCCCCCCAACCGCGCTATGGACTACATTGACTTTCACCTCTTCATTCGACAACCTAGAGAGCGCATGCATCAACGCTTCCTGGGACCCCTGCACGTCGGCCTTTAGAAGGATCGGCAATACTTTCGCTTCTCCGATTTGCTCGAACATGTTTTCGAGCTTGGCCGCCTGCTTCTTGGCCAGCTTCACGTCTCGAAACTTTCCCTGGCGGAAAAGAGCAATCTCCCGCGCTTTGCGTTCATCGGCAAGCGCCATCATGTCTTCGCCTGCCGCCGGGACATCAGATAGTCCATGAATTTCCACCGGAATGGAGGGGCCAGCCTCCTGAATTAAAATGCCGTTTTCATCCAGCATTGCCCGGACTCGTCCGAACGCTGAGCCGGCAAGGAGAATATCACCGCGCCGGAGCGTGCCTGACTGAACAAGTACCGTGGCAACCGGCCCGCGGCCCTTATCCAGTCGCGCTTCGATAACGATGCCTCTTGCCGGCGCATTCACGGGTGCCTTCAGCTCGAGCACCTCTGCCTGAAGCAAGACCTGCTCCAGGAGATCATCCACGCCGGAACCAGTCTTGGCAGACACGGGCACAAATGGTGAATCTCCACCGTAGTCTTCCGGCACGACACCATGGCCAACAAGCTCCTGCTTCACGCGATCTGAATTGGCTTCGGGCTTGTCGATCTTGTTCAATGCCACAACGATGGGTACTCCTGCGGCCTTCGCGTGAGAAATTGCTTCGATTGTCTGCGGCATCACTCCATCATCGGCTGCCACGACAAGGATGACAATGTCTGTAATCTTCGCGCCCCGGGCTCTCATTGCCGTAAAGGCTTCGTGACCAGGCGTATCGAGGAATGTCACCATACCACGTGGAGTCTGCACATGGTAGGCACCGATATGCTGTGTTATGCCCCCTGCTTCGCCAGATGCAACGCGTGTGCGGCGGATGTAGTCGAGCAAAGACGTCTTTCCATGGTCGACGTGCCCCATGACAGTCACTACTGGGGCGCGCGGCCTGGCTTCCTCTTCGCGGTGCGTGGGCGAACCTAGCGGGGATCCAACCACCAAGTACGCTTCCGGATCATCGAGTTTTGCTGCAACGGCGGTATGGCCCATTTCCTCGACCAGAACCATCGCCGTTTCCCGATCGAGGACCTGATTGATTGTGACCATGCTGCCGAGCTTCATCAAGACTTTGATCACTTCGGCCGCTTTGATCGACATCTTGTGAGCCAGTTCCCCAACCGTGATAGTTTCAGGTACGTGAATTTCGCGAACGACCAGTTCGGTTGGCGCCTCAAACTGTTGAGCATTATCTTCGCTGGCGACAGCAGGTCTATGCCTTCCGCCTTTTGGCGTGTGCCACCCAGACGCACCCGCTACATCACCCCTGGTCTTGATGGTGCGGCGCTTGACGCTCTCGTCTTTCCAGACTTTGACCTCTTTCACCTTCTTGGGCTTTTGCCCCTTGTCCGCGCCCTCGGCAACCTTCGGTTTGTGTAGGGTCGTAGCGGAAGGAGCAACAGGCGGTGACGCAAGTTGCGCCGCCTGTTTCTTCAGCTCAGCTTCCCTTTGCGCAGCAATCTTGCGTTCGCGCTCCTGTTTTTCTGCGATTTCCGCTGCCTGGCGTGCGGCAAGTTCCTCCTGCCTTCGGCGCTCTTCCTCCCGCACTTCCGCCTCGTGGGCATCAAGTGGAGCCGCCCCTGCCGGTCGTGTCTCTACAACTGCCGCAGGCGCATCGGGCGTATCCCGCTTCACGAATACGCGTTTTTTCTTGACCTCGACCTGAATCGTCCTCGCCTTGCCACTGGCATCGGATTTCTTGATGATCTCCGAGGTCTGCTTGCGGGTCAGGGTAATCTTGTTCCTGGGCTCTATTGCCCCGTGCGCCCTGCGCAAATACTCCAGCAGTTTGGTCTTGTCCTGCTCGGAGAGCGGATCATCGGCAACCTGCTTGTCGACCCCTGCTGCACGAAGTTGATCGAGCAGCACCGAAGGCGGAACCTTCAGCTCACCTGCAAATTGCGCGACATTGATATTTGCCATAAGTTACTGCGTCTCCCCTTCGAACCAGTGGGCACGAGCCTTCATGATTAGGTCCTTGGCGCGATCTTCACCCACTCCCGTCAGTTCGACGAATTCATCGACTGCAAGATCCGCCAGTTCATCCCGTGTTCTGATATCCGATTTCGCGAGTTGCGCCGCGAGTTCCGCATCCATACCTTCCAAATGAATTAGGGAGGGGTCCAGATTTTCGGCCTGCTCCTCGCTCTTGATGGCCTGCACCAACAACACGTCGCGAGCCCGGCTGCGAAGCTCATTTACGGTAGTCTCATCGAATGCTTCAATCTCCAACATCTCGGGAAGAGGCACATATGCGACTTCTTCAAGGGTCGAAAAGCCCTCCTGAATCAGGATATTGGCGACTTCCTCATCAACATCCAGTTTTTCCATGAACAACTGTCTGACCGCAGCCGATTCCTCTTCATTCTTCTTCTTCGATTCCTCTTCTGTCATCAGATTTATGGTCCAGCCCGTCAATTCGGACGCAAGGCGGACATTCTGCCCGCTGCGCCCAATGGCAATCGCAAGATTTTCCTCGTCGACGACGACGTCCATCGCGTGCTTGTCCTCATCAACGACAATGCCGCTGACATCCGCCGGTGCGAGTGCCCCTATCACGAACTGAGCGGGGTCCTGATTCCAGAGGACGATATCCACCCGTTCGCCTGCCAGTTCCTGAGTAACCGCCTGGACTCGCGAGCCGCGCATGCCAACGCACGTTCCGATTGGATCGATGCGCTGATCCTTCGCAAGGACAGCGATCTTTGCCCGCACTCCGGGATCGCGAGCTGCCGACTTAATCTCCAGCAGACCTTCTTCTATCTCCGGTACTTCGAGCCGAAATAGTTCCGCAATGAATTCGGGGGCGGTGCGCGACAGAACCAGCTGCGGGCCACGAACGCTGCGGTCAATCCGCAAGAGATACGCTCGAGCGCGGTCACCCGCCCGCAAATTCTCCTTCGGGATCATCTGGTCGCGCGGCAGGATGGCCTCAACCCGGCCCACTTCGATAATTGCGTTTCCGCGCTCCACTCGCTTGATCGTGCCCGTTACCAATTTCTCATTGCGAGCGAGGAAGTCATTCAGCAACTGCTCACGTTCAGCATCGCGAATTCGCTGCAGAATAACCTGCTTTGCAGCCTGTGCCCCGATGCGGCCGAAGTCAATCGGTTCCAGCGTCTCTTCTATGAAATCTTCAACCCGTATATCGCCGTATTGCTTTTGTGCCTCTGCCATACTGATCTGTTGCGCAGGCATCTCGACCGCGCCATCGGCTACAACTTGCCACCGACGAAATGATTCAAAGTCCCCGGTGTTACGATCCATGGCAACGCGGACTTCGACCTCTTCATTAAAACGTTTCTTGGTCGCGGATGCAATCGCGAGCTCGAGCGCACCGAACACCACTTCCTTGTGGACGTTCTTTTCACGTGCCAGCGCATCTACCAATAGCAGCAACTCCCGGCTCACGGTTCATTCTCCTAAAACTTCGGTACCAGGCGAGCCCGGTCCAGGTTGGCAAGGTCAAACGAAAACTTGCCGCCATCCGCATCCAGTTCGACGCGCTCGCCCTGCACATCACGCACAATTCCGACAAACCGCCGTCGGCCGTTAATCGCCTCGCGCAGCTTCACGTCGGCAACGTGACCGGTAAAGCGCGCAAAATCCCTTGCCTTCTTCAACTTGCGATCCAGCCCGGGGGACGAAACCTCGAGCCGGTCATACTCAATCCCTTCCACTTCGAGAACCCGCTGCAACTGGCGGCTGACTGCCTCGCAATCCGAGACCGTTATCCCACCATTTGGATCAACTTCATGCCTTTTCTCAACAAACACACGTATCTGTTTGCCGCGGTTATTAAACTCGACATCGGCCAATTCCAAGTCAAGTCCGTGAACCGTATTCCGCACCAGATCTTCGAGAACTCTCATGTAACCGCCACAAAAGAAAAATGGGCTCGACAAGCCCATTTCCAATGGCTCGGCAGTGTAACAAAAAAGCCGAGCCTAAACAAGGTCAAGCAGCACTCAATTGCCGGACACGTTACCTCTATTCTGAAGTGATGCTGCGAACGGAGGCAGTTGCCTCTGTGGCGCTGACCTCGATCCAACGCCCGCGCCAGAGGTCGCGGGGAAGAGAAAACGGGCCGTACCGGACCCGAATAAGGCGACTGACCCCTAATCCAGCAGCCTTAAACATCCGCCGCACTTCCCGATTGCGCCCTTCGCGGAGCACCGCTTGATACCATCGGTTGGATCCCTTTCCTCCCCGTGGATTCAACTGCTCGAAACGAGCGGGACCATCATCCAAAGGTATGCCGCGCAGCAGCATGTCGCGTTGTTCGACTGTCAGTTCACCCAGCACGCGGACAAGATATTCGCGCTCGACCTGGTTGCGAGGATGCATCAACTGATTTGCCAAGTCTCCGGAATCGGTTAGAACCAGCAATCCACTCGTATTGAAATCGAGCCGGCCGACGGCAATCCATTGCGGTGTTTTCGGCAGTTTCTCGAAGACAGTCGGGCGTCCTTTCGGATCCCTGCGAGTCACCAGTTCCCCGCTGGGTTTGTGATAAAGCAAAATACGGGGGACCCCGACCGACAACGACAACCGCAGCGGCTTCCCATCTAGTGTCACGCGGCTCGCAGCACCGACGCGCTGGCCGATGACTGCAACCTGCCCATCGACGCGCACTCGCCCGGCTGCCACGACCAGGTCCATGTCACGACGCGATCCCAAGCCGGCTTTGGCCAGCACTTTTTGCACCCTTTCAGGCTGGGATGCCGGGTCAGCTGGTTTCTGGCTTGCTGCTCCCCGACGGCTCGTTGGCCTGCGCAATGGGCTGGTCGGCGGGCGTGTTTTCTTGAAGCGGCGCGTCTTCGGCAGCTTCGCGAGCATTTCCGGTTTCGCGTGTCGTGATGTCGGGGGCCGACGCGTGGGAGATTTCAAGTGTCCTCGCGATTTCTTCAAGGGGCGGCAATTCCTGCAACGAACGCAGGCCTAGGTTATCGAGAAATTCCCGCGTCGTGGCATACAGCGCGGGGCGGCCGGGAACATCGCGGTGCCCAACTACATCTATCCAGCCTCGATCCTCGAGACGTTTTATGACGTCCGTCGATACCACGACACCTCTTACGTCCTCGATATCGCCGCGCGTGACGGGTTGGCGGTAAGCAATGATTGCGAGCGTTTCGAGCACCGCACGCGAATATCGCGCTGGCTTTTCCGGATTGATGCGCTCAAGGTATTTCTGAAAGGTCGGGCGCGTCTGGAATCGCCATCCGCTGGCGAGACTGACCAGTTCGATGCCCCTGCCGTGCCAGGACTCCCGCAACTCCTCCAGCAAACGCCGGAGAGTGTCCGCGCCGATTTCCTCTTCGAACATCCTGCGAAGTTCCGCAATCGGTACAGGCGACTGACTGGCTAGCAGTGCGGCTTCCAGGACAACCTTGGCTTCAGTCGGACTCAGCATTGGCAAGTTTCACATAGATGGCTGCAAACGGCTCGGACTGTGTGACATGTATCAGACTTTCGCGCACCAACTCCAGCAGCGCCAGAAAGTTCACTACCAGCATGGAAATGCCACGGCCTGTGTCAAACAACTCGGTAAATTCGACGAACGCACCTGGGATGAGTTTCCTCAGAATGACGCTCATTTGCTCCCGTACGGACAGCTCGTCGCGGGTAATGTGGTGCCGCTGTGTCAATTTAGCCCTGGACAAGAGAGCTCTCCACGCCGCCTCAAGATCCGGCATAGCGACTTGCGGCAAGCGCTCGACGAGAGTCTGTTCTATCCAGACCTCCACGTGGAAATAGTCCCGCCCTAGTTGCGGCAACGCATCTATTTTATGCGCGGCGAGCTTCATCTGTTCATATTCGAGCAACCTTCGCACCAATTCAGCTCGAGGGTCTTCCTCAAGATCGCTCAGTGACGGAGGACGCGGCAATAGCATCCGCGATTTGATTTCCATCAGCATAGCTGCCATCACAAGATATTCGGCGGCGAGTTCCAGATTCTTGTGCCGCATCACCTCAACGTACTCAATGTACTGAGACGTAAGTTGCGCCATCGGGATGTCCAGGATGTCGACATTTGCCCTGCGGATTAGGTAAAGCAACAGATCAAGGGGACCCTGGAATGTGTCCAGGAATACCTCCAGCGCATCAGGTGGAATATACAGGTCCGCAGGGAGCGTCAGCATGGGCTCCCCGCGAATGCGGGCAACCGGCGACGCAATCGGGGTGGGCATGGCCAGTTGCACGGGTTGACTCATCTCCAGTTCCTGTCAGGCATGACTCAATCCCATAGCCTCTCGCACTTCGCGCATCGTTTCCTGGGCAAGTTTCTGTGCCTTTTCGCAACCATCTGCAACAATATTTCTCACCAGTGTCGGGTCATCCAGATATATCTGTGCCCTTTCCCGCATTGGCGCCTGTTCAGCAAGTACTGCGTCGATCACCGGCTGCTTGCATTCCAAACACCCTATCGCAGCCGAACGACAACCTTTCACGGCCCAAGCCCGTATCGCTTCATCGGAGTAAACCAGGTGCAGCTGCCAGACCGGACACTTATCCGGACTCCCAGGATCCGTGCGCTTGACTCTTGCCGGATCGGTCGGCATTGTCCTGATCTTTTTCCGTACCGACTCGGAACCTTCTCGCAAGCCAACGGTATTCTCGTAAGACTTGGACATCTTTTGCCCATCCAGGCCGGGCAGTTTCGAAGATTCAGTCAATAGCACACCGGGCTCGACGAGAATCATTCTTCCGCCACCTTCCAAGTAACCAAAAAGCCGCTCCTTGTCGCCGATCGAAAGGTTCTGCTGCTCATCGAGAAGCGCCCGGGCGGCTTCCAGCGCCTCGGCGTCCCCTTGCTCCTGATAGCGGGTGCGCAACTGTCCGTAAAGTCTGGCCTTTCGGCTTCCCATTTTCCTGGAAGCGCCCTGCGCTTTCTCTGCAAAGTCGGGTTCACGGCCGTATAAGTGGTTAAATCGTCGAGCAATCTCCCGCATCAATTCGACGTGCGGCACCTGATCCTCGCCTACGGGAACATAACGAGCGCGGTAAACGAGCACGTCAGCACTCTGCAAGAGCGGATACCCGAGAAATCCGTAAGTGGACAGATCCCGGTCAGTCAATTTTTCCTGCTGATCCTTATAAGTCGGAACCCTCTCCAGCCAGCCCAGCGGGGTGATCATTGACAACAATGTGTGCAATTCCGCGTGTTCGGGGATGCGCGACTGTATGAATAGCGTGCACTGGCTAGGGTCTACACCTGCGGCCAACCAGTCAATGATCATATCCCAAGTATTGTGTCCGATCACCTCGGGCGTGTCGTAGTGCGTGGTGAGGGCGTGCCAATCCGCGACGAAAAACAGGCACGGGAATTCGGTTTGCAGTCTTATCCAGTTCTTGATCGCGCCGTGATAATGACCAAGGTGAAGCGCGCCCGTAGGTCGCATTCCGGAGACTACGCGTTCTTCATGCATATATCAGAGTTGAAAAAGCGTCTCAATGAGCTCGAGCGAGGCTCGGACCATGG
The DNA here is from genome assembly GCA_009693435.1 of Betaproteobacteria bacterium. The sequence continues at coordinate 23,804 of SHXF01000001.1, read as the reverse complement.
GATTGAGAATAAGTGAAAGTACATTCGTAAAAAGCAAAATCAGAAGAATGGGAAAACCGAGCGGCTCGAGTTTCGCGTAACTGAATGCGACCCGATTGGGTAAGAGCGACACTGCGATCCTTCCGCCATCCAGAGGCAGGATTGGAAGAAGATTCAAAACCATCAGGACCACATTGACCGTTATTCCGGCGTCCGCCATGAGACTCAGCGTCACGGCAGTGCCATCGGCAGGTACGCTTGTGGCAATCTTTAGCACAATTGCCCACGCCAGCGCCATGGCAAGATTTGCAGCCGGGCCGGCAGCCGCGACCCACAGCATGTCTCGCTTGGGGTTGGTCAGCGCATTGAAATTCACCGGAACAGGCTTCGCCCAGCCGAACAGCAATCCAGCACCGCCGAAGAATTTGCTTGTTACCAGTATGACCAGCGGCACGATGATCGTGCCGACAAGGTCAACATGACGAAGCGGGTTAAGACTGATGCGGCCGAGTCGTGCAGCGGTTAAATCGCCAAAATAACGTGCTACATAGCCGTGCGCCGCCTCATGAAACGTAATTGCGCATACCACCGGCAGGGCATAGATCGCAATTGTCCGAGCGAGTAATTCCATAAACGAGGGCAGTGCATAAAGAGAAATTTTAACAGAGCCCGCTATTCCAGTCCGACCGCGGTGAGGTCGCCTTTTCCTTGCCGTGCCACAACAGGGACGGAACCCGTCAGATCCAGGACTGTTGTGGGCTCGATCCCGCACGAGCCCGCATCTAGAATCAGGTCCAGGTGATGCTCCATGCGATCGCGCAGAATCTGCCCATCATTGAATGGCTGATCCTCACCTGGCAAAAGCGCAGTGGTTGATAGCAACGGTTCGTTCAATTCCGCTAGCAGTGCATGAATGACCGGGTGATCAGGCACGCGAATCCCAATCGTTTTTCTCCTGGCGTGCAAAAGCCTGCGAGGAAGTTCCCGGGTCGCCTCCAGAATGAAGGTATAGCTCCCCGGCGTAAGATGTTTCAGCATCCGGTGCTGTGCGTTGTCTACACGCGCATAAACGGCTATTTCCGACAGATCCCTGCATACCAGGGTTAGATGGTGATGCTCGTCGAAATCGCGCAGACGTCTCAGACGAACCATCGCATCCTTGTCCCCCACATGACAGCCAAATGCGTAGCACGAATCGGTAGGATAAGCGATCACGCCGCCGTCTCGAACAATCGAGGCAGCGCGTGCTATCAGTCGCGGCTGTGGATGCGTAGGGTGTATGGAGAAGTATTGGGCCATTGTCGTACCGGAGGCGACAGGATGACGAAGCACCCGGCCGCATTTGAAATCATGAAGGTCACAGGACTACCAGTCGTGCCAAATTGGCCTGACGTCAGCGGAGATGCGCGGTAGCCGGCCGATGTCAATACGACTTTCGCCGGGCCCGTGAAAATCGGAGCCCCCTGACGCCATTAAATCGAAATCGCGAGCAAGCCTAGCGTATGCACGATACTGTTCAGGCGTGTGGCTACCGGTCACAACCTCGATGCCCGCGCCGCCACAGGCCTGGAACTCGGCGAGCAAGCGGCGCATTTCAGCCGTGGTGATCTTGTATCGCCCGGGATGCGCAACCACGGCCACCCCGCCGCTCACCCGAATCCAGTTGACCGCATCGCTCAGTGTCGCCCACTCATGAGGGACATATCCCGGCTTGCCAGATACTAGATAACGCTGGAACACGTTGCGAACGTCTTGCGCGTAGCCGCTTTTAACCAGAAACCGAGCGAAGTGCGTGCGGCTGATCAGACTCGGATTGCCGACATAGCCAAGCGCGCCTTCAAGGCTCCCGTATATTCCCGCTCTGTCGAGTGAGTCGGCTATTCTTCCGGCACGGAGCTTCCGCGTCTCGCGCAGGTACTCAAGACCTTTGGCCAACTCTACATTGCAAGGGTCAATTCCCAGCCCCACGATATGTATGGTCATGCCGTTCCAGCTGACGGAAATCTCCAATCCGTCGACAAAGCGGATTCCTGCCGCCTCACACGCTTGCCGCGCCTCGGCGAGGCCGGCCACTTCATCATGGTCGGTAAGCGCCAGAACCTGAACACCATTGACGATCGCGCGTTCTACGAGCGCCGACGGGGACAATAAACCATCCGATGCAGTCGAATGACAGTGAAGGTCGTAGTTCATCCCAAGAAATCCTGAAATCCTATCATGCGTGCATGGCATCCCCAAGCGAGCGCCAGCCGAAGTCGGCTCGGATCTGCGTTAATCGGGATACGTTCAGCCGCCCCTAAGCCGGGGTTTCGGCCAGATACCGTTCTATGGTGTCTGCAAGAAGTTCCGGCTGATCGTGATGGATCATGTGACCGGCCCCGCTGATGGTGTACTCGACCATTTTTGGAATACAGTGCTTGCGTTCAGCCAGTGCATCGGCAGACAGGCGCATGTGCTTGTGCAAGTCGCTTTCCTCGCCCTCCACCCACAGCACCCGTGCCGTGATGTTGCGCCAGCAAGCGAGGGCCTCGTCTACACGATAAAGAACAGCATTGACCCGCCTGTGCGCCGGATCACTGCGAAGCGTCACGCGGCCGCTTTCCGCTATCTCCTGTCCCCAGTGCCCCGCAAGAAAAACCGCTCGATCGCGACTCAAACGCGGATTGTTCTTCATCAACCGCTCAGCCAATGCCTCATAGGAGTCATAGTCCCGAAAACCCGAATGTTCTTGCAGTTCGGAGAGCCAGCGCGAGTAGCGCTTTGGCGCCTGATCCGCGTCGGTGCCGGGCAATCCGAAGCCTTCGAGGTTGACCATCCTGGAAATGCGCTCCGGCCTGACGCCCGCATACAGGCCCGCGACATTGCCACCCATGCTGTGCGCAATCACCGTCGCGGGCCGATCCGGCTCGATATGCCGAAGCAGCAGGTGAAGATCGGCGATGTAATCGGGAAACCAGTACGCGTCTTGCCCGGACCAATCGGTCAGGCCGTAACCGCGCCAGTCCGGCGCCAGCACCTGCCAGTCACCTTTCAATGCATCGACAAGAAACTGAAACGACGCTGAAACGTCCATCCAGCCATGCAGCAGAATAAGTTTGGGTGCACCATCGCGCCCCCAACGGCGAACATGGTAGCGCAGGCCGCGGATCGGGAGGTAAAGGGAATCGCTGGATTTCATAGCAATACCGAAGATGCTGGGCGGCAAATCATATCAGGGCTTTGCTTTGTTATGATCTCCTGCAGATCGGAGGGGAAAATGCCCATATACAAGCTCGGTGATCGCTCTCCGGTGTTCGTTTCGGAAGAATGGTTTATTGCGCCGACGGCCGCGGTCATCGGTACTGTCACGCTGGGACACCAGGCCAGTATCTGGTTCAACGTCGTCGTACGCAGCGACAGGGAGATCATAACCATCGGCGAACGCTGCAATGTGCAGGATGGCTCCGTGCTTCACGCCGATCCGGGGTTTCCGTTACGCCTGGGACGAAACGTAACCATCGGGCACAAAGCGATGCTCCACGGCTGCTCGATAGGCGATGGCTCGCTGATAGGCATGAACAGCGTACTTCTCAATGGCGCCAGCATCGGTTCCGGTTGCATTGTCGGCGCCCACTCATTGATCCCGGAAGGCAAGGTCTTTCCGGACGGAGTACTCATCCTAGGTTCACCCGGGAAAGTAGTGCGCGACCTGAAACAAGAAGAAAGGGATTTTCTGCTCGGGGTCGCTGAGGGCTACGTGAAGCGTGCCCAAACCTATCGCGAGGGGCTACAGACTATGGTTCTCGCAGCACCTCAGCCGCGGCAACCGTAATCCTCTGTGACTGCCCCTCACTTGGGTGCCATGCGAATGGCCCCGTCCAGGCGGATGGTTTCGCCATTCAGCATTTCATTTTCAATGATCTGCTTTGCCAATTGTGCATATTCGGCGGGTCTGCCCAGACGCGAAGGAAATGGTACTTGCTTGCCCAGCGCGTCCTGAACTTCCTTTGGCATCCCAAGCAGCATAGGAGTTTCGAAGATGCCAGGTGCGATGGTGCATACACGGATTCCGTCGCGCGCGAGATCCCGGGCGATCGGGAGCGTCATGCCGACAACCCCGCCCTTGGACGCAGAATAGGCGGCCTGTCCTATCTGTCCATCGTATGCTGCCACCGACGCCGTATTGATGATCACGCCGCGCTCCCCGGAGGCATTCGGCTGCCCCTTTCCCATCGCGTCCGCAGCGAGGCGGATCATGTTGAACGTACCGATCAGATTGATCGTGATCACACGTGAGAACGCCGACAGGCCATGTGGCCCGTGCTTGCCGGTCGTGCGTTCGGCGATCGCGATACCGGCGCAGTTGATCAGTCCCTGCAGGGCACCGAACTCGGCTTGCGCAAAATCCACCGCTGCCTTGCCGTCAGTTTCGCTGGTCACATCGGTCCTGATGAAGCGAACCGATTTTCCCAGATCCTTTTCCAGAGATTGCCCTCTTTCGGTCTGCAGGTCGGCGACCACGACATTCGCTCCGCCGCCAGCCAGCATTCGGACGGTGCCTTCACCCAGCCCCGACGCACCGCCCGTGACGATGAACGTACTTCCCTTGATGTGCATTATCGCCTCCTCCTGATCGCCATTGAATCGCCGGTTGCCGGCCGAGCAGCAAAGAACATAGGCTGCTCAAGCCCTCTCAATTATTGTCGCGGTCGCCATGCCATGCCCGATGCACATGGCCTGTAGTCCCACGGTTCCGTTGAAGGTTTCGAGGCCGGCGAGCATTTTTGCCATCAGCCCGGCTCCGGTGGCTCCAAGCGGATGACCATGGGCTATCGCACCACCCCATGGGTTCACTTTTTCCATATCCGGAGAAATTGCCCGTGCCCACGCCAAAACCACGCACGCGAAGGCTTCGTTGATCTCTATCCAGTCGATATCGCGCATGGTCATTCCCGCTCGTTTGAGTGCTCTTCTGGTAGCCTCGATCGGCCCGTCCAGCTGCAGCGTCGGGTCGGACCCGACGACGACACGGGCGCGAAAGCGCGCGCGGACCGGAATACCGTCCGCCTTTGCCACCGATTCATCGCCGATAAGCACTGCGGCCGCGCCATCGGATATTTGCGAAGAGTTCCCCGCCGTCACCACCCCGGTACCCGGACGAAAGGGCGCGCTCAGGCCGGCGATTTTCAGCGGATCGAGCGTTCGCCGGACGCCTTCATCGTTCGCTAGCAGCATCGCAGTACCGTTTGCGTCAACACCGGCTACAGGGACAACATCGCGCCTCCCCGCGATGCCCGTCGAAACGGCCGCCCGGCGATGACTTTCAATGGCAAATGCATCGAGTTCGTCGCGTGGGATGCCGTATTTCGCTGCCAGCCGCTCGGCACTTTCTCCCTGATGAATCAGTTCGTAATGCTCCCGCAGCGCCGGGTTTAGCATGCCAAACCCCCGAAATTGTCCCGAGGGTTCGATGTCCAACAGCATCGGCACGCGCGTCATGCTTTCCACACCACAGCCAATGACGTACCTGGCGTCCCCGGCAGCTATTGACTGGGCGGCGAAGTGAATCGCCTGCTGGCTGGACCCGCACATGCGATTCAGTGTGACTGCAGGCACCTCAACGGGCATTCCGGCGAGCAGCGCCCCCAAGCGTCCAACGTTGGCGCCTTGTTCCGAAGTTTGCGTGACAGTCCCGCAAATGACGTCATCGATACTCGCTGGTTCGATTGCAACTCGGTCCAGCAGGCTTCGTAGCACGTGCGCAAGAAGACTGTCCGGCCGCACGTCGCGGAACGCCCCCCCCCGTTTGCCGAAGGGAGTTCTGATGGCTTCCAGAATGACGGGTTCAGGCATGATTACGGCGAGTCCGCTTAGAGCTCACTCGGAAACGACTGTCTGACCTGCGATTATCTCGCTTTTACACCTCGGAAGCCATGCTCCCGCTACGGCAGGTCAGCCTCCCCGAGCACTACTCTACGACTTCTTGGCCGCAGGCTTTTTCTCCGGAAGCAGCTGTGCACGTCCCCGGAGCAGCGGGTCAATAGATGATTTTTGTAAGATGAAAGTCCACTTCTCAAAGGCGCTGTCCCGCTTCAGCATTTGTTCAAGCTTCGCGATCCGCTCGTCGAAACTCTTATCCTGCTTTTCTTTCTGCTCCGGCGTTTCGCCTTTTTCAGACTGGCGGACCTTGATCAGTTCGCCAGACACGCTGACGGTGGCGAAATAGCGGTTCTCGCCGGACTTTGCCCCGATGCTAAGCTGGTAGGAAATCCCGTCGAATGTATCGACCTTGACGATGGTCGCGCGATCGAGTCCAGCATCTTTCGGGTCGGTCGCGATGTCCTCAAGGCTCATGGAATAGAATGAGCCCACAAGGTCCTGAACCTTGCTGTTGTCCGGCTTTTCTGCGGAACCGGCAAACTTCCAGTCAGCGTTTTCATTACCGCGAGTGAGCTTCCAGCGGGATTTGCCGTCCCGGCCCTGAGCCGACATCGACCTGATTCGTTCAATTTTCAGAAAGTCCTTTGCAAGCCAGGCCTCGGGTTTCAACTCAACCTGCGTCAGTGGATCATTCAACGCCTCAAGCGATTTGCCATCAGCCGACAGCACGTAGCGGCCCGACGGAGTGCCGGAAGCGGGCCCCCCTTCAGATTGTTTTAGAATTTTCTTGCCAAGCAGCAAGCGCGCGAGGGACTTGGTGCCCGCATCTTTTAGCTCCAGTACCGTTCCGGAGTTCTTGTCCGTCGAACCTTTGGGTTCCTGTAACTGAAGCCTTGCTCGCTGGGTTTCGGGCAAGGGATCGGTCTGGACGACTTTCGCTTCGACGAACTTCAACAGGAATTCCCTTATGAGGTTCGCGTCGGCAGCAAAATCCGCGCGTTCGCGCACTCGCCAATCGCCGTCTGTTTTCGCCAGCGTTACCGAGCCACCCGCATCCTGCAGAATCCGTATTTCGGCAATTTCGGCAACCTTTAATCCAGAGACCAACTGCTGCCCGACTCTCGCGTCGGTTTGCTGCCAGGATGAACGGTCCATCCAAAGCACGCCCGCTCCCGCTACGAGCAACGCCAACAGAACTCCCAGTGCTCCCAGAAACTGTTTCTTGTTCATGGCGACACGGTCCTCCGGCGACGCATCAGGGCGAGCACCACGCCTGCAACCACGACCAGGATCGGTACGGCGGCAATATTGAAAACTTTTGTCCAGAACTGCAGCGCTTCGCTGTCTGCACGCAGGTCCTTCCGGACTTCCTTCAGTTCGCGCCGTGTCTCAGTGGCGGTCTTGCGGAATTTGTCGAGTTCCGATTGCTGCTCCGCGGAGAGAATGGCTGTCGACTGTCCCGGACCGCGGCTCTTTTGCAACGCACCGAGTTTCTCCTGTGCTTGCGCGAGGCTGTCTTCAAGCACCTTAATCTTGCCGAGGTAAGCCTGTTGTGCTTTCGCTTCCATTTCGCGTATCACGGTGAACGGTCGCGCCGCGGTGGCCCTGCTTCTCAGGTTGACCAGATTGGAGTCCCCCGCGAATTGCTCAACCACAGTTTGGGCAAATGCGAGGTTGCCGTTGCTCGGAACAACGATTCGCTGTCCGAACAGTTCCTGGACTTGCACGGCGGCTCCATCGTTTATGAAATCGCTATCTGCCACGAGCACCACCGCGTTCTCTCCTTTCGTCTCCGTCAGGGCGGTGCCAGCTGACTTGGGCACCTGTTTGTCTGCCTCTCCCTTCTGCATGGGACTCGGCTTGCCGTCCGCCTTGCCATCCCCCTTGCTGTCCCCCTTTTCCGCAGGCAGTCCACCCGGGAAGGCAGTCTTGAATTTGCCTGTGAGCCTTATGGCAATAGGGTACTCAATGTTGGAAGGCTTGAAATCCTTCATGGCCGCGTCACCGCGATTGGTCGCAGCGGCATTCGCGTCGGTCAGCATCGAATATGCAGAACTTTTCATGAGTACCGTCTGCTTCAGCCCATCTGCCGGCTTACCGCCAAATGCACCGGAGAATGGTATCAAGGCAGTACCGATTCGCGCGGTGCTGATATCGTCGGGGTCAAAAGCGGGGCCGGACAAAGACAGCAGCGTCGGCATAGCCCGCTGGCCGCCGCCCGAAACGTAACGGGCGTCGGTGATCACTTTTCCTGTATCAAATTCAATGCCCCAAGCCTTGAGCAGTTTATCTAGTGTGGAAGAACCACCGCCTCCCCCGCCCATCGCTGCCATCGGCCCCGGCATCTGATCGAAGAAAGCGTGCGTATCCAGAAACGCGATCAGTTTTCCTCCTCGCATTACAAACTGATCGATCGCGAACTGTCCTTTGTCAGAGATCCCGCGAGGATGAATGACAATCAGAACCTTTACGTCGTCCTCGATCTTCTCGGGATCGAGGCCGACCCTTTTCACGTCGAAGTCGCGCCTGAGCTCGGAAAGGAAGGTGTACGGGTCCTGTTGCGGCATTCCCATCCTCGGATTGGCCGGCATGCCGAACACGGGCAACGGGCTCATCAGCCCGATCACTGCCTTCTCGGTGGTCGTAGCCCGTGCAATGGCACGCGTCAGGTCGTACTCGAACAGACGTTCCCGATCGAGCGACAGAGCGGGCATGGCCAGTTTCTGATCGAGATAGCTTACCGAGAGACCGAGGAAAAACTTGTCGCCTGAAGGCATTACCTGCGCTTCCACGCCTTCGAGGGTAGCCGAATCCTCCGCATCGGAATCAGGCTGCGGATCGAGCTTTTCGACCAGCACCTTGCCACCGGAGACATTGCGAAACTCAGCGAGCAGATCTTCTACGCGACGCCCGAAGGCTTTGATCGGAAGCGGAACGCTGCCGTCGCCCTGTGAGAAGTAAAGCCTGATCCGCACCGGCGACTCGAGCTTCGACAATATTGTGCGCGTTCCTTCCGAGAGCGTGTACATCCTGCCTTCGGTCAAATCGACGCGAACGCGTCCGGCGCCCAGCACGAAATTGACCAGCACCAGGATCAAGAGTACCGCTAGGAGACCGCCCGCGGAATAGAGAAATTCAAAACGCTTGGACACGATGTGACTCCTAGCCTGCTCGATGACCACGAATCACGACCCCTGTGGCGAACAGCGCAAAGCCGATCACCGAAAGAAAGAACAACAGGTCGCGGGAATCCAGGACACCCTTTTGAAATCCGTCGAAATGGGTTAACACTGAAAATCCCGCGACTGCCTCTACCACTGCGGGACTGGCCCACCGAGAAAGCAGGTCGGTTATCGGGTTGAACCCCACAAGTATGAGCCCGAGGCAGATAACCACGGCAATGATGAAGCTGACCACCTGACTGCGGCTGATGGCCGAAGTCATGCTTGTGATTGCCAGATAGCTTCCGCAAAGCAGCAGACAACCAATGTAGCCGGCGGCGATAACCCCGTTATCCGGATCGCCAAGCACGTTGACGGTAATAACCATCGGAAAGGTCAATGCCAATGCGATCGCAAGGAATAACCATGAAGCCAGAAATTTTCCGAGAATGGCCTGCCAGGCAGTTATGGGCATGGTCAGCAGAAGTTCCATTGTTCCCAGGCGCCTTTCCTCGGACCAAAGCCGCATGCCGACAGCCGGCACCAAGAACAGGAATAGCCAAGGCATCCAGTTGAAGAAAGATCCCAGCGCAGCTTCCCCGCGTTCAAAAAATCCGCCGAATGTAAATGTAAAAAATCCCGCCAGCAGCAGATAAATCACCAGGAACACATAAGCAACCGGCGACTCGAAATAAGCTGACAGCTCGCGCTTTGCAATGGTTCTAACGCTTCTCCATGCATCCATTTGTCAGCCTCCAGACGCTTTGGCAAGGTGCGCCACATCGGGGCGCGTGATCGAACGGAAAAAATCATCCAGGCGACCGGTCTCCGATCGCGCTTTCAGTTCCTGCGGCGTGCCATTGGCCACGATTCGCCCGTGGTCAATGATAATGGCGCGGGTGCAGACCTCCTCTACTTCTTCCAGTATGTGGGTCGAGAAAATGATGGCCTTGTTCTGCGCCATTGATTTGATCAGGGAGCGAACTTCGTGTTTCTGGTTCGGATCCAGACCGTCGGTGGGTTCATCCATGATAAGTACTTCAGGATCGTGAATGATCGACTGCGCAAGGCAGGTGCGATGCCGGAATCCTTTTGACAGCGTTTCGATCGTCTGGTTAAGGACACTTTCAAGGTTGCAGATTTCCACAACGGTGTGCACCGGCTTGCGCCGCGCAATCCCCGAGAAGCCGCGCATTTCCGCCGTGAAATTGAGAAATGACAATACTGTCATTTCACCGTACGAAGGGGCAGACTCAGGCAAATACCCGATGCGGCGTTTCGCCGGTATCGGGTCCTGCGCGACGTTGAATCCGCATACCGAGACGGAACCAGAAGATGGCGGGATGAAACCGGTTATCATCCGCATTGTGGTCGATTTTCCAGCACCGTTGGGCCCTAAAAATCCGAGGACCTCTCCCCTCCCCACCTCGAACGAAATGTCATCCACAGCCCGCGTTGGACCGAACAATTTGGTCAGATTTTCGACCTTGATCATAGATCTGCTCCAGTATTTGGGCGGGTAAATTGGGGCCAAGCCTGCTGATTTCAAGCCCTGAAACGAGTCCGGCGCAATGTCCGACCGGATTTCAGCCACAGAGGACTTGACCGCCTGATTTTTCTCCGCTGTCAAGCGGGCGTGACTGTACCACAGCCTTTTACCCCGCAAGGCTAATTTGGATCGAAACGCGATGCTGAATCCCAGCGCATGCCACCAACCCGGCGCGACCTCACCCATGCCCTCGCCGTGAGGCCAGGGAATCGCCCGTTTTATCCCGATGCGGCCTTGCGATGTCGCTCCCCGGATGGAAGTCGGGCGTCACAGCCTGAACTGCACTGTCGAGCTTCATAGAGCAAGATACGCCTTGCTTATCACCTGGTTAGCAAAAAGCTCGGTCATGTTCGCCGAGAACCGCATGCGTCCCTTCTCGATAAAGTACGCGCGATCTGCCACCGCAGAGGCGAATCTGAGTTTCTGCTCGGAGAGCAGCACGGATACGCCTTGTTTCTTCAACTCCAGGATCGCAGCGGTCAACTGATCGACAACCACCGGCGACAGTCCCTCCGAAGGTTCATCGAGGAGGATGCTGGAAGAGTTGCCCATGAGGGTACGGGCAGTAGGTTACAGCATCATGATCTGGCACCATGGGATAATCCTGACCGGCTAGTCCTGACACTAATCCTGACCGGCTTGATTCGGAAAACTGATTGCTTTAGACTTCAACTATCGTTGAACCCATCGATTCTGCACGCAGAAAGATTGCTTATGACACACGTAGTTACAGAAAGCTGCATCAAGTGCAAGCATACCGATTGCGTGGACGTTTGCCCCGTGGATTGCTTCAAGGAAGGTCCTAATTTTCTGGTAATCGACCCAGACGAATGCATTGATTGTGCTGTTTGCATTCCCGAATGCCCTGTGAATGCGATTTTTGCGGAAGAAGATGTCCCTGAGGACCAACGGAAATTCACGCCACTTAATGCGGAACTGGCCAAAATCTGGCCGACCATCACCGACACCAAGCCGCCCTTGCCCGAGTCCGAGCAGTACAAAGACATCAAAGAAAAGCTGCAGTACCTCGAGCGCTAGGCAGAAAATTCATTTCTGCGGGCAGTAGTTGCCGGCTTAGACCTGCCATGAGTGTGCATTGCAAGCAGCGAAAGCCGATCGCATAGTTTGGTAAAGGCAACTCAACGTGCTCCAACTCGCATTCGGGCTTGATTTCCCCGATCTATACGATCGCGACGGCCTGAAGAGGCTAGACAGCGCCTTTCTGAATCATCTCGCGGCAGCGAATGAAGCATTGAGTTCCCGGCTCGAGGCGGCGCGCAGGGAACCGGAGCAACTGGACCTCAAGGCTGAATCGGCCTTGATTCTCGAACTTGCCCCGCATCTGGATCCTTTCGTAGCCGAACTCTTCGGAATCGAAAGTGACGCGCTGGCACTGAAGCACCAGCACGACAGGCTCGCGCCAATCTTTTCCATCAAGCGTCAATTCGTACAGCGGCGCGCCGCGTCGAAAATCAATCCAGTTGAAGCGGAAAAACTGGATGGCATGGCGATTGCCGCTGAACTCGAGGCGTTTCTCGACGGCACCCTGACTGAATTGCGGTTCGCCGAACGCGTTACTACGTGGTTGGCGAATGAGGCCGGGCACCAGCGCGAAATAGAACTTGCGCTGAAATACGCCGCCTGGGCGCTTCATACCACAGTCGGGCATGCGCGCCACAAGGATGGCGTTCTCTTCAAGCAGCCCGGGAAGATCGATCCCCAGAACCTGCTGCAGCATGTTCAAAAGAGCCAGCGCCAGGGAGTCACTGGCTTTCGTATTCAACGTGGCCACGGGCGCAGGCGGGAAGGTTTTGCGTTGACCGACGCCGGAACCGACCTCACCGGCGCGCTGGACGAGGCAAATTACTGCATCTGGTGCCACAGGCAGGGAAAGGATTCCTGTTCGAAAGGCATGCGGGAAAAGCAGCAGGCCCCGGCATCGGGCGTGAAGCCGCAGAAGATTGAATTCAAGAAGAACGGATTCGGGGTCACACTTTCCGGCTGCCCGCTGGACGAGAAAATTTCGGAATTCCACATAGCAAAAACGCAAGGGCTCGCAATTTCCGCCTTGGCGATCATTGCGATCGACAACCCTCTGGCTGCAGCGACCGGCCATCGCATTTGCAACGATTGCATGAAAGCGTGCATTTACCAGAAGCAGGATCCTGTCGATATACCGCAAGTGGAAACGCGGGCGTTGAAGGACGTCCTTGAACTACCTTGGGGCTTCGAAATCTACTCGCTGCTGACACGATGGAACCCGCTTAATTTCCGCCGTCCTTTGCCCAAGCCGCCGACTGGCTATCGCGTGCTGGTAGCAGGCATGGGACCGGCGGGATTCAGTTTGTCTCATCACTTGATGAATGACGGTCATACCGTAGTCGGAATCGACGGCCTGAAGATCGAACCTCTGCCCGAGTATCTGTCGGGCATAGGCGAAGACGGATCGAGATTCGGTGCGCAAAAGTCTCAGTCCTCGCCCGGTTTCGAGCCGATACGCGACGTAAAGTCCATCCGCGAATCGCTGGAAGATCGCGTCATGGCCGGGTTCGGCGGCGTAGCGGAGTATGGAATTACGGTTCGATGGGACAAGAATTTTCTCAAAATCGTGCGTTTGTTGCTGGAGCGGCGAAGTCAGTTCGCGCTTTACGGCGGCGTGCGGTTCGGAGGAACGCTAACCCTGGATGACTCGCTGAAGCAGGGCTTCGACCACGTCGCCTTGTGCATGGGTGCCGGCAAGCCGACAACGCTGGATATCCCGAACGGACTAGCACGAGGCGTCAGAACGGCGTCCGACTTCCTGATGGCGCTGCAGCTCACCGGTGCCGCAAAATCCGCCTCGATCGCCAACATGCAGGTTCGATTACCAGTCGTGGTTATCGGCGGTGGACTGACGGCTATCGACACTGCTACTGAATCGCTCGCTTACTATGCTGTCGAAGTGGAGAAGTTTCTCGCGCGTTATGATGAACTGACACGGGAAATAGGCGAAGACGCCGTGCGCGACCGGTGGCAACCCGAGGAACGTGAAATCGCCGAGGAGTTCTTGTCGCACGGGCGGGCGATCCGCAATGAGCGAGAGCGCGCGCGGTTCGAAGAGCGATCGGCGCGCATTACGGAGTTGCTGCTCGCCTGGGGTGGCGCGACCGTGGCTTATCGGCGACGGCTGGTCGATAGTCCATCCTACACGCTGAACCATGAGGAAGTGGAAAAAGCACTCGAGGAAGGCGTGGTATTCGCGGAATGCCTTTCCCCTTTGGCAGTCGAAGTGGATGAGTACGGTGCCGCACATGGCATTCGCTTTACCAGCCAGCAAATCGACAAGAACGGCAAGTGGCATGCCGTCGCCGGTCCGGAAGGCGAAATTCGCCGCGCAGCTCATACCATTTTCATCGCCGCCGGCACCCAGCCCAATACGGTACTTGCTCATGAGGACCCAACGCATTTTGAATTGGATGGCAAGTACCTGCGTGCCTGTGACGAAAGCGGCAATCCCGTCAAGCCGCAATTTTCGGTTTCCAAACCCGAAAGGAGCGACGTTCTTCTGTCGCGAACTGACGACGGTCGTTTCATCTCGTTTTTTGGTGATCTGCATCCGTCGTACTTCGGCAATGTCGTAAAGGCGATGGGCTCCACAAAGCAGGGGCATCCCGTCGTGTCACGCGTCTTGGCGACGCAGGCCTCGCAGGGCAGCAAGCACCCCGAACTTGCAGGGGACGCTGCATTCATCGCATCACTGGATCGGCAACTCCGGGCAACTGTCCATGATGTCCGGCGCCTGACACCCACCATCGTGGAAGTTGTCGTACGGGCACCGCTTGCCGCGCGAAAATTCCAACCCGGACAGTTTTACCGGTTGCAGAACTTTGAAATGCGGGCACCACTGATCCGCGTCGGCAATGCCGACATGCGAATGCAGATGGAAGGCCTCGCACTCACGGGCGCGTGGGTTGATGAAGACAAGGGACTGGTGTCGACGATTGTCCTCGAAATGGGAGGGTCATCGGATCTTTGCGCGATGCTGCAACCCGGAGAACCCGTCGTCTTGATGGGACCGACCGGGGCGCCTACCCATATCACGGGCGGCGAAACAGTGGTCCTTGTCGGTGGCGGCCTTGGAAACGCAGTACTTTTTTCCATCGGCTGCGCGTTTCGTACAGCAGGATCACGAGTGCTTTATTTTGCCGGTTACAAGAAGGTGATCGACCGCTACAAGGTGGACGAGATCGAAGCAGCGGCCGACGTAATCGTCTGGTGCTGCGACGAAAAACCCGGCTTCCAGCCTCGTCGACCGCAGGACTTCGCATTCATCGGCAACATCGTACAGGCCATGGAGGCTTACGCGGCTGGCCGTCTCGGGGCTACATCGCTGAACATGAGTGCGGCGGACCGGATCATCGCCATTGGTTCGGACCGCATGATGGCTGCCGTTGGACGCGCCCGGCACGACACACTATCCCCTTACCTGAAGGAAGGCCATATCGGTATCGGCTCGATCAATTCGCCTATGCAATGCATGATGAAAGAGATATGCGCACAGTGCCTGCAACCCCACCGCGACCCCGAGACCGGGCGCGTGACCTATGTCTTTTCCTGCTACAACCAGGACCAACCGCTTGACAGAGTTGATTTCCATGCCCTGTCGGAAAGACTCAAGCAGAATTCCCTGCAGGAAAAATTGACCGCGCAATGCATCCGGCAGGGCATGCCCGAATTGAAGAAGCTGAGGCAGTTGGTGTAGCCTGGCCGGTGGCGCGCGTAGCGAACAAGCCCACAGCCCCTCACAGCCATAGCGCGCCTATTGCCACTCTCCACGGGGCGGGACTGGAAGCGGAAGAACGGCTATTCCCTCATCGAGTAGCTCTTCCGTCTCTTTGGCCGAGGCGATACCCCGAATATTCCTCAGGGGCGCCTCCTTGTAATGAATTTTTCGCGCCTCTTCGGGAAACGCGTTGCCGACGTTCTCGGTATTTACGAGGATATGATCGATGAGCGCATTCATGATTTTCACCTGATCCAGAGACGGCGCAGTCATCGCAGGAGTCGTGCGCCTGGGCAGGTCATCTCCTTGTTTCCCGATTTTTGCGATCGGCAACTTCGCAATGCTCGCATGATTGCACACAGGACAGGATAACTGTCCTCGGTCTTTTTGCCGTTCGAAATCATTAGTCGAGGCAAACCAGCCTTCGAATCGATGATGCTCGGGGCAGATGAGTTCGAATACGATCATTGATGGTCCATTGCAGCACAAACGCAGGCAAATTGTACCTGCAATCGAACCGGTTCCCTTAATCGAGGATTGCAACGGCAAGATTGCAACAGCAAACCCGGCAGAGCGGTACCCAACGAACTCAGGCTGATCGCGACGGCAAGTTGCCGAATTGAAGGCTGCTATTCCGGAAAGATTATTTCTATATGCTCACGGCCAACACTCAAGAATGGCGCCTTGAGCACCAGGTGCCCCGCGAATTAAGGCTCGTAAATCTCGGAATCAGTTACTGCGATGAAATCTTTGGCCTCGACCATAAAATCCATGACCCTGGCCCCGTTGACGAGTTCTATGTATCCCCTGATCCGATAGTTTCCGGTAAGGATTGTTACTTTTGTCCGATTCTCATT
This sequence comes from Betaproteobacteria bacterium, assembly GCA_009693435.1. Next base: position 7,637 of record SHXF01000001.1, on the reverse strand, counting down.
TTCAGGCGTGAATCTGCTCCTTTGCTATTGCCGTTGAACGCAAGACTTCTCATGGAATAAGCGGCTTCATGTTGCAGTGAGCCCCGAATATTATGTCCGGGTTGCCCGTGAGTTGACCTATTGAGGCTGGAAACGTGCGTTAAAGAGCGAGGCAGCGCTTCTGAACAAGATCAAGTAATCCACGAGGGAGATTGTTGGGTTCTCCGATATCGGGTTGTGCCGTACCGATGTGACCCTTTACCTGCAGGTATCGTCGACGAAGACATGTCCCGGTTCGAATACCGCCAGGAAACAGGCAACACGCATCTTGCTACGAACTATCGATGTTTCGAGAGAGTCTGGTTTCCTGGTGCCCGGGGCCGGAACCACAAACCACCCGGAGTGCCGCTCCTGTGGCCGATCTGCACAATTGGATTTAGGCAAGTACCCCGAAAACTACCCCAAACGCGTGGGCGCTGCTCCTGATCTGCGACGAAGCGATACCCACAGCCGCCCGACTGCGCCCGTCGTGAGAATATCGCCGGAATCTCGGAAAACCGCGGAATTGCGCCTCGGGGACGGCCGCCAGCTTTTGCCAGCGCGAGGATTGATCACGCGATATGCCGAGATCGGAAAGGCTAGATGTCGCATCGTTCGATGTCATCGTGTGGCGGTTATCTCTGCGCTGGGCGCGCCCGCCGTTCTTGGCACTGACAGTCAGCATCTCCCCCCGCCCGTACTGATTCCCGGCACCCAACATGCGAGGGGTAGCTCTACCTGGACTGGGCGGATACCGGCCACGACATCAGGGTTAAAATTTCCCCCACGTATTACCAGACGGGGGATGCCTAGATCCACCATGTTGAAGTCTCAATTTGAGACTGAACTGGGATGTGTTACTACCCGTTCGCTGGCCAGTCTCCCGTCCGCCACGCCCCGCTCCTCCATCACAGGGTCCCCCGGCGGACCGTTGCGACTGTAGCGTTACGCATCAAATTCCACTACCGCCAGCACTCCACCACCAGAGTCCACTTGCGCGCCTCGTCCGCCATATCGGCCGTGCTCTTGTCCCACGAGAAAAATCCGCCACCGTTTCGGTAAGCAACCTTGTGGGTATCGAGGAACGTCTTCAGAGTCTGGCCATTGACAGCGAAGTTGACGTTCTGACCCACCGAACCGGTCGCCTTCGCCATTTTCGAGTCTGAGAGCTTCATCAATACCACGCCCACTACTTCGCCCTTCTTGGTCAAGACGGGGCTGCCGCTCGATCCAGGCTGAATCGGTGCGGTAATCTGGATCTGATTGGTGTTGTTTCCCAGCCCAGTCAAGGCGCTCACCACCCCAGGCGTGAGATTGCCGCCTGACGACAAAACAGCATTGAGCGGGAATCCGAACACCACGATGTCCTCACCCTGCCGCAGCTTGCTCGGCTCGGCGGTTATTGCCGCCGAGGATTTCGCATCGCCCGGAATCTGCACCAGCGCCAGATCATTCACCGCATCTTCGGTGACAACCTTCGCCAGCCCGTCGCGGCCATCGATACGAAGCTCGCCGCATCCCGCAACGACGTGCTGGTTGGTGATGGCCTGCCCTGTGGCATTGACGACAAACAGGGTGCCCGTTCCCATCTTGCTCAGCTTTCCTGGAGTGGAAGACGGCGCGGCGCTCAGGCTGGCCGATCGCGCCTCACGGACAATGACCTGTCCCTTCTTCCAGGCGGAGGAGAGACGTTGCGCCTCGGCGATCTCAACGGCCGACATACCCCGCTCGAAAAGAGCGCGCAATCTGGTAGCGCCCTCATCGCCCTGACTCGCTGACAGGTTGAACCAAGCGTAGGCAAGAACCATATCTGCAGGAACGCCCTGGCCTAAGACATACTTCTGTCCAAGGTCCAATTGCGCCGATGCATGCCCCTGCGCAGCAGCTTTCTGATACCACTCGGCGGCTTTAGCCGCGTCCTTGGGAACCCCTTCGCCCCGATGATACAGAGTGCCAAGGTTCAATTGCGCCGATGCATCCCCCTGCGCAGCAGCTTTCTGATACCACTCGGCGGCTTTAGCCGCGTCCTTGGGAACCCCTTCGCCCCGATGATACAGAGTGCCAAGGTTCAATTGCGCCAATGCATGCCCCTGCGCAGCAGCTTTCTGATACCACTCGGCGGCTTTAGCCGCGTCCTTGGGAACGCCTTCACCCAAATCATACAGAGTGCCAAGGTTAAATTGCGCCGATGCATCCCCCTGTGCCGCCGCCTTTTGAACCCACTCAAATGCTTTAGCGGCATCTTTTGGAACACCGTTCCCGCTGTAATACATCCAGCCCAGGTTCAATTGCGCCCTTGCATATCCCTGCGCAGCAGCTTTCTGATACCACTCGACAGCCTTGGCTGCATCCTTGGGAACGCCTTCACCGTTGGAATACGCGACGCCAAGGTTTGTTTGTGCCTCTGCATCACCCTGCTCGGCTCGTTTCAACAAATCCGGCAGTTTCTTCTCAGGTGTTTCCGCCTCCGCGCTTTTCTGGGCCGGGCCAGGCGGCGCATTGTCACAACCGACCAGCAACACGCCTAGCGACAACAAGCCAGCCACCATTAGATGAGTCACCCGCTCGAGCGCCGCGGCCTTGCGCTGTGACGGGCGCATCTCGAAAATGCCGGTAAGGAACTGGCCCATCGCGTTATTGTCTTCCCCAGACCAAGGTGGTGCTGGATCAGTATCTACCTATAGTCCGTGCCTTGCTTTGCTTTGCTTGGCTTTGCTTTGCTTGGCTTGGCTGGGCCCAGGCATCCGAGGGGTAGCTTCATCAGCGCGTAGTGTGTTGAATTTCACTCACTACGTTCCCGTCACCCAGCGTTGCGCGGTTCGCTCGTAGATACCTGCGGTGGTGAGTGCTTCGCGGCACGGGGATGCTCCCGCAGCCGTTGCGGCAGCCGTTAACGCAGCGGCAGCCGGCCAAGCGCTGCAGGATCGTCTCCAGGCCTACGGGATGAATGTCCGGGCGAATACGAGTGAGCAATTCGCCGCCGAGATCCGCCGCGAATCGGCGCAATGGGCGAAGATCATCAAGGACAAGGGCATCCGCGCCGACTAGCGATGCGCCCGGACCGGTTCGAGGGGAAAGTCTGCATCGTCACTGGCGGCGCGAGCGGCATCGGCGCCGCGGCCGCGCGTGGCTTTGCCGCAGAGGGGGCCCGGGTTGTTCTTTTGGATCTCGATGAGAAGGCTTTGACGCAAACGGCAGCCACAATTCCCGGCGCACGGACGTTTGTCGTCGATGTCTCTTCAAAAGCGTCCATCGACAAGGCGTTCAGGCAAATGAAGGAAGTTCATGTCCTGGTCAACAGTGCCAGCGTGATCGGCAAGGTCACGCTGCAGAACATGACCGAAGAGGAGTGGGACCGCGTGTTCGACGTCAATCTCAAGGGCACGGCGCTGTGTACGCAGGCCGTGATCGCGCCGATCCGCGCGCAGCGGGCGCAATCCCCGTACTGGGGGCGGTGAATTGAAGCAGGGCCGACAATTACTCGGACGGAAGGGGCTGTACGAAACGTCGCCAAACATATCCGAAAGTAAATCCAATCAAATAACCAGTTAGGGTAAGCAGTGCGGAAGCAGTCCACACAGTAATCGACATTTCCTTTGGGAGAAAATTTATCCAGGTAAGTGCGGCAACCCAAGCACCCACCCAACGCCCATTGTGTTTCCGGCGTAATCTTTTTTTACCCCATAAATCCCAAGTAATGACACGAAACAGTAGTAATGCCACGATACCTCCAAATACATATGTTGCTGCGAGGTATCCCATCGAATTTCGCTCAAGTCCCAGTATCTCCCCAGCCCACACCTCACCATCAATAAAAAAGACGCCAGCAGAAGAGGCCAATCTTGCCGATGGTTTCATTGTCTGTTCCTCATCAATTGGCATAGGAACTCACTATGAACCGTAATCTGAGATTAGTCCGGAAATACCGGGATGATGGGCAAAAAGAGTCTGTAGGTCGGTCTACAATAAGTTTGTCGGAGTCTAGCGAGGCGAGCCAACAGCCATTCCGCAAGGCCGCGCCGCGTCCAGTACCGGCGCGGGCTGGGTGGTGGGGAGACTTCCTCGGGCGGCAATGCGCGATCCGCCTGATAGACGCGCAGGCCCTTCAGGCTTGAGTGCGGTGTCTCCGCGCCCGAATAGTCGATGCCGATGTAGCGGGCGAAAGCGGTCATGGCAGCTTGGGCCAATCCACTTCGTCGAGTATGTCTCCAGCCGTTGACATCAGTTCTTCTTTTGGCCCCGATTCGGCCGCGCCGGTCCTCACTCTTCACAATTGGATTTAGGCAAGTACCCCGAAAACTACCCCAAACGCATGGGCGCTGCTCCTGATCTGCGACGAAGCGATACCCACAGCCGCCCGCCTGATCGGCATTACGTTGCTAATTGGGTCACACCTTCTGATACCGCCGCCGGTCCAAATCTTTCCCGGACCCCTACTCGCCTAAGCGCTGTCATGCACGCCCGCATGAATGATATTCACGGTCAACGATTCCCCGTCGCTCCCCGAGTAGCGCATTTCCTGCGGGATTAGCCGCGCCGCGATTTTGTAGAACTCCCCCGAATTTTCGCGCGCCCAGGTCGCAAACGCTTCGTCGCCGCCGATTGCGTCATAGGCGATTTGCACCGCCTCGCGAAAACTGCGTGTGATGCGATTCGGCGTGCCTCGTTGCCGTCCGCCGGTCTTGTGGCCTGCTGCCATGATCTATTCCTCTCTAGTTTAGATGGTCCGGTTCAATGAATCGTTCCGCTGTGCCGCTCGACACGCTCAAGAAGGGCCAACGAATCGAAGCGCGCGGCCGGTATGTGAACTTCGCAGGTGCCCTTGTTGCGGATCGCAATTGCAATCGGCACCGGGTCGCCTTCGCCGTCGCAAACCACGGCCAGGCGCAGTGCTGGATTCTCAGCGAGCATTGCAAGCACGCGCTGGCGACGGGCTTCCATCGCCGGATCGGGTAGGGGTGCGACTTTCAGGCTTGTGGGGTTTGCCGCTGCTACAGTTGCTATTCTTGCTACAGTTGCAGCCATTCCCGCCTGTTGAGTGGCAGAAATAGCAGGAATAGCAGTAGCAGGCTTCGCAAGCCCGCCTTTTTGAATCAGTTTCGCAAGGGTCACGATGACCCCCCTTCGATCACCAGCGCCGGATTCACTTTGACGATTCGGCGTTTTCCCTCTTGGATCAGCCGCACTCGGTCTACGCTCTCAAGCTCCCGGATCGCCTCATCAAGCCGCTTTCCGTCCCGCACAGGCCCATGCTGGCGAGCGCGATTCTTAGGTACAAGGTGCGTCCGCTCGCGTCGGCAATATTCGATCAGCCAAGAATCCAGCCGCGCCGCGTTCGCCAGTTCCACAGGTAGCGCAAGCTCGCCGAAGAAGCGCCGCGATTCGTGCAGGTGCCATGCCGCGATTCGGCTTGCACCCTCAAATGCATCCGCACCGATTGCGCCACCTGCGCCCTCGAAAATCTGAAACAGCGCCGCCAGTCGCGCCGCGTTATCTGCGGACTTGCTCGCCACGTCGCGCACGTCGTACAACTCGCCGCCGCCCGCAAGCTCAGCCTCGATTGCATCGTGATACCGGATCCATGCCGCCGTTGCTTCCGGTGTCAGGATTAGCATGGGTGGGGTCAGAATCCCATCATCATCAATCGGTACAGGTTGATTGAGCAGTTCGGTAATGCGCCGGTTGAATGCTGACAGAGCAGGGCTTCCGGCGACAGGCGGGGTATAGAACCGCGTCCCCATCGTGCTACCAGGCCACGCGACAAGGAAACGGGAAAGAAAGCCAGTTCCACGCGCCAGCCCTTTCGATTGCTCGAAGAATGCCCGCAAGGTTGATTCCTGAATCATCAAGCCCATCGTCAGCCGCGCCCCTCGAACGTCGCGGCTTCGCTCTTCGTCGCCCCGGTCAGACTGATAGCGCCCGCCATCCCACAGCTTATTGAGCAAGGCCAGATTGCGCATGACGCTTTCCTTGCTCATGCCATGCGCCCCAAAAACAATTCCGGCCTCGTTCGATACCACGCCAGCGGAAGGCCATTCCTTTTGCAACTTCTTCGCCAGCCCTTCCGGGGTCGCATCTTCGCGTATCAGTTTCGGCACTCTCGGCGGTTCTGGCGCGTCTCCAAGGTTGCGCAGTTCGGCCTCTTTAACGCTGGTCGCGTTGCCTTGCTTAGCAAGCAGGCGGATTTTGTCCTTCATGCCGCCCCGCTTGGCTTCCCATGATTGCATCGCGGCCCGGTGATCCTTGAGCTTGGGCTTCGCCGCCTCGACTTGCGCGTCCTGATAGTCCTGTATCGGCTTGGTGAACATCTTGTCGGCTTGGGTCTTGCGCTCGCCACTGTCCGCGATGGTCAGAAGGAACAAGCCCACAGGCCCGAAAAGAATTTCATCGCGACGCACGTCCGCATGGGCTTGCGCGGCCAGCGACAGTGCCGCCAGCGCCGACGATGCCACCAGCGGAAAGGGGGCTTTGACAAATGCCGCCACCTCTTCCGCCGCCGCCCGGATGGTGTCCGGCAGTGCGTCAATGGGGTAAAGCTCCGGGGTCACCTTCGCCAGCAGCGGTTGCGGTGCCGGCCAGCCGCCAAGATCGCCCGCAGGTGCGTTGCCCGCGTCCGGTTGCTGCGCTTCCCTTGCCGACTCGATCACGCCCGATACGGCCCGCGCTACGGCTTCCAGCCCGCGTATCTGGTGCACGTCGTTAAAGTCACTGGGCGGTTTCCCATGCTTGGCTTGGTATGCCGCGAGTTCTTCCGGCGTGAAGTCTGGAATTGCCATCAGCCCGCCGACAGATCGCGCCGCTGCTGTTGCCTTCGTCAATCCGGGATTGCCTTTGATCGCCGCATCATCATCGGCGCACAGGATCAGCGCCAAGTCGGGAAACTTCGCCCGCAGTGCCCGCGCTACCGGTTCAAGGTTTCTGGCATCGAATGCCACGGCCACCGGGTAGCCGGTCGCTTCGTGAATCGTTGCCCCGGTTGCGAAGCCCTCGGCGATACATAGCGCCGCCGCGCCCTTCGTGGTGCCAATGCTGTAATAGCAGCCTGCGACACGTCCGCCGGTCAGAAAGCGCTTGTCACCGCCCGCCCCGATGAATTGCAGGCTATGCAGTTCGCCGCCGTCGCGCATCGGGATTACGAGCGCGTCATTGTGCAGCCGTGCGCCATGCGCCTTGATGCCTTTGCGGATTAGGTAGGCATGATCTGCCGCAGCAGGTTGCGCAGCCTGCCAAATCGCCACCGCCTTACTCGCGGCCTCGCCTTGCTTGGCTTTCCGCTCGGCTTCGGCTTGCGCCTTTGCTTCGGCAGAATGGCGCTTGAAGGCTTCGCGTTCCTCCGGGGAAAAAGGCTTGTCGCGCTTCGCCTGCCAATTCTCGGAAAAGTCAGCGGCAAAATCACCGAAACAACCGCCCAGGCCATCGGCGAACAATTTGCACCAGCCGGCCTTGTTGCCGTTGCCCTTGCCTATGCCAGGGAAACGATACGACTTGTCGGCCTCGATCTTGTCCGGCGGTTTCAGCCCGGCGGCTCGGATCGCCTCGGCGAATTGGATGCCGGTGTCACTCATCGCGGCCCCTTGCTCAGCGCGGCCGGCGCGTCAACTTTTCCGCCACGGGTCAAG
>SHXF01000176.1 GCA_009693435.1 Betaproteobacteria bacterium | reverse complement strand
CTTAGGCTTTCGTACTTGTCCATCGTGAAACTCCTTTTCGTGTGCTTTGGCGGCTCACGTCTTGGAGTTTCCTCCGATGGACTCCCGTATCTGTCAAACTTCTACTGCCTCCCCGGCAAAGCCGGGGGGTCTCCCGCTGACGCTAGGAGGAGATTGCCCGCGACGACAAGTTTTTGCGCGATTTTTCTGCGTTCTGCGGAAAGCGGCGGCGGTCGGGCGTATCGCCGCGCCTCGCGTGATTCGCTGATCGCCGTCGCGAGAAAAAACGCGCCCATCATCATGGGAATCGCGCCAAACAAAGCCAGCGCCCATACCCCTCCCCACTGGTTTTGAAAATCGGCGATCACCGCCTCATTGGGGGCATCAGCGCGATAGCGCACCTGCACCGCGCTGCCGGCCGGCAGATCTTCCTCGCCACCACGACCCAGTCCTCTGACCCGATAGGTCAGGCCGTCGGGCGCATTAAACCTGACAATCGGCACGCGTGTGGCCGATGATTTGCCGCTGGCCTCGGTCGAGCGCTCGGTCACCCACTCGACCAGCACGCCGGTCGCGATCTGCGTTCCCGCGAGCGTATGAAACCGGTGCCAGCCCAGCCACCCCGCGCCCGCCAGTCCGCCGGCGCCGATCAAGAGCAGGCCAACCGCCATGCCCCAGGCAAACTTCGTGCGCCAGCCGACCAGTCCGCCCAGCACCAGTCCGGCCAGCACGCCGGCCCAGAATGTAAGGATAGCCTGCAGAATGACAGGGTCGTCCATACCCCGGAGTATAAGTCCGCTGGACTGCGTCAACCTCTGGGTAATGCAGGCGTGATATCCTAAGAGCCTGTCGTGACTAAAGGATATTGGCTGCAAAAGCGCCTGACGGGTACCTATTTCGCCGTCTTCTTGACCCATGGAATAACCATGGGCCTGCGAATTCGTCAAAATCTGTCCTCGTCCAGCCGCTTTTTTGCCTGGAGTCTTCAAGTCCGACAGGTTCCTGGGGGGTCAACATCACATTTATTGGAGGGAGGCACTATGGGTTTCACTTACGGAGGCATGCTGGCGGAGACCATTTCGATCGCTGGCCACAACGGCGAGTCCATTTCGGCTTACACCGCACGGCCTACGGGCTCCGGCCCATTTCCCGGCGTTGTACTGGTGCACCATGCACCGGGCTGGGATGAGTGGTACATCGAAGCAACGCGGCGTTTTGCGCATTACGGGTATGCGGCAATCTCGCATAACCTCTATCACCGCGCGGGCGACGGCAAGCCCGACGACGTGGCCGCCAAGGTGCGTGCGAGCGGCGGCATTCCCGACGATAAGGTGATCGGCGACACCGAGGGCGCGGTCAAGTGGATGCGTTCGCAGAAATACCACAATGGCAAGGTCGGCATAATGGGTTCGTGCTCGGGTGGCCGGCATGCTTTTCTATATGCATGCCACACCAAGTCCATCGATGCTGTTATCGAACTGTGGGGCGGGGGTGTGGTGATGACCAAGGAAGAACTGACGGCCAACCAGCCGCGTGCGCCGATCGAGTTCACCAAGGATCTGTCATGCCCGCTGCTGGGACTGTTCGGCAAGGAAGACCGCAGACCGACGCCCGAACACGTTGCACAGCACGAGGCCGAACTCAAGAAGCACGGCAAGGACTATGAGTTCCACATGTACGATGGCGCCGGACACGGATTCTTCTACTACGACCGTCCGATGTATCGTCTCGAACAGGCGCTTGATGGATGGAAGCGTACGCTCGCTTTCTTCGACAAGCATCTGAAGAAATAGCACGGCATGTGCACGTCCATCGTCGAGATTGCAAAGGCGGAGGGCGCGGGTAAGGGCGAGAAGGGGTGGTTCGACCTCACGACTTCAGTCGTGTCGTACGACCATCCCCACCACGCCGTGCTCGAAGAAGCCATCACCATCGATTTTGTAAATTCATCGCTGGGACCGGAAGCGCGCGTCGCGGTTGAAATCACCCTCGAATCGGCCAAGGCTTTTTCCGCGGCGCTATGCAGGGCGATTGCGGCCGCTGAAATCGAAGAAAGTCATCGCCTCAGAGGGACTTGAAAGAAAACGTGGACAGATGAAGTACCGCGTACTACTCTGCACGTATCCCCAGATCCTTGATCAGCTTGCCCCACTTCGCGACATCGCCCTTTACCGTGGCGGCGAGTTGTTCGGGTGAACTGCCTATGGCCTCCACGCCACCGGCAATCAACTTTTCTTTTGCATCCGGGGTTTTCAGAAGCTGCACAATCTCCTGATTTAATCGCCTGATGAGTGCCACCGGTGTTTTGGCCGGCGCAAACATCGCATAAATTGTTGTCGATTCATATCCCTGCAGACCTGAGGCCGCGACCGTCGGCAGTCCGGGCGCCAGCGCCGAGGGCTCATTGCTGGTGACTGCCAGTCCGCGCAACCTGCCGGATTTTACGTGCGGCATCGCGCCGCCCGCCGACGGAAACATCAGTTGCACCTCCGCGGCGATCAGGGCGACGAGCGCCGGGCCGGTACCCCGGTACGGCACATGCACGATATTGATGCCCGCCATGGTCTTGAACAGTTCAGCGGCGAGATGGTTCGATGAGCCGACGGAAGAAGATGCAAAATTGAGTGCTCCGGGTTTTCCTTTGGCCAGTGAGATCAGTTCTTTGACAGACTTCACCGCCAGTGACGGATGTACGGCGATGATACTGGGAGTAATCGCTATCAATATGACGGGAGCAAAATCCTTGGCCGGGTCATAGGGCATTTTGTCGCGCATGAAGGGACCAAGCCAGAAATTGCTGGCGGTTACAAATAGCGTATAGCCGTCCGGCGGGGACTTGGCCACGATGTCTCCCGGGATAACCCCGCTGGTTCTATTTTCGACAATCACCGGTTGACCCAGGGTAGCGGCAAGTCCCAACGCCGTCAGGCGTGACACAAAATCGCTGCCGCCGGCGGCTTCCGCGGTGACGATGCGAACAGGCTTGGTCGGGTAATTCTGTCCACACGCGACATTCACAGCCAACGGGGACAAGCCTGACAATGACAGCCATGCAACCGTTTGTATCAACCGCATAAAGACTCCGATTTCAGTTCTTTGATCCAGCTTGAAGGCCAGGCGCCGCCGCCAGCTGTGGCAGGTATGACCAGGCGTATCGGCCGCGTAAATTCAGTCAGTGCTTGCGCGCCCAAGGTTGACGCACAGACAACCCAACCCGCAAAGGTTGCGCAAGCAACGCAAAAACGATGCACCAGGAATCCTGGCATCGTCAGGAATACAGATGGCGCCCGATCAGATTTTCCCGAGGAAATCGTTCTTGCCAATATCCACGCCGTTGTGGCGCAGTATATTGTAGGTGGTGGTGACGTGAAAGTAGAAATTCGAATACACAAAGCCCAGCAGGTATTGCATACCCGTGAACTTCAGTTCATGACCACCGATCTTGAATGCAATGTTCTTGTCTTCCGTGCCGTCGATCTGCGCGGGCTTGAACGTTTCTATAAAGGATACGGTCTTGGCGATGCGCGCTTTAAGATCGGCGAACGTTTGCTCGACATCATCGTGTTTCGGGATATCGACCCCGGCCAGACGCGCCATCGCGCCCTTTACGGCATCGCACGCGATCTGCACCTGACGCGCCATGGTGAACATGTCGGGATATAACCGGTCCATGGTGAAGACGGTGGACTCTACTTTCCGCGCATCCGCATGAGCCTGCGCCTTGTCGAGAATTGTGGAAAGATTTCTCAGGGTGTTGGCGAAATACGGCGCGCTGGCTTGATACATGGAAATTGCGGTCATGGTGATGTCCTTTTTGGAAAAGAAACCGGCTTAGCCGGTCAATAGTTGACAAGCGCGCTCGTTGAATACTCCGACACGCCTGCGGGCCAGTACTTTAACTCAAGGCGCACGACAATTTCGCTTTCCGCACAACAAATATAGATGATAATGTTGGGGCAGTCGCAGTATCGCTGTCTTGGGAGAGCATCATGTCGAGGTGTCACCGCGCTGTTTTCTATTTCGTTCCTGCCGTCATACTTGCGGGCCTCAGTGGTGGCGCGAGGATTTCCTGCGCGCAGCCGTATCCCGCCAAGTCCGTGCGCGTGATCGTGCCGTTTCCGGCAAGCTCTGGCGCGGATGTGGTGTTCAGGATATTCACGCCCAGGTTGACCGAAGTCACAGGTCAGCCGTTCGTGGCTGAAAACCGGGCGGGTGCGGCGGGCAATATCGGTGCCGAAGCAGTGGCGCGGGCTATCCCGGACGGCTATACCCTGCTGGTTGCGCCCGCCTCGCTTGCAAGCAGCCAGTCCATGGTCAAGAACCTGCCATTTGATCTCCTGCGGGACTTCGAACCGATCGCATTTCTGGCTTCATTGCCATTCATGCTGGTCGTCCATCCCGCGTTGCCGGTACAGTCCCTGAAAGAACTTATTGCCCTGGCTAAATCCAGACCAGGAGAAATTAATTATGGGTCCAGTGGAACCGGAGGCGCCAGCCACCTGTCAGGCGAACTCTTCAAGAGCATGTCCGCCATCAACGTCATTCACGTGCCTTACAAGGGGGGAATCGCGGCGATGCCCGATTTGATCGGAGGACGGATTTCGATGATGATCACGGGCATTGCTGACGTGTTGCCTCACGTAAGAGCCGGCCAGTTGCGCGCCTTGGGCGTAGCCAGCGTAAAGCGCAGCCAGGTGGCGCCCGATCTGCCTACGATCGCCGAGTCCGGTTTGCCCGGGTACGAGGCTGGTTCATGGTTTGCGCTGCTCGCGCCGGCCAACACACCCCGAATCGTTATTTCGCAGATGAATGGCGTGGTGAACAAGATCGGTCAGAGCGCCGATGTTCGGGACTCGCTGCGCAATCAGGGCGCCGAACCTCAGGTTTACACGCCGGAGCAATTGGGGGCATTCATCAAGAACGAGATAGCCAGATGGGGAGCACTGGTGGCCGCGACTGGCATACGCGCAGAATAGAAGCTGCAACGATTGCCGATGTTGGCGTGAGCGTTGCTGCTGTCGTGACGCAGAGTGCCGGACATGATGTCAGGCACTTTCAGTTTCCGCGCGCGGGCGCTTTTCCAATCAATTCCTGCTTCGTCAGCAGAATCTGTGGGTGAGTTTCACCCATTTTAGAAAATTGGGTGTTCACGCTGGTTGAATACTTTGACAAGCAAAGTTATCCACGGGCGCGCGTGCGGCTCCCTGCATAGAGCCAGAGCGCGCGCGCCGGTGGGT
>SHXF01000175.1 GCA_009693435.1 Betaproteobacteria bacterium | reverse complement strand
CCACTCGGAACTGGCAACCGATCAAGGTTGTTTACTTAAACCCAGATCAACGCAGCGCTGAAAAAAGCGCTCGAAAGGAGCTCTCTCCAGAACTCAAAAAAGCAGCTTGAATGCAAACAATCAGGCGACAACTAGCTTGAAAAATTCCGGCTCGGATGCTATCGCACCTCGCCCACCCAACCTGTTAATCAGAGTTGCACTTCGAATTTGAACTCGCGAAAGATAAAACCAAGAAAAATCGGATAGAGTCGGCATGGTCAAGCGGTTACCTGTTTGACGAAATAGCTGCGGTCACTATGCGAGAGTGCTCCCAAGTAATTGCCTCGCGTAGTTCAGTGGCGATGTCATCGCCTCCTCATGAGCAGATGCTTTATGGGTGTTACCGCCGATTCAAATTTGATCCGTTTCGGCAGGTTATACCGATCTGCGATTGACCACCACCGCCACTCGACAGATACTGGTCAATGCGCAATCGGCCCGGGTGGTCAAATTGGGGGTGGCGGGAAAAAACGCAGAAACAAAGACAAAATCCGGGCTGACGGATATTTTGACTAGACGGCATCAAAAGCCAAAGTGGATTGACCGCAGGTGTTCAGATAGGCGGCGGAGACGCTCGAAGAACGCGCAGAATGATTGACGATGAAAGTAAATCCATGAAGACCAAAATATTTTGGACTACAGCTGGCGCACTTCTGGTGTTCGTGGCCGCTAGCATGACAAGCGAAGCCGTCGCTGAGCAGTATCCTTCGCGCCCGATACGGGCGATCGTTCCGTTTGCACCCGGCGGCGCCACCGATATCATGGCGCGCACCATCAGCGCCAAACTGTCCGAACGGCTGGGGCAGCAGGTGGTGGTCGACAATCGCGGTGGGGGTGGCGGCAACATAGCTGCCCTGATGGCGGCCCGTGCCGCGCCGGACGGCTATACGATTTTCTACGGTACCATCAGCGCGCTGGCTACCAACGTCAGCACCTTCCGCAAACTGCCATACGATCCGCAAAAGGATTTTGCGCCGGTGACCACAACGGCGATTTCTCCCATGTTTCTAGTGACGCAGGCGGCGGTGCCTGCAACGTCTTATAACGAATTGATCGCACTGGCCAGGGCCAAGCCGGGCTACCTCAACTATGCTTCATCGGGCACCGGCGGCGCGTCGCATCTGATGATGGAGCTGTTCTTGTCACAGACGGGCCTCAAGGTCATACACGTGCCCTACAAAGGGGCCGGGCCTGCGCTCACCGACCTTCTGGCAGGGCAGGTGCAAATGAGCCTGCAGCAGCCGCCGGGCGCTATCCCGTATCTGGGCAGCGGCAAGCTGCGGGCGCATGCCGTAAGTTCGAAGCGGCGGATTGCAACCGCCAGTGATGTGCCGACGATGGCGGAAGTCGGGCTGCCGCAATTTGACGTGGCGTCGTGGCAGGGGCTGGTTGTGCCGGCGGCTACGCCGCAAAGCATCGTGCGTAAGCTGCATACCGAAGTGAAAGACATTCTCGGTACGCGCGAGGTGCAGAGCCGCTTGCTCGCCGAGGGCTCAGAACCCGGTGGCATTACACCCGAAGCGTTCGCAGAGCATATCCGACGCGAGATTGCCCGTTGGGCGCAAGTGGTAAAAATTTCCGGGTACACCCCAGAATGAGTGTGGCATGCCATCGATCGGTGGTATGAGCCATATTACGTGCGCATTGAGCGAAAGACTTTCAATGCCTGCTTCACCAACCACTGCGCTAGACCAGGATGATCCGACGGCCGGGTGAATAGGTCAGTGGTGAAATTCCACTAGCCTACTCATCTGGCATCACTCAGCACAAGGTGTCTGACATGATGCGTGGCGATTTCTCAAACCTGTCGGAACGCAAACTAATGGATTGCCTGACAAGGTTGGGCTATGAAGTTCCCGCCGCCTCCGAATTGCCCAACGCTAATCCGCCTTGGCGCCTGACTGCCTAACGATCTTGCCCCAGCGCTCATAGTCCACGCGGATTTGCGTCTGAAATTCTTCCGGAGTGCTTGGTAAAGGCGTCTGACCGACCACTTTCAATTTCTCGCGCACATCGGACGCGTTGAGCGCACGCACGAAATCGGCATTGAGTTTAACGATGATCTCGCGCGGCGTCGCAGCCGGCGCAACCATGCCAAACCAGCCGTAGACATTGAGTTCCGGATAGCCGACCTCCTCCGTACTCGGCACATCGGGGAGTGTCTCAACACGTCGAACACCCGTCACCGCCAGTGCACGCAGTCTCCCGGCCTTGACCTGTGATACCGCTCCGGTCACGCTCGAATACATCATGTCAACATTGCCCGCGACCAGATCAATCGTGGCGGGTCCGGACCCTTTGTACGGCACATGCAGGATTTTTGCTCCGGTAGTTGCTTTGAAAAGCTCGCCAACCATTTGCGTTCCCGACGCGGATGATGCGAAGCTGAGCTTGTCTGGATTACGCCTGGCCAGCGCGGCGAGTTCCTTCAACGTTCGGACAGGCACCGACGGGTGCACCACCACCAGCCACGCTTCCTCTGTGCCGCGCGCTATTGCGGTGAAGTCGTTCAACGCATCAAAGCCCGGCTGCCGGTAGAGGTGCGGATTGATCGCGAGCGTACCGACATACGCCAGGGTGATCGTGTAACCGTCGGGCGCCGCCTTCGCCCCTAGGGCGGTACCGATGTTGCCCTGGGCGCCACCGCGGTTCTCCACGACCATCTGCTGCCCCCACGCCGCACTGACCTTGGCGCCAAAGATGCGCGCGAAGGTATCCGTGCCGCCGCCGGGCACGAACGGCACAATGAGACGAACCGGTTTCGATGGGAAAGTCTGACCTAGCGCAAGCGGTAGCGCCAGCAGCCATGCCGCGATTGCAATTGCCAAACCTATGAAATTCATATTGCGTTTTCCCCATTGGAATTGAACAAATTCATGACACGTCCGTACTGCGGATCCAGACGAAATTCACACCGCAGCCCGCTCAAACAATCCCGCTCGAAGCCCGGCGCACGCCCGTGCGGATTCCGGCACTTCAACGGTAAGCTCAATCAACGCCCCCGCACTTGTCTCGGGCAGTGAAAGCACCGCATGCACAAATCTCTCGCGTTCCGCGCCGCCGGCAAATTCGGACGCCAGTGTGTCAAACTTTCCAATGTAATCGTTGCGCCCGAAGGGCTTTGCGCCGTAGGTGTGTGCATCCGCAAAGTCGATACTGTCTTCGATCGTGGCGCCGTCTTCCATGGTAATCACCACGCGGCCACCCAGTGCGCGTTCGCGCGGCTCGGCCGACAGGTAGCGGCGTGTCCACGACGGATCTTCCACCGTGCGGATGCGCTTCCACAGCGCTACGGTCGAGGGCCGTCCCGCGCGTCCGGGCGCGTAGCTCGTGATGTGATGCCATATGCCATCTTCCAGCGCAACCGCGAAGATGTACATGACGCTGTGATCGAGTGTTTCGCGCGTGGCTTTGGGGTCAAATTTCTGTGGGTCACCCGAGCCGGTGCCGATAATGCGGTCGGTATGGCGACTGGCGTGGATCACCACCTCTCGGATGCGCGCTAAATCGGGGATGCGCCTGCGCATGCGGAAAGCCAGATCGATCATCGCCTGCGAGTGAAATTCCGCTGAGTAGGCCTTGGTATAGGTTTCCAAAATGCCACGTTTGGGTTCGCCGGCCTCGGGCAGGTGGATCGTGTATTCAGCCTTAGGTCCGTCGAGCAGCCACGCGATAATGCTGTCGTCGCCCTCGTAGATCGGCGACGGCGAAGTCTCGCCACGCAGCGCGCGGTCGACTGCCTCCACCGCGAGCTTTGCGGCGTGGGCAGGCGCATGCGCCTTCCACGAAGAAATCTCGCCCTTGCGCGATTGGCGCGTGGTTATCGTTACGTGAACCACATGATTGAGCGCCTGATAAATCACCTCCACCGGTAGCCGAAGCAATGCGCCTATGCCGCCCACCATGCCCGCTGCAATATGTGTCAGATGGTCTATGCGATGCTCGTGCAAGCAGATTGATTTTGAAAGACAGACATCGATTTCGTATGCAGCGGCAATGCCGCGTATCAAATCCTGGCCGGTGGCTGCACACTGCTGCCCCACCGCGACAATGGCCGAAATCATGTCTCCAGGATGATTCATGTCCACCGACAGAAACGTATCGTGAAAATCAAGCTCGCGCACCGCCGTGGCATTGGCCCACGCCGCCCACTCGCACGCAATACGCACGCCGCGCGGCATGCCGAACACCGTCGCACCGCCCGCATGCGGATGAGCCAGCGCCTGCGCGCGCGCATTGGCCACCGGATGGCGCGCCAGCGCTGCGACGGCAGGGCCTGCGTTATCAATAACGCGGTTCAGGATCATGGCCTCGACCGCAGGCTCGATGGGCGCATCATCAGCGGCAACAGCCGCCAGTTTCCACGCCAGCAACTGCGTGCGCGGCGGCATTTCCGCGCTCTTGTATACACGCAGGCGATGCGGCGTCATCAATATCCCCTAATCCCTAAGCGGAACTAACACAATGAAACGCTTGCGAGAAATAAGCAGCGCCAAAAGGTGAGCGGCGCCACTCAGTATAAACCCAGATAGTCCATTAGGATTCCCCTAGAACATTGCTTGCCAAGCTGTCTGGCCTGATTCCTAATGGATATCATTGGGAATTCTGATTTGAATCATGGCCTTAGCCAAAAACCTGGAGCTGGCGATGAACAAAGAAGCCGACTATGAGGTGCGATTCACGGGTCGCGAGATCACCGCCTGGGGCGGCATGGCGCGAAACATTCCAGCTCCGATGGCGTAAGTTTCCTTAGCCCGTATCGCTCATACCTTGCGCTTTATCTTTGGAGGGCGCTGGATTCTGGAGTGGCGGATTCAACTCTGAAGTGCAACTTTTGCAAGCGAATTTAGGTGGCGAGCTGCGTTTGTTCCCGCCGACCCCAAATTGACCATTCGTGCCGATTGCGCATTGACCAGTGTTTGTCGAGTGGCGGCGGTGGTCAATCGCAGATCGGCACAACCTGCCGAACTGATCAAATTGCAATCGGCGGGACGCAGATAAACGTAACAAAAGCGGCAATAAGTCACGAAAAATGGTGGCAACTATATGGACGCCCCCGCAAGGTCAAAAAATAGGAAGCTACTGAAAATGCAGTAGTTTTGGACTGCACGGGTTTTCTGGGGCATGAGGGAATGGGCGGAGGAAAGTTGATTCAGAGTTTGCAGAAATATCGTGCATCATGCAAATTTGCGTCTTGCGACTGGTTCCCTCCGCTACCCAATACGTCAAACGAACTGCGTTGATTAGTCCGCAAGAGTCATGAACGGCTCGGCGGACTCCTGCGCTACTATCATCGC
>SHXF01000174.1 GCA_009693435.1 Betaproteobacteria bacterium | reverse complement strand
ACGCTGGCCCGCGTCTACATCCAGCGTGTCCCCAACTTCTTTGCAACACCTACCGCGCTCACGTCCGAAGAGCACGCAACGTTTCGCGAGTTGCGGTGGTGGTCGATTGCCGAGATTGCGGGTTCGCGCGAAACGTTTATTCCGCGCACTCTTGCCGTGTTGCTGTCGGCGCTGCTCGGTGGTCCATGGCCCGCAGAGCCGATCGTGATTGTGCCGTAAGCGCCGTGCTACAGCCCACCGAACGCGGCTCAAAATTAGCGCCTGAGCAGACCTTCTAAGGTTGCCAGAAACAGAATCTCAGGACCTTAATCTGCCCGACCGTTTACCCCCTGGTTTTTCGCCCGCCGCGGCCAGCGCTCCGCCATGAGTGGCAGCACCTCCTCCACCAACCGCTTGGTCTGCGTGTACATATCCTCGTCCCCATCCGCCGCCGGGCGCAGAATGAACTTACATGCGCCATTCTCGACGTAGCGCGCGATCCGCTGGATGATCGCCTCGGCATCGCCAAAGGCGAAATGCACGCCAGCGTCGCGTCCGGTGCGGGCTTTGTAGTGCTCCATCACCTTCGCCACGCCGGGATCGTCCCGGTCACCAAAGCGATAGGCGAATGCAGCGCCGTAGTGATCCTCGTCGATTGAGCGGCCGGCCGTGGTGGCGGCGTCCTTGATCGCAGCAATGACCTGACCGACGGCCTCGGGCGTCTCGGATCCCGCCTGCCAGCCAGTGCCGTATTTGACCGTCCGCCGAACGGCCGCGTCCGACGATCCACCGATCCACATCGGAAGGTCGGTCTGGGCAGGCAGCGGCGAGATCAAGGCGTTCGTCAACCGGAAGTGCTTTCCGGCGTAGGTCAGCTTCTCGCCCTTCCACAGCCGGGAAATGATCTCCAGCGCCTCGTCGGTCCTGCGGCCGCGCGTGGTAGGGTCGAGGTGCATGGCATCCCATTCCAGTCCGCGCGGACTGCCGATGCCGAAGGCGGGCAGCATGCGGCCTTCGGACAGCACGTCGATGGTCGCGCATTGCTTGGCCAGCAGCACCGGATCGCGCATCGCCACCGCGACGACGTTGACGCCGAACTTGATCCGTCGCGTGCGGCCGGCGATCGCGGCCAGGGCCGTCATACATTCCAGCACCGGGGTACGGCTCACCAAGCGGTCGCTCTGCCATATTGAGTCGACGCCGCCCTGCTCGCACAGATCGACCCAACGCCAGAAACCGGAGGCGGTCCGGAACGGGTACTCCATCAAGCCGATACCGGCGGCGATGGTGACTGGCATGAATTACCCCGCTGGTGCCTTACCAGACAAAAACGGCTTCAACGCCGCCCAGATAAAATCATTCGCTGGCGTAGGGATGCCGTGTTCCCTTCCAAGCTCCCTGACTCGCCCAGCAAGCCACGGCAACTCCAGGCGATTGCCCGCCATCAGATCGACAGCCATGGAGGGCATCACCATCGGTGGCGATGTTCGCGCGCGCGCAAGCCGCGCCTCTGCCTTCTCCACGGGGATCGAAATACCGACCGCGCGCCCCGCCGCAACGACCTCGTTGAATACGGCCGTGTAGAGTGACCAGCAGTCGTCGTCCTTTTGCACCACACCCATGGGCGATCGGAGCAGGGCGCACAGCGAGCTGTTCGAAACCAGGCCGATGAACTTGTCCCATAGCAGCGTGGGACCATCGGCGCCGATTTCGACCGAAATACCCGCAGCCCCGAAGGTCTCCTTCACCTTGAGCAGTCTGGCGGATTCGATGCCCTTCGCCTCGGCCACAGTGATCGTGTGGTTGGGATTGCGTTGACGGATTACGCCGGGCTCCTCGATGGCGGCGTTCATTGACGCGGATCCATAGACGACGTGCTCCCAGCCGAGAGCCTTGGCGAGTATCCCTGGCGCATCGATACCGTTCTGGACAGGAATGACGGCGGTGTCTTCCCCCAGCAGCGGCCGGAGCGTGGGCGCAATCGCTTCAACGGCCCACATCTTCGGAGTCACGACAACGACGTCACAGGCGCCGATTGCGTGCGGATCAAGCTCTGCTTGAATTTCAACGCTGAATCGACCGCTCGGGGCAATCAAAGCCAGGCCCTTGCGCCGAATCGCCGTCAAGTGTCGTTCGGTTACCAAAAGACTGACATCGACTCCTGCCCGCCGCAACACCGCAGCAAGCAGGCCTCCTACTCCACCAGCGCCCACCACACAAACCTTCATAGAAATCCTTGTTGAAATGACACAGCGGATTCTTCGATTTTTGCAATTTCTGCTATGAAAAACTGCTACTTACAGGACGTTATTGGATGTCTTGGAATGCGGGTCTGGTGGGAGCCAGCACCACACTGACAACGTAACTATTTGATTTATATGAATCTATGTTGGTATGAACTACTGAAATACCCCCATAGATACCCCCAAAACAACTTTGCTAGGCGATTCTCAAGGCACTACTTTACCTTCTCCGTGCGACTGCCGCATTTCCCGCGCAACTGCTTTGGCGAATTCGGCCACGTCCGGCACGTTGGCCGGTCGCTGGGTAGCCAAGCCCTTGATAATCTCCCCCTGACGCGGAATCGCCACTTCACCATAGCTGAAAAACGTCGTCAAAACCTTTTCATGGCCTAAATTCTGGCTCCATGCCTTGAATTCTTCCGGCGTCTGGCAACGCTCCTCGCCCAGCCGCACCATTGTATTCCTGAAACTGTGCGGGTTGAAGTAGGGCAGGTCAGCCAAGGTAAAGGCTTCACGAAAAATCTTGCGTATGCTCGCAGCGCTGCGCCAGTGCTCGCGCTTTAACCCAGCCGGGCCAAACCTTTGGGATTCTCCCAACGCGACCAGCGTTGCTGGAAACAGCGGATCGTTGTTGCCCCACAGCTTTTCCACCCGCAAATACGTTACCCATGCCGCTACGATTTTGCGCACCTCGTCCCCGACTGGAAAGAAGTACGTCGGAAACGTCTTGCTGAACTTGGTCTGAACCTCGCGCGCGTCCTGATAAACGCGGTTTTCAGTCAAGTCGATATGCTTCAACTTCATCGAAGCAATGGCCCTGTCCCGCGCGCCGGTGAGCAACGTAAACGCAATCAAGGCGCGGTTACGGCGCTCGATCTCCGTGGTGGCAGGCATTTGCGCGATAACGTGCTTGACCTGCTCCAGCGTCGGCGCGTGCTGTTCCCGCCGTGCCGTGGCCACGCGGGTATCCTTATCGGACAGGTTGAAGTAGTCGGCATCGGAATACGAAAAACGCGACTTGTAGCCCGGCTGCCCGGCCAGCCATTGAAAAAACCGTTTCAGGTTTGCCAGCGTCGCGTGCAAGGTCGCCTTGCTTAACCGTTCCCCTGAGCGCAGCCCGGTTTGCTCGGCCAAGTGCTTCTTGAAGGCGATGGCCTGCTCGAAGTGGAACGCCTTGAAGTCCCGGAACTTGGTGTGTGTCTCAAAGCGGCTAAGCGCCTTTGCCACCGCGTCCACCGTAGGCTCGCTGTGGCGTTTAGCTTCTTTCAAGTAAGCAAAGTAACGGCGCTTGATTCGCTCATTATTGGCGTTGTGTGTTGTCATGGTCTGTGCCTCCTATCTCAAGGTAACGTTCACGCAGGGTTGTGCGCTATCAACTATGCGTGACTGTGCTTGCGGCATTGTGATGTTCATTTGCGCCCGAATCTGCGCTAATTTCGCCAAGCCTATGCGCTGGTACATCAACGCCTCGCAGGTCGGACACATGCCAATCAAGTTGCCGGATGTGTCAGTTATAGCCACGAAATCCGCCATTCCCCCCGCTGGCATCTTTGGCGTGCGGCAGCGCAGACAATAAATTTCACCGGGCCGACAAGACCGCTTGTTTTTCGTGCGCCGTGCTTGAAGATAGGCAACAAGCTCGTGGCCCAAGATCAGAAAGGGGCGCTTGTCATCAATCGTCGGTAGCCCGTTCTTGACCCAGTTATGTACGGTTTTCCGGTGCTTGCCAAACAGTTTGGCGATTTCCTCCACCGTGTAGTTGCGATGGATTTTGACCAGACGTGGGTTCGGGTGGCGCGTGCGCTTCTTCTTGAGCGTCTGCGCAGGCGTCATGCTTGCACCCGCTTTCCGCTGCGCCCTGCCGCGCCAACGACTGCACGCCGCCGTGCAAGCCCACGGGCAAGCACTGCCGCCACTGGTGGGGTAATCCCGTCGCGCGGGCAGCGTCCTACGCAGTTCGCGCCGTGATGCGCAACGCGCCTGAGCACCGGATCGGCGTTCATCGTCCGCGCTCCCTTACGCCGCAGCCTTGCGCGCGGCTTCGAGCTTCACCACCAGCGCGCGAATTTCTTCATTGCTTTTGCCGGCAATGCGCGCGACGATAATCGCTTCGACTTCATGTTCCGGAAAGCCAACAGCCCTAGCGCCTATCGCTACCGGCGAGACGAAAAGTCCGTCATCGATATCTGTGTAGGTGCTGCTTCTGGATCGGCCCGTGCGGGATTTGACTGCTGGGTGTCTCAATATCGTATGCGTCATTGTTGAGCCTTTCTACGCGGAATTGGATTTCGCGATAAGGCATTTTCTGGCATCACAAGGATTCATTGAGCCCTGTGAAGAGCGCAAAAAGACGCACTGTAACCACTTGTATAAAAAGGGTTTACCAGAGGGACTGGGGTGTGAATTTTTCACACCCCAGCACGCATAAACAAAAAAACCGTCCAGGCGGACGGGTTTAGCGTTGGGATTGAGGGCCGGTCTAGCTGGCGGGCTTCGGAAACAGTGCAGGAAGACTGGTGAGCAGGATTTGCTTCTCGTCGGGCCGTAGGCGAATGCCGTAGAGCTTCTGTCTGTCCCTATCTTTATGGTCGTCGGTGAAAAGTTTCTTGAGGCTATTCTCTTTTTCGATCTGACGGACGAATTCGCCCCACATTTTCTGGAGGCGATGCGCTGGCTTGTCTGAGTCCTTTGCAGCGCTGACCAGACCGCGCTGGGAAGCTGCCAACGTCGCGGCCGCTACTTCGGGCGTATCAGCGCCAGCCCCGATCAGGTCAAGGACCTGAAACCATTGTCGAGTTCGCTGAAGAGTCCCTAAGCGGATGTGTCCCATCATTGCTTTCCGTCACGATACTCTGGGATTATTGGAAGCCAGACCACGGCGAACATTTGGCATTTGCCGGAAGAAGTTCTTGGTTGAGTAATGCCGGGCCATGCTTACCCTCCTGTCTTGAGGTGAAGCCGATGCCATTGGACGTTACTACATCCTGCTGTATATTTCTGGGCGGATTCAAGTCTGAAGTGCAACCGCGTTATGATGCGAGTGTAGCTTCTTCCAGAAGACTTCGTGGGGTGTTTTGAAGCCGAGGCATTTTCTGGGGCGATGGTTGAGGTAGTGCATGGCGGCAGAGATGTCCTTTTGGGTGATT
>SHXF01000173.1 GCA_009693435.1 Betaproteobacteria bacterium | reverse complement strand
GGGCGCCTGCACTACGCGGCTGTCATCGGCGCCGCGTGCGCCATCGTCGCGGTCATTGCATTGCTGTCGCAACCGGACACGGGCAAGCTCCTGGTGCTGCAGGTGGCGGGCTGGTTCGGCACGCTGGTGATGCTGCTGCTGGACGTCCTCGGCCTCCGCCCCCGCCCTGCGTCGGATCTCGCGCATACCGAGGAGCAGCGCCTGCGCGCCGGGCGCTGCGTGCTGGCGGTATTTCGCATCCTTGCGGGCTTTTACCTCTATCACGTCTGGAGCTACATCCTGATTGCCGCCAGTCCCGATATCCGGGGCCAGGCCATCCTGCCGCAGGTGGGGGCATTCTTTCTCCTGTACACCATCATCGTGAAACGGGAAAGGGGTGTCTGGACCTACGCGGCGCTCACGCTCTTTGCCGCGCTCCAGTCGGCGGTGTCCGCGCCTTATGCGCTGTTTCTTGTCGCGGCGGTATTTGCCTGGCGGGTGTGGCGCGGCGCGCGCGGCGGCCTGGCGGTCGGCGCGGCCTTCGCGGTCTACGCCGGACTGTGGTTGCACGGCTGGCAGGGCTGGGACCATGGCCTGCCCGGTCTGCCCCCCCTCTGGTCATGGCAGAACGTCGTGCTGGGAATTATGCTGTGCCTGATAGGCTGGTTCCTGCGCGACCCGGTGGTATGGGCGATGTTTGGTGCGGGCGTTCTTTATGCGGGTTACAGGGGCGTCGAGCAGCTGTTTCCGAAGAGCGAGCTGGGACTGGGCATCATGCTGCTCGCCGCCGGATTCATCGTCTTCGCCGCGGGCATCGCCATCAACTGGTGGTTCCGCGTCGCGCCTGCCGCGCCTGCCGAGCCTTCGTCGCCGTCATCGTCGCCGTCATCGTCGCCGTCATCGTCGCCGTCATCGCCGTCGTCATCGCCATCGTCATCGCCATCGTCATCGCCGCCATCATCCAAAGACCTGCCGCCGGTGACGTGAGGTCTCCGAAAAGCAGGTTCGTGATTTACTTCAGCCCAGCATGGCTTCGATCAGTGAGCGGTATTCGGCGAGTGTCGGGTGATAGGGCGCAGGAATATTGAAGAAGCTCTGGTGCGCGTCCGTCGCGCTCTCATTGATGTCGGTCATTTTGTAGCCGTACTCGCGCAGCGTCCTGGGCAGGCCGAGACGCGCGTTCATCGCTCCTAAAGCGTCCGCCGGGTTCTCTCCGGGGGCGAGCATCATCGCGCCGGCCAGCGCACTCATGCGCTCGGGCAAGCGCGGCGCGAGCAACCGTAGCACCGCGGGCAGCGCCATGGTCACCAAGGTGCCATGGTGCAGGCCCTGGTCGCCGAAGGTGTTGGCGAGCGCGTGCGCCGATCCCAGTCCCTTGGCGGTGAGCATCGCCTGCATCGAGGCCATCATCATCTGCCAGCGCGCCTCGCGGTCCGCGCCGTTGTCCACCGCGCGCGGCAGCCAGGCCCAGGCTCGTTTCACCGCATCGAGCGCCATCGCGTCGCCCACCGGGTTGACCGCCTTGGCGAGATAGCCCTCGACCGCATGCGACAGCGCGTCCATGCCGGTGCCGGCGGTCATGAATTTCGGCAAGGTCAGGGTGAGCTCGGGATCGCAAATCGCGACCCTGGGGACGACCCAGGGTCCGCCGATGGAACTGCCGCGGCTGGAGGAGGTGGAGTGTATGCCCGCGCCGCGCGATACCTCGCTGCCGGTGCCGGAGGTGGTGGGCACGGCGATCAGGCTCACGACGCTGGCTGTGATCCGTTCCGGATGACCGAGATAGTCATCGACCTTTCCGCCGAGTCCCGCAACCACCGCCGCAGCCTTGGCCGTGTCGATGACCGAGCCGCCGCCGACTGCTACCAGCCCGTCGCAGCCGCGCTCGCGGTACAGCGCCAGCGCGCGCTCCACGCCGTCGACCGTCGGATTCTCCGGCGTCTGATCGAACACCGCCAGCGTGGATCCTGCAGGCATCGCTGCGCGGACTTTGTCGAACACGCCGTGACGCACCAGGCCGGGATCGGTGACGAACAGCGGCCGCGCGATCTTGAACTGCGCCAGCTCTTCAGGCAGCGCCCGGACCGCGCCGAAGTCGAACAGCACGCGTGGATATTGGATCAGCGGCATCATGGTGGCATCACTCCCTGTCGGCGGGTCTGGGGAAAGGCGCGTTCCTGCGCCTGTCGTTACCGCGCAAAGTCACGCGGCGAAACGGGCGAATGATACTTCACCCCTAGCGCCTCACTCCCGGCGCCTCGATCGGCAGTCCTTCCGCGCGCCAAGCGAGAAACAGCGACAGTTCGCGCAACGCCTGCGTGCCCGGGGGTGGCAGTTCGGCGCGCACGCCGAACAGGCAACTGCGCAGGCGGCGCTCCACCGACCCAAGCGATTGCCATTCCAGGCGGTAGGCCGGGTAGGCGTTGGGATGACCCTGGCTGATCCGCTCCGCGTACAGGGTCTTGCCCCAGTTCGCCTCATGGCAATGCGCGCAGGCGAGGTTCATCTGGCCGACGCGCCTGTAATAGAAGGATCTTCCGGCATCAAAGAATGGCCGCGCGGGGCCATCGATGACGACCTTCACCGGGCTCCCGCGGGATTGATGGGCAACGAACGCGACCAGCGCGAGCAGTTCCTCGGATTCAAACGCAGGTGCCGCCGCGCCCTGATGCTCGGCGCGTGATTGGCGCACGCGGTCTTCCAGGTTAAACAGCTTGCTCGAGACGGTGTCAACGGCCGGGTAGCGCGCGGCCACCCCTCTCATCGAGACTTTCGCATCGCCATGACAGTCTGCGCAGGATCTGGAGGACGTCCCTGCCGGTTGATTCCAGAGTTTCTCCCCGCGTTCCACCCAGAGCATCCCCGGGTTGGAAAATTCGTCAGCCTGCATTGCGCGCACATCGGCGCCGAGAAATTCGCGGCCGGACTTCAAGTCTCCTTGCGCGATCGCACGGTCAGGTAGGGCGCCCTGTGCGGCCGGCAATGCCTGGGCAGGCGACCGGCCTTGCCCTCTAGTCTGTGCGAGAGAGGACATGCCGCATGTCAGGAGCATCGCGCTTGCCAGCGCGACGCAAGCGCGGGTGGCGTGCGTAACTTCGCTGGCGCGCGCGTGCTTCATCCCGTCACGGCAATCGACTGGCGTGCTTCGCCCGTTTCGCCCTTGTCATCCACCCAGGTGAACACCAGTTCGCCGGAGGCTTCGGCGACGATGTAGAACTGCAGGTAGGGATTGGCAGATATTCCCGAGGAGAGTTCGGCGCGAAAGACCTCCACGCCGTTGTAACGGCAGCTGACATGCTGGATGACGTTTCGCTCGATGAAACGACCGACATCATCCTGGCGATGGCCGGTCTCCATGCCGTGCTGTATCAGCAGCCGCACCGCCACCACCTCGCCTTTCCTGGCCTGCCCCGGCAGCTGCACGCGTGCCATTTTCAGCGCACCCCCGGTTCTTCATGCCGCTGCGCGTTCATGTGCCATCCACGCATGCGGACAAGGTCACGATAACCTCCGCCTGGTCATACCAGAAGCTGCCGTCGGACAAATGCGCGAGCGCCACAACGCGCTGGCTGCCGGCAAGGCGCACACGCGTGTTCACTTCCGCCCGACCGGCTCGGGGACCGAGGTAAAACACCGCCATGTTTTTCACCGGGTTGCGTTCGGAGAGCAGGTGTATCGCCTTGACGTGATCGTCCGGGCTCATCGCGCTGTCGACGGCCACTTTCATCGGCACGGCATTGCCGTTCTCGGCGAGCACGGGCAGTGTCAGTCTGACCTTGCCGCGGCGTACCGGGGCGCCCTGCGAGACGGGCAGCACCATCGATTCGAAGGTCGCGAGCTGGGCCTGCGCGGCGCGCGGCCAGGCCGATACCGCGAAGCCGCCAGCGGCGAGCGCCAGCCACTGCCTGCGTGTGAGGCGCAGAACGGCGCTTGCTCCGCCGGCCTGATTCATTGCGGCGCCGATCCGATCGGCGCGATCAGCGTGGACAACCATGCGACCACGTCTTCGATCTCCTGTGGCTGGAGCACCGGCTGTCCGCGGCGCGCGGCGGCCACCATGGCCAGACCGTCAACCCGGTAATAGGGCGGCATCACGGTGGCGGGATTGATGCGGCTCGAATCGACGATGCGCAAGCGCAGCTGCGCCGGTGTCAACCGCTCGCCGATGCCGGCAAGCGGGGGACCGATATCTCCCGCGAATCGCTCACCGGGCACCGCATGGCATAACACGCACGCGCCCTCGGTGCGGCTGGTCGCGATCGCTCGGCCGCGCGCCGCATCCCCGATTGCGCCGCCCAGTGGGCTGCGTATTTCGAGTCCGTCGACTGCGTAAGAGGCGAGCGCCATGGAATCAGGCTGCGCGATCGCACCCGCGGGGAGCGCGATCGCGCATGCAACTACCAGCCAGAACAATTTGCTGTGGGGTTTCAAGCCTTCACGAGCGTGATGCCGTGGTTTTTCAGTGGCAGCGAGCGCAGGCGCCTGCCGGTTGCCGCAAATATCGCGTTGGCCAGCGCCGGCGCCAGCGGCGCCTGCGCCGGCTCACCCACGCCGCCCCAGAATCCTCCGGTAGGCGCGAGTACCATTTCCACCTTGGGCATCTCGTTCAGCCGCATCATCCGGTAGTCGTGGAAGTTGGACTGCTCGATGCGCCCGTCTTTCACCGTGTTCTCGCCCCACAGGATCGCGCTTAGTCCGTGCACCACCGTACCCTGCAACTGGGCGCGAACGTTATCCGGATTCACCACGTAGCCGCAGTCGATGCCGATCACGACACGATGAATTTTCAGGTCGCCCCGCTGGTTCACCGACACCTCGCACACCGCCGACACATAGCTGCCATAGCCCTCGGTCTCCGCGATACCGCGGAACACGCCCGTTGGCAGCGGTTTCCCCCAGCCGGCCGCCTTGGCCACTGCGTCGAGAATGGCCAGATCGCGCGGCGACCTGGCGAGCATCGACCGGCGAAATTCATAGGGGTCCTTGCCCGTGGCCAGCGCCATTTCGTCTACGAAACACTCGCGCACGAACGGGTTCTGCGAATGGCCCACGGTGCGCCAGAATCCGACCGGCACATGGGCGTTGCGCTGCGCGTATTCCACCAGCGTGCTCGGCACCGAATAGGGATGGTCGTTGAAGCAGGTCACCGCCTGCGGATCGACGCCGTCTTTCAGCGGCAGTTTGAGCAGTGTCGCGATGATGGATGTGCTGGCAATGCGCATCTGCCAGGCGGAGATATTTCCCGAGGCGTCCAGTCCCAGTCTTGTCCAACGAGGTATGAGCCTGGAGGAAGGCTCGACATTCCATTGATGAATGAGCCTGGAAGGGTACAAGGGAGGTGGCAAGGCGGCTGAAAGGCAAGCTGCGTCGGCGCGGTGGGTTGATCATCTACGGATGGTCATCGACAT
>SHXF01000172.1 GCA_009693435.1 Betaproteobacteria bacterium | reverse complement strand
CCGCGCCCGCCTTGCTCGCAGGACTGTGGCTGTTGCTTTCGACTCTGACGCTGCTTGAACATTATGATATCGATCAACTCAAACAATATGCACAATTTGTCTTTCCAAACCGGCATGGGCCATAAAAAGATGTGTAGATGCCGATGCCCCCCGCGAGAAGGGTTGGGATGAGGGAAAAAATGTCACACAGATACGTAAGACTCAATAAGATAGAGGGAGCATACCAATGACCACAAGCTGCCCGCGCGTCGCCCTGCTCGGCATTCATCTCGAGAGCAACGCGTTTGCCCCGGTATCCACCGAGGAAGATTTCCGCAATTCGTGTTACTTCGAGGGCGCAGCGATGCTCGCTGAAGCCGCGCAGCCCGCGCCCGCGATGCCGGGGGAGATTCCCGGCTTTGTCGAGGTCATGAACGCCAGCGGCCCTTGGGAGCCGGTGCCGATACTCATCACCGGCACTGAACCGGGCGGCCCGGCTGATCAGCGCTTCATCGATGCCACGCTCGCACGCATGCGAACCCTGCTCGCGGCGGCGGGGCCGTTCGATGCCATCTATATCTGCAATCACGGCGCGATGACTGCTTCCGCCGCTGAGGATCCCGACGGCGCGCTGTACGCGCTTGTGCGCGAGGCGGCAGGCCCCCATGTGCCGGTGCTGTCCACCGTGGATCTGCACGCCAATATTTCGCGCCGCATGTTTGATTGCGCCGACTGCATACTTTCCTATCGCACCAACCCGCATGTCGACCGGCGTGAGCGCGGCGAGGAGGCGGCTACGCTGATGCGCCGTCTGCTCGCCGGCGAACGCTGGGAGAAGACCTTCATCCGCATGCCGATCATGCCACCG
The DNA here is from genome assembly GCA_009693435.1 of Betaproteobacteria bacterium. The sequence goes on along the minus strand of SHXF01000172.1, from coordinate 4,574 downwards.
TCGGTGACACTGCTCACTGCACGCGGCGCCTATGCCGACATGATTACCGAGGGCCAGCGGCACATCAGCCCCGAGTTGCCGGTGGTGTCGATACTCGGCGGTTTTGTATTTGGCGACGTGCGCGAGGGCGGTATCACGATTCTTGTCTACGGACGCGGCGACAAGCCGAAGGCGCTCGCGAAGCAGATCGCCGAATTCGCGTGGGCCGGGCGCGAGCGCTTCCGCGTGCAGCTCACGCCGCTGAACGACGCCATCGCGCGCGCCGCGCAGGCGGGCCGCAAGGGTGAGCGCACGGCGGTCTGCCTCGCCGATGTCGCCGACAATCCGGGCGGCGGCGGACGCGGCAATACCACTGATATCCTCGAGCGGCTCTTAGCCGAACGCGTCGAACGCGTGCTGCTTGGTAACTTCGTCGATCCCGCAGCAGCGGCGCGCTGCCATGCCGCGGGGGCAGGTGCCAGCGTGCAAATGACACTCAACGAAGGGCGCGCCGATGTCTACGGGCGTGCTGTGCCCATCGAAGCAACGGTGCTCGCTCTCTCTGACGGCGTGGTCGTCGGGCGGCGCGGCGTCTACGCGGGGCGCACGGTACACCTAGGCCCGTCCGCGGCCATTCGCGTCGGCGGCCTCACCATGGTGCTGTGTTCACGCCGCATCCAGTGCGCGGACCCGGTGTTTTTCGAAACCTTCGGCTTGGACGTCGGCGACTTTTCCTCGCTGGTGGTGAAATCGCGCGGTCACTTTCGTGCCGGTATCGACACCTGGTACCCCGACGAACGCATCATCGAGGTCGATGCCGCAGGTCTGACCTCCCCCGTACTCGAACGATACGCGTGGAAGCGCATACCGCGCCCGGTGTGGCCGCTGGATCTCGATACCCGCTGGCAGGCGCCTGTGGCGGCCTAACAGCGACTTCCTCGACGGTTTTTTACCCCGGCAGTTTGATATAAGCGAACGTGTCGTTGCCGGGAATGATAGCAACGCCGTGATTGTGATCGTGGCCCTCGTGGCCATGATCGTGGCCGCAGGCCTGATGGTATTGCAGGGCGAACATGCGGGATGTTTCCTGAATGGCATCTTCCGGGCCGACCGCACGCACGTGGTTGGCTCCGCAATGCAGGCATTTCATGCGTCCCAGTCCACTGAGCCCGGCAGACACTTCGCGCGGCAAGGCCCACTTGATGCGAATTTTCTTGCCGCACTCAGGGCAGTTGGCGGCGGACGGGAACAGCGGTTCTGGCTTACTCATGGTTTTTCTTTCAGGTTTCGGCAAATAGGCGGTGCTTTGATCATGCGCGAACTATATCGCGATTTAATCCGCCGATCTAACATCGGGTATGCTCTGGCTGGATTCCCGATTCTCTTCTAAACTGTGGTCAATGCAGGCCTCAATCTTCCTGGGAGAACCATCATGAAAATAAAAGCGGCGAATGGCATTGCGCGGATACTGAAGGCTGAGGGCGTTCCATGGGTAAGTTGCTTTCCCACCAATCACGTCAACAACGCGCTCGGCGAAGAGGGCATGCCAATCCTGATGATGGGTGAGGAACGCTTCGCGGTGGCGGTTGCCGACGCGTTTTCGCGCGTGACCTGCGGCAAGCGCATTGGCGTATGCACGGTGATGGCCAACCTCAACGCGGCGGGCATCCAGATGGCGTATGGCGCTATCGCGCAGGCGTGGGAGGATTCATCGCCGCTGCTGGTAATTACCGAAGGTGTGAGTCAAGGCGCGAGCCGGCACACGCATTACAACATGGCCGAGGCGTTGAAGCCGGTGACCAAGTGGGTCGGCACCATCGATCGCGCCGAGCTGGTGCCGGACTATATGCGCCGCGCCTTTACGCATCTGCGCTCGGGCCGGCCTGGTCCGGTACTGCTTATCGTGCCGCGCGACCTTGGCGAATACGAGGAAACGCAACACCCTTATGTGCCGGTGAAAGGCTGGCGCGCCGGCCCCGATCCGGACGACGTTAAAGCGGCGGTCAAAGCATTGCTGGCGGCGAAGGACCCGCTGTTGTTTGTCGGTGAAGGGGTCTACTACGCCGATGCCACTGCCGAGTTGCTGCAGTTCGCCGAGATGGTGCAGGCGCCGGTACTCACCACGCTCAAGGCCAAAGGCACGTTCCCCGAGAATCATGCGCTGTCGGTGGGCGTGCGTGGCTCGCATGCCGCGCATTTTTTGAATAAGTGCGATCTCCTGTTCTCGATTGGGTCCAGTCTGTTTCCCAACCGCTTCAGCCATGCGATTCCCGATCCGGAAAAGAAGGTGATCGTGCAATGTACGGTGGACATGCTCGACATCAACCGCAGTTACGAGACGCGTCACGCGGTGATCGGTGATGCCAAACTCACGCTGCGCGCGCTTATCGACGAGTTCGCGAAGCAGGCCGGCGGCGCGCGCAAGAATGCGGCGGTGGTCGAAGAGGTGCGCGCAGCCAAGCAGGTGTTCCTCGACAAGTTCCGTCCTTTTATGGAGTCGGATGAAAAGCCGATGAACCCCTACCGCGTCATCGGCGGCCTGATGAAGGTGCTCGACCCCAAGGCGTCGTTTGTCACCGCGGACTCCGGCAACACGCGCGATCAAACCAGCACCGTGTACGAGGCGCAGATCCCGCGCGGCCATCTCGGCTGGGGCAATGTGTCGACGCTGGGCTTCAGTCTGGCGGGCGCCATCGGCGCCAAACTCGCCTTTCCCGACCGGCAGTGCGTATGCATCACCGGTGACGCGGGCGTGTGCTACATGATGGGCAACTTCGAGGCGCTGACGCGTTACAAAATCGGCATCACTGTCATCCACATCAACAACGGCGGCTATTCCGGATACGGGCCTGGTTTTTGGGGAGGCGGGCACGATCCCCACACCTGGAAGGTGTCCGATCATGGCACCGCCTGCATGGCGGCGATGGCGCGGGCCGTCGGATTGCACGGCGAAGATGTCACCGAGCCGTCGGAAGTCATTCCCGCGTTAAAGCGCGCGCTCGCAGAAAACGCGAAAGGCCGGCCGGCCTTTCTGGAGTTCATCTGCTCGCATCATCCGGTGCATGGCGGCTGGGTGGGGCGCGGCTAAGCTGAGGCGCTTGCGGACGTCACCCGCTGGCGCGAACCATTGCTAGAATGCCGAACAACGCGACAATAAACTTTCCAGACGAATAACGACAACGTAGATTACTCTCATGAATGCCCCGGATAAACTCATCAGAATTCCGCTGGTGCAAGGTGTTTACTTATTGCGCGCGGCGCCGGCGAAATCTCGCACGTCGCGCCAGCGTGCGGCGTCGTTATTGCTGAGTGCGATGCGGCGCGAGAAACATCCGCGCACGGGCAAACCGGGTCGAGCGTATCTCAAGGAAGTCCGCGCGGCGCGCTATGCCCGCTGAACGCATTGTACTTGATGCCATCGGTATCACTTGCAAGGGTATGATGTGGTTTATTTCGAGCTTGCTCGACGGCTGGCAGTTCCGATTGCCTCTATCGATGGCGGCATAAGAACTGCGTGCAAAGCATTCGGTGTAATGATGCCCTAACCGCCGCTTCGTCGACGCACAGCCCGACATGGTGTGGCGCACTACAGCATTAGCCCAGGCCGCCCGAGCGCGTCCTCGGTCAGGCGTTTGACGAGGTAGTCATAGGCATCATCCACCGAGTCGGTGCGATGCACCAGCGACACGTCGGCAGCGTTGATCATGCCGTGGCGCACCAGCGCGTCGAAATCGACGACCTGGCTCCAGTACTCGGTGCCGAACAGCACGATCGGCATGGGCTTTTTCATCTTGCGCGTTTGCACCAGCGTGAGCAGTTCAAACAATTCGTCGAGCGTGCCAAAGCCGCCGGGGAACACGATCACGGCTTTGGCGAGGTAGTAGAACCAGAATTTGCGCATGAAAAAATAATGGAAGTGAAACGCCAGCCCGCGTGTGATGTAAGGGTTGTCGAATTCCTCCATCGGCAGCGAGATAGTGAGGCCCACATTCACGCCGCGCGCTGCGGAGGCGCCGCGGTTCGCAGCCTCCATGATGCCGGGGCCGCCGCCGGTGCACACCACGAAGCGTTTCTCGATGCTGTCGAGCGCCTTGGACCATTGCGTCAGGCGCAACGCGAGGTTGTGCGCGGCCTCGTAATACGCGGACATTTTTAGTGCCATGCGCGCGGCGGTGAGATCGCCGCCTTCAGCCTCCGCCTTTTTGAGTGCAGCCTCGGCTTGCTCGCGTGACAGTGTGCGCGCGGAGCCCATGAACACGATGGTGTCGTCGACATGCTCACGATCAAAGCGGCTTTTCGGCTCGAGGTACTCGGCGAGTATGCGCAGCGCGCGTCCATCACGGCTGTTGAGAAACGCTTCATTGCTGTAGGCTTTGGGTATGGTGGCGGGCATGTGGATTCCTGTGCGGGTTCAGAGGATAAATAAATCATAGCAGAGCAGAAGGTAGCGCGAGTTCAAATTCGAAGTGCAACTCTGATTAACAGGTTGGGTGGGCGAGGTGCGATAGCATCCGAGCCCCTCGACCACCAAGTCAAAGTTGCCAAGGATGAACTACACACACCTCACCCAAGACGAACGCTACCAGATAGCGATC
>SHXF01000171.1 GCA_009693435.1 Betaproteobacteria bacterium | reverse complement strand
AGTTACCCACCGGCGCGCGCGCTCTGGCTCTATGCAGGGAGCCGCACGCGCGCCCGTGGATAACTTTGCTTGTCAAAGTATTCAACCAGCGTGAACACCCAATTTTCTAAAATGGGTGAAACTCACCCACAGATTCTGCTGACGAAGCTCTTTTTTAGCTGCTAAAGGAAGTGAAGTACCCGCCCACGCCCACGATCGAACCCAAGGTACCAGAGTCGAATTGATTTGCGTAGCAGCCCATTCATAGCCGCTAAAGAAAAAAAGAAATTCCCACCCACGCCCGCTATCGCAGGCGTAGTCATTTCAGCCGCTGTCAGTTGCGGACGCTATGGCGCTGCGGCTACGTCTCCAAGCGTGTCATAAAACCAATGCCCCGCTTCGGCTCCGGCGGCGTCATCAAATCGCGCAACGCATTCGTCGTGAAACACCGGCTGGGCCACGAGGGTGCCGGGCGCGCCGAGGAGGAGCGTGTAACCGTCGGGCGGTGATTTGGCGACCTGCGTGGAACCGATTCTGCCTCCCGCGCCGCCACGGTTTTCGACGATCACGGGCTGCCCCAGAACTTCCGTCAGTCCAGGCGCGATGACCCGCGCCGTGATGTCGATGTTTCCACTGGGAGCGAACGGGACGACGATGCGAATCGGTTTGGACGGGTAGCCTTGGCCATAGGGGATCACGGGTGCAAGCAACAGCATGCCACCCATCGCCAGCCGCAAGGGCTTGGTCATTTAGGCAGCTGCCCTACTTCAGGTACTCTTTTTGCCATTTCTCGAATTCATCGATGCGGATGATCTGGCGGGCCAGCTCAGGATCGGCCTGCTTTGCCTTCAGCTGGGCGGCATCGCCGCCCTCCTTGAGGAATTTCAGCGTGTCATGGATCGACTTCACCGCCACCAGATAGGTAGGGTTACCCAGCATGATGATCTTAAGGTTGTTGTCCGAGCAGAACCTGGCGTCGTCCTTGACCTCAGGCGGGGGGCCAAGAATTGTGATGGGCATATTCGGAGCAGCTCTGTGCGTGGCTTCTATGTCCGCTTTGCTCTTCACGCCGGTCAGCATAAAGGCCTCAGCGCCAGTCGCCGCATACGCCTTGATACGATCAACAGCATGCTCGCGATCCATGCCCCAGGCGGCGGTGCGAGCGACGATCACCGTGGTGGGATCAGTGCGTGCGGCCACCGCGGCCTTCAGCTTGCCGACCTGAGTCGCAACAGGGTTCAGGCCCGGGTTCTTAACGCCAAACTGCCCAGGCACCACATTGTCCTCGATTTCAATGGCTGAGACATCGGCAGCCTCCAGTTCGCGCACACAGCGCCAGACATTGACCGCGTTACCGAACCCGTCCTCGGCATCCACCATGATCGGAATGTCGGTGTTCCGGGTCACCCGGCGGATATGGTCCTGCACATCGGGCAGTGTCGAGATGACGATGTCGGGCGCGGCCAGATTGGATGCCTTACCGACGGAGCCGGATAATACCAGGAGCTCATAGCCGACGATCTGGGCGATACGTGCCGAAAGCGGGTCAAAAATATTGCCCGCCAGGGTGATAGTTGGTTTCTTCAGCAGCGCCCGGTACATCTCATTTTTTTTGGACATGCAGCATCCTTTATTCTCGAAGTCAGCGTGCGGCGGCCAGTTCCGGTATAGCTGAAATTTTGTAAAGTTCCTGAACGTTTTGACTTAACAGCCGTTTCTTTGCGTCCTCTGCAAGATGGCCAAGGTCCCGTTTGATGATCTCGCGTGAATTGGGCCAGGTAGAGTTGGGGTGCGGATAGTCATTCGACCACATGCAGTTCTTTGTTCCCCAGTTGCCCAACAGCATCCTGGAAGGAGGATCATTAAAGAACGTGGCGTAAATCTGTCTGTCGAAGTACTGGCCCGGAGTCAATTTCATCTGGGATTGAATCCCACCGCGGGACCAGTATTTGTCAAACTGGGATATGACAAACGGCAGCCAACTGATTTCGTTTTCAACCAAAACAATCTTCAGGCCCGGAAAGCGTTCCAGTGCCCCGCCGGCAATCAAGCCAGACAGTGCGTTGGAAGCATAGAGCAGTTTATCGTTGACGACATAGGGGAAATAGATATGGGCAATACGTGGCGTAACCTTCCGCGGAAAGGCATACGGTTTGCCGGTCAGGATATGCAAGCTGATCGGCATGTCCAGTTCCTGGGCCGCGGCCCACAGACGGTCATAATGATCGCCATGAAACGGAAATTCGTCAGGGGGAACCTGCCAAATCATTGCACCGCACAGGCCAGACTTCTTGCAACGCTCGAGTTCTTTAACGGCATTGGGAATGTTGAAGCACGATAGATTGCCAATCCCGAACAGCCGATCCGGTGCGGCTGCACAATATTCGCTGATCCAATCGTTGTAGACGCGAAAACACGCTTCCTGCAACGCAACGTCCGTCAATCCGTAAAGGTCGAGGCAAAAGCTGGGATAAAGGACCTCCCCACTGACGCCGTCCTCAGCCATTTCAAAAACTCTTGCTTTGGGATCATGGCCACCCGGACGCGCCTGGAACTGGCCGCCTACCTTTAGCTCCGGGAACACGGGCGCCCGATCCTGAAACGAAGCGGGTAGCCGCTTTTTCCATAGCTGCGGATCCTCTATGACATGTGAATCCGCTGAAAGTAGAAGTTCATCGCTCATTAGTTGGTGCTCCTTGCTGCAAAATATTGATCGGGCACAATCGCTTACTTACACCCTCGATTGCGCGCGCATCACTTGCCGGGCGCTCAGGCCGCCGCTTCCAGGATCTTCAGTACCTGCTCGGGCGAAGTGATCTTGAGTGGATTTGCGTGCAGCGCCTTGTCGTGCATGGCGGTGGTTGCGATCGACGAGTACTGTTCCGGGCCGATACCTACCTCGGCCAGGCGGCGCGGCAGTCCGAGCTCGCCGATGAAATTTTCCAGCACGTCGGCCGCATCTTCACCGGGATGCCCGAGCGCTTCGGCCACCAGCTGCTGGCGCGCGGCATTGACGCTGCGGTTGTAGCGCAGCACGTGCGGCAGCATCACGCACGAGGTGTAGCCGTGCGGCACGCCGCAAGAGCCTCCGAGCGCGTGACCGATCGCATGGCTCGCGCCCATTTCCACCCCGCCGTGGCGCCCCGCAATCGCGAGCCAGATGCCGTAGAAACTCTCCAGCCGCGCATCCAGATCGGCGGGATCGCGCTTGGTCTTGAGCAGCGACGACCCCAACAGCTTTAACGCGTGCTGATACATGCCGTCGCTGATTGGATTGGATCGCGGTGAGCACAAGCCCTCGGTTGCATGATCGATGGCGCGCACACCGGTTGAAAGCCACACCCACAGCGGCGTATGCACGGTCGGCGCCGGATCGAAGATGATGGTCCGCGGAATCATCTGCGGGTTCCCCCCGTGACTGAACTTGCGCTTGACGCGCTCGTCCGTGGCGCCACCCCCGGTGGTGAGCTCGCCCGCCGAAAGCGTGGTCGGTATGGCGATCTGGCCGATGCGCGGCCCCTCGTACTGGGGTGTTACGCGCGTGCCGTCGGGCTTGGTGATGGCGCGAAACCGGTCGAAGCCGTCCACATCGGTGATATCGTGCTGCAGACACAGCCGCACCATCTTGCCGCCTTCGGTCACCGAGCCGCCGCCGAAGGTCACCACCAGATCGGCGCCGCTGGAACGTGCCAGCTGCGCCGCTTCCAGAACCGCCGAACGCGGCGTGAAGGGTGGAATATTGTCGTACGTGCCCGCGTAACGACCGCCGAGCGCAGCGCGCACCTTCGCGACCTCGTCGGTGGTGCGATTCATGGTGCCGCTGACGACGAGAAACACCCGGCGCGCACCGATGCGTTCGACCTCGGCCACCAGTGCCGGTGCAGCCGCTTTACCGTAGACCAGCCGTTCCAACGCCGGAAATTCGAAAACATCATCGCGCATACAGTCTCCTGGCCGGGTATCGGCGATTTAAACGGCGTCTTTCCTCAAACGGCACTGTATCCGCAGCTCCGCAAGCGGTCAACCGCGTGAAAATTCAATCAGTCCACCAGCGCCACACACTCGATTTCGCAGCCGTTGCCGAAGCGAAGCTGCATCGACCACGCAGTGCGCGCCGGTGGATTGACCGGGAAGAATTCGCGATACACCCGGTCCATCTCATCCATGTGCGAGATATCCGCCAGCACCACATGCACTCGCACGACGCGCTCCAGCGACGAGCCGGCGGATTCCAGCAGGTGCTTTATATTGTTCAGTGTCGTGCGAATTTGCTCGGCGATCGGCCCATGACTGCGCCCGCCGGTGCGCGGATCGAGCGGGCCCATCCCTGAAAGAAACAGGTAGTCGCCAGCGCGGATGCCGGGTACATGCGGCAGGTTGGCGCTGCGCGAGACATTGAGCAGCGGGTTCTTCGGCTGGATGGCCGAACGTGCGAGCTTATCTGTCATCATGTCACGCCAGTGCGGTGCATTCGATCATAACCTTCACGCCGCCGGGCAGGCGCGCACCGCATACGGTGCGCGCGGGGGGCGGTTCGGGGAAGAAGCCGGCATACACCTCGTTCATGTTCGGCGCCTCCAGCATACTGTGCAGCAGCACGTTCACTTTCACCACCTTGTCGAGTGAGGAACCCGCTGCTTCCAGCATCAGCTTGAGATTTGTGAGTATCTGACGGGTTTCGCTGATGGTGGTGCCTGGAGTTCGCTCACCGGTCTTCGCATCGACCGCGGTCAGGCCGGAGACGAACAGAAAATCGCCGCCCCGCACCACCATCGACATCGGCTGATCGAAGCTGCGCCCGGCATCCAGCCCTGGCAGAGGCGGAGCAATCACGTCGCGCTGCAAGCTCATGGCCTGTCCCTCGGGCACTTCATGAGGCGGCTATCACGTCGAGTTGCACCTTGAACCCGGCTTCGATCTGCGCGGTCCACACCGTGCGCGCGGGCGGCCCGTTTGACACGTACTGCCGGTAAACACGGTTCAGCACATCGTACTCGATGCTGTCATAGATCAGTGCATGCACCTGCACCAGCCGCTCGAGCGACGACCCCGCCGACTCCAGCAGAAGCTTCAGGTTCCCAAAAATGACATGCGCCTCGCTGGTCAGCGTGCCGTGCAGCCGCTCGCCGGTTTGCGGGTCCACCGGGATCATGCCCGAGCAGAAAATAAGCCCACCGGCGCGGATCGCCGACGACTGGTAATGTCCATAGTGCTCGCGCAGATCGAGCCCGGACAGCGGTGCGGTGATGACTTCGCGAATAGAATCTCCACTCAGGTTTGTGCAACGCGCTCCGCGCTCGATTTCGGCCACCAGCGCGTCCATTCTTTGACGGGAGCGCCGCGCATTGGAAATTTAACACAATAACCTCCAAACGCTACGCACCAGGCGTATTCCGCAGCAATTCTCAATTCAAAACCTGTAATTGTAGTGTAGTGGATTTGCCCTCGGGTTGACGGCTCGCTGGGTTATGTGGTGCTGGCTACCCGGTATCGGGTGCGTTGACGGCATGGGGTGGGTTGAGTTTGCTAAGCATGAAGCCC
>SHXF01000052.1 GCA_009693435.1 Betaproteobacteria bacterium | reverse complement strand
GAAGGTAGAAAAAGCAGAGAAATCGTCAAATAAACGGTCGGTAGCGAGTAATTTCATGCCTATCGCATATTTCATTCCGCAGTGGAGTGAATCACCTCTGTGCTCAAATGCCAACTGCTAAAATTGAAAAAATCACAGCCTCTCAGGACCTGGAGCACGAACGCGCATTGCGCATGACCACAGCCATAGCGGAGAAACCGTCCGTTTTTACGTCTATCAGGACGCTGCCTCGCTACTGGTGGACTTCTGGAAACAGGTTGAAGTTATCCTGGAGAAAAGGAGCAGGAATTCATGAAAACGTTGAAAGTCGGCATTGCCACGCTTGAGCAGTACAAGGCCCGTACCATGGCGATCGCACGCGGCGAATATGTCCCTGTGGCTAATGAGCCGAAAGTCTGGTTTCAGTCCTTGCACACCCTTTCACAGGTGCTCTCGGACAAGAACCGCGCGTTGCTGACGTTAATAGCGCAAACGCAACCGGATTCACTCAATGAACTGGTCGAGAAAACCGGCCGGGCCAAATCGAATCTGTCGCGGACGCTCAAGACCATGGAGAGTTATGGCCTGATACATTTTGCAAAAGGACCGGGGCGGCAGCTTGCACCGCGTGTTAATTATTCCGGGGTCAGGCTGGAGATGATTTTTCAGTAACGGAGGGGGGTCAAAGCCGGAGTCACACGTCGACAACCCCGGTCGGATACAGCCAAACAGGCCCGCTTTGCGGGCCGGCGGCCTCCGGGGTCGCATCCCCGCAAAATGCGCGGGGCCCCTGCCCCGCCCTTCGGCCGCCCTTTGACCTACAGTTTGCACGCCGCCATCATCGCCGGATCGTCGTCTAGTGCCTTGACGGCGATGCCCTGGAACTTGTTCTCGACCCCGACCACCTTGCGCAGGTAGATGTCCTGGATCGGGTTGTGCGCTTTCGACAGACGCCATTTGCCGCGCGGGCTGTCGATGCTGGCTTTTTCCATCGCGCCTATGACGTCCTTTTTCTTCGTGATGTCGCCATTGGCCGCCTTCAGCCCGGCACCCAGCAGCAGGCCGGAATCGTAGCCGGCGACGGCGTATACATCGGGTTGCAGCTTGAACTGCTTCGCGTAGGCGAGGCGGAACTCGTTGTCGCGTTTGGTGTTGAGGCTGTCGGCGTAATGCAGGGTGGTCTCGATGCCTTCGGCCGCGCCACCGAGCGCGTCCAGGATGCCCTCGGTGAGGAAGCCCGGCCCGACCAGCGGGATGGTGCGCATCAGACCGGCCTGGGTGTAATCCTTGACGAACTTGGCGGCGCCGCCGCCGGCAAAGAATGCGTAAGTGGCATCCGGCTTCAGTGAACCGATTTCGGTGAGCAGCGCCTGAAATTCCACCTGCGGAAACGGAATCCACAACTCCTTGGCGATCTTGCCGCCACCCTTCAGGTACGCGTCCTTGAAACCCTTGACGAACTCCTCGCCCGCGGCATAGCGCCAGGCGATGGTGACGACGTTGCGCACGTTCTTGCGCCCGGCCATCACCACGCCCATGGCATAGCCCGACTGCCAGTTGGAGAACGAAGTGCGGACGATGTTGGGCGCGCACAGCGGGCCGCTGGCCGGTCCGAGGCCGGCGTTCGGGATGAGGTGCAGCACGCCCGATTCTTTCGTCACGCGTATCATCGCCGCGGCCACGCCGGAGTGCACCGTGCCCAGCACCACGTCGACCTTGTCGCGGGTCACCAGGCGGTTGATGTTGTCGGTGGCCTTGGCCGGATCGGATTCGTCATCGACCTTGGAGAATTCGACCTCGCGACCGGCGAACCGGCCGCCGGATTCCTGCAGCGCCAAGCGAAAACCGTTTTCGATCGCCACGCCGATCGGCGCAAAGGTGCCGGTGTAGGGCAGCATCAGGCCCACCTTGATTTTGGCGGCCTGCGCAAACGCGATGCCGGGGAATGCGAGGCCGGCGCCTGCGAAGGTTGCGCCCGCGACCGAGGCCTTGAGGAAGTCGCGACGTGCGTTGTGGGTGTTGTCGTTCATCATTTCCTCCTGAATTTGGGGTTAGCCGGCCATTCTACAGAGGATGCAGCCTTGGGCGCTGCACTCCATCCTTTTTGATTGCGGGGACTGCGTTGCGTATTCTGCGGCGAGTTCAAATTCGAAGTGCAACCAAAAAGACTAGTGTGGCATGTACTTTTTAATGTACACTGTATTAAATAAGGTGCAGGATGTCAGAGGATCTGCAAGCGCAGAAAATCCCGCTCGTTTTTTTCAGTACGTCGGTCGGACGTGAGCCCGTGCGGGACTGGCTGAAGGACTTGCCGGAAGCGGAGCGCCACGCCATTGGCAAAGACCTGTTACGGGCTCAATGGCGCTGGCCGGTGGGTATGCCACTGTGCCGTCCGATGGGAGGCGGCCTGTGGGAAATCCGCACAGACCTTCCGATGAATCGGACGGCGCGTGTGCTGCTTTGCCTTTACCGGGAGCATCTGGTTGCGCTGCACGGGTTCATCAAGAAAACCCGTACAACGCCGGATGAGGATTTGGAATTGACGCGCAAACGCAAGAAGGAGTTGGAGCGATGAGCAAGAAACATCTGGGTTCAGGTATCGATGATTTTCTCAAGGACGAAGGCGTCTTCGAGGAAGCACAGGCACAGGCGGTCAAGGAGGTCGTTGCCTGGCAGCTTGCACAGGCCATGGAAAAAAAGAACATCTCGAAAAACAAAATGGCCAAAATGCTCAAGACAAGCCGCTCGCAGGTTGACCGGCTGCTGGACGCTAAAGACGACATTACACTCTCCAGCTTGCAGCGAGCCGCCGCTATCGTCGGGCGCCGCGTTTCAATCGAGTTGGTGTAGAAGACCGCAAAGCTGCGGGACCGTTCTCACTCGGAGAATAGGCATGGTCGATGCGCTGCGATTCCTGAAGACCCTTCGGGCCAAATCCCAACGTCTTTATCGAACACGCGAACACGCACGCGCGTCCAACGAACTACGCGTCCGACTTTTTAGAATGGCGATTAAGGACGAGAATCGACGGAAGGCCGCCTTCATGCTTCTCGGTCAAATCGAGGAATGGCGTCTGGAGCACGGCAGGCCGACTGGTGAAGCGCGTCATCCCGATCTCGTGTTCAGACCACACCGCCGCCGTCCTCAGCGAATTCCTCTACACTTTGGCCGGTGAGTGTGAAGCCCGCTACGCTTCTCAGCTGCGTCGCTAAACGGGCGGGTTCCGCCTACATCACCTTGGGACACGCACCATTTGTCGCAGCCGTATAGCTCGAGTCACTCGATCTAAATTGCCGCGGGGCGTAACACCCGATAGAGGTGCGATGTTGATGACGGGTGGTTCACCTTTGTACTTTTATACTTTACTAAAGAGTTAATTTATACTTTAATATAGTATAATACTGTACTTTTGTAAAGGATAAATTGTGATCTTCACGCTCACATCATTACCCGAAGATTTCAAGCAAGTCGTTGCAAAGATTATGGATTTACGAAAAGAACTGGGATTTGCTACCAGCGACAACATGAATCGTTGGTGGGGCCCGTTGGCAAGGATGGCCGCCGCCCGGGCGATGGTCGGAACCAACTCCATAGAAGGCGTAAACGTGACCCTGGATGATGCCGTGGCCGTTATAGATGGCGAGGCGCCCGCCACGGCCCAGGATGAAGACAAGGCGGCACTACAGGGCTACTGGAACGCAATGACCTACATCGTCCAGCTTTCCAAAGACCCTGCGTATGTTCATAACGAACACACGATCAAAAGCCTGCATTACATGATGCTTGGATATGACCTGGGAAAGAACCCGGGACGCTGGCGACCCGGCGGCATTCATGTCACCAATACAGCGACAAGCACGGTCGTTTATGAAGGGCCGGACGCGGACCTGGTTCCACAACTCATGGGTGAACTCACCGCCTATCTAAACCAGCCGGTAGCGCAGCCATTGATCAAAGCGGCCATGGCCCATCTGAACCTGGCAATGATCCATCCTTTTTCAGATGGGAATGGCCGCATGGCCAGGGCGCTGCAAACCATGGTGCTGTCACGAGAAGGCATTCTTGACCCGCGCTTTTCCAGCATCGAGGAATATATCGGCTACAACTCGACCGCTTACTATGCGGTGCTCGCTGAAGTAGGCCAGGGTGCCTGGCATCCCGAGCGCGATCCTTTGCCCTGGATCAGATTTTGTCTGACCGCGCATTACCGGCAAGCAGACAATCTTCTGCGCAGGCTGTCCGATATGGGTCGTCTCGGAAAGGCCTTGGAGGATGAAGTCAAGCGCCGAAAAATTCATGAAAGAGTTGTGAATGCCCTTGTCGATGCGGCAATCGGGCTGCGGGTTAAAAATCCGGCGTATCGAAATCTTGCTGGAATATCCAACCAGACTGCCAAATATGATCTGAAGAGATTGGCGGACGAAGGCTTGCTTGTTCCAAAAGGGGAGAAAAAGGGCCGTTACTATGTGGCCGGTGAGCTGGTCCAGAAACTTAGAAATGAAACGCGCTCAAAACGTCGAATCACGGATCCATTCGAAAAACAAGTGAGGAACAATCCATGACACCGGCCGATTCACCAGCGGTACAGCCCGGGCTGCTCGCGCAACGCACAGTGGGGCCGAGGCAACTCCGCGCCGAATTGGAAGACCTCGTCGCCAGGGAACTGCTGACTCCATCGGTCTGACCTGCACGATTCACAGCGAAGCCCGGCAAATTCTCGTGATCGCGCGTTGGGGCCGGTACGCACGCGAGAAAAGCGAAACAGGAGATGCCGCAGCCATCAGGTGCGATTTCCCTTGCCCGCGGTCGCCAACAAGAACCACGGCGCGATTCGCGCCCGGTGCAATCGCTTGCAGCGTCTTGATAACGTCAACGAACGGGTAGGTGATGCGAAGAAACTTCTTGGCACTTTGGTCCAAGGCGCCAGTCTTCGAATCATCGCTGAAGTCGATCGTAGTGCCCTGCAGCTTTGCGCCGCGAAACTCATCCCGCAGTTGTAGTCCGAGCATGTGGTGGTCCTATCCTTTGATGCCGCGGCTAACCGGCAGATTGAGCAACTTGCCCGCTTCGAGGAATCCCGGATCCAGCGTCAGTATCCTCTTTGCATGACGGTTCGCTGCAATCGCCAGGTGAAGCGCGTCCCCCGCCCTCAGCCCGGTCTTGGGTATCTCCAGATACTTGGCCGCTACCGCGAAGTCCGCTGCTGTCGGCGCGAGGATTTCAAATGATTCACCCAGGACGCGATCAAACTCCCGGCGTACCGCCACCGCCTGGGAGTCGGTGAGTTCTCCCATTCGAACCTTGCGCGACACCAGACCAGACAGTTCGACCTGCGTCCACATGCTGGTCGTCAGTTCCCCGCGCTTCACCTTCAGGACGAAGGCCTCTACCGCGCCACTGGAAATCTCGGCAACAACCAAAGGTGTAACGAAGCTGGTGTCCAGATAGACCATCAATAACCCTCATCCCGCATCTGTCGGATCAATTCCGCACTGGAGGTGCGAGCCATTGGCAATGTAGCGCGAAAATCCGCAAGCGAACGAAACGCCTTCTTGGGCAAAGTAATCGGCACGAGCCTGGCGACCGGCTGTCCGCGACGCGTGATGACGGTTTCCACGCCGCTCTCGGCCTTGCTCACCAGCTCGCTCAAACGTGCCTTGGCATCGGCTAGATTGACGGCATCCATGGCTTTTTCCAGTTGGTCACAGAGTTGGTCAGATGATACTGCGATATTGACATTTGGGGCCAGCGTGCCGCTCGCAGTGCGGACAGCGGCCTCTCACCTTGTCCGGATCGACCAATGACACCAGCGCCGCTGCGTGCTTTATCTTGCCGTAAATCCCCATGCTGGTGTTCCTGGTAGTCCGCTCCAGAGCAAGGTAGATCGACGGTTTCGGCTCTACTTTGAGACCAGACTCAGCCCCCCGGCACGTCGTACCCCGCCATCAGCGTATCCACCACCTCGTGGAAATGCGCCCATGGCGCTTCTCGGAAGCTGTGGTTCCGAACAATGAACGAGGCGCCCGCGTAGAACTTCTCGTACTGCTGATGACGTCCGGCGAATTCCGAGCCGACCAGGTCCCAGGCGAGTTTGAACAGCTTCATGCGCGCCACCGCGCCCAATTGCGGGGTTTGCCAGTAGGCCTCGAAATCCTTCTTCAGGGCCGGATCGTCCATCACCGAGATGTCGGCCGGCATCTGGAACACGCCTCCGCCGCACAGTTCGCGCAGGTCGTCGATCAGCGCCGAATGGCCTTCGGTGCACCAGTTGAGCGCTGCGTACATATAGCGCCGGTTGAAGGTCAGGTAGCCCTCGGGCCAGGACTCGGCGTCCTGTATCTGCCCGGCGATCATGCCGCCCAGCGCCGCCTCCATCGCCGCCAGCCGGCCCAGCGACTCGCGCACCGCCGGCACCTGGTCGGCGCCGGAGGCCTGCGTGATGCGCGAGGCGAGTCCCACCAGCAACTGCATCTTCGCCCAGAAGCGCACGTTCGACTGGTGGTTGCCGTAGCAATGGCCGGGGGTCTTGATGTAGATCTCGCGTGCCAGCACCGCGTCGTTGTGGACGAACACGCGCTCCCAGGGCACCTTGACTTCGTTGCACATCACCATGCAGTCGGATTCGTCGAAGCGCCAGGTGAGCGGGCTGTCGAATTCGCTTTGCGCGTGGCGCTCGAACGGCTTGCGCGACCAGAGAGTGAGTCCGCGCGCGTTGCAGGGCACGGCGCAGGTCACCGACTCGGCGAGTTGATTGGGCGCGAGCGGGATGAGGTTGCCGATCCAGATTTCGTTGGCGAACACCGCGCCCGTGGCGAGCATTTTCATGCCGGAGACCACCAGTCCGTCGTCCTCTTCGCGCACCACGCGCAACGTCGGGCTCGGCAGGTTCTGCTTGCTGTAGAACTCCGGGTTCCTCGCCGCCTGCGGCGGAATCACGGCATACACGCCGTAGATATCCTCGCGCCGCATGTGCTCGTAGTAGCCCAGGAGGTTATCGGCGTACTGGCCGAACACTGACGGGTTGGTGGCCATGCCGGCGACAAAACTCGACACATGGTCAGGCGAGCGGCCGAGCAGCCCGTAACTCAGCATCGCAATCTTTTTATGTGCCTGCCTGCGTTTCTCCAGGTCCTCGCGCGTTCTGGCACGGAGGAAATAGGTGCTGTAGCGTTCGCCGTCCTCCACATAGCTCATGGCCTCGCGATTGGCCGGGTCGGCCTTCATGTCGTAGATCGCCGCCATCGAATGCGCCGCATTGCGGAAGGCGGGGTGCGTGGTGACGTCACTCACCTTTTCCGAACCGATATAGACGGTGCGGCCGTCGCGGAGGGTCTCGAGGTGCTGTTCGCCTGTTTTCAGCATGGGTTACTCCGGGTTGAGCAATTGCACGGTGGACTATCGTGCGCATGGCGCAATCTACGCATTTCGGGACGGGTCGTGCGCATGGCGCACGCTACGCGTTCGTGTCCCGGTGCATCAGTTGCCTTCGGGGGTTTTCGGGGCGGCGGCCGGGTTCCACTGGCCGCGGCGCATGCGGGTGATCTTTACCGATTTGAACAGGCCGGCCTTGCGGAACGGTTCGTTCAGCGAGAACTGATCCGCCGCCGCCAGATCCGGCACGTTGAGGATGAGCACGCTGCCGATGCGCGTCGCGCCATCTTCGGCGAGCATCGCCCCGCCCAGCACCAGGATGTCCTCGTGCTTGTCCAGGTAGGCGAGGTGCGCATCCTTGGTGGTGGCGCGTATCGCCTTGCTCTGCGGGCCATCTTCCTGATAGATCACGTACAGCATGTCGCTGCTCCTGCGTGGAATTTCATTCAATGAAGGCGGCTGTTGTCCGGCGCGCCGACGAGGCGCGGCAGAGTCTGGCCGATCGGCGTCGAGAATACGGCATCGGCGATACCGTCGAACGGGGTCGGTTCGGCGTTGATGATCACCACGCGCGCGCCGGCCCGCTTGGCGAGTTGCACCGTGCCCGCCACCGGATAGACCTGCAGGCTGGTGCCGATGGCAAGGAACAGGTCCGCTTCGGTGGCGACCCGCATGGCGCGGTCTATCACCTCGGGCACCAGGTTCTGGCCGAACGAAATCGTCGCGCTCTTGAGGATGCCGCCGCATTCGCGGCAAGCGGGGTCTACTTCGCCGGCACGCACCCGGTCCAGCACCTCGGGCGCGGCTGCGCTCCAATCGCAGGCGAGGCACACCACGCGATGCACCGTCCCGTGCACTTCCACGACGAGTTCGGCGGCGTTCCCGGCCTTCTGGTGCAGGCCATCGATGTTCTGCGTGATGAGCGCGTGCAGCTTGCCAAGCTTTTCCAGATCGACCAGCGCCCGATGCCCGGCATTGGGCACGGCCTCCCACACCGGCATGGCGAGCCGCGACAGCCACGCCTTCCTGCGGATCGCCGTGTCGGCGACGTAGTAACGGATGTCGGACAACTTCTCGGCATCCGGATCTTTGGTCCACACGCCCTGCGGGCCGCGGAAATCCGGGATGCCCGATTCGGTGGATATGCCGGCGCCGGTGAGGACCACGATTTTTTTCGCGGCGGTGATCCAGGCGCGCACCTCATCCATCATGACTTGTGCTGACATAAGCTGCTCCATTCGCCTTGCGTTCGCCGGGACAATTGCGCAACTCAGGCCGCGCCCAGATAGGCGTCTCGAACGCGTACATCTTCACTGAGGCTGCGCGATTCCCCTTCGACCGCGATCCGGCCGTGTTCCAGCACATAGGCACGATCGGAGAACCGCAGCGCGGCCAGCGCATTCTGCTCGACCAGCAATATGGTCAGTCCCGACTTCTTCAGGGCGGTGAGTGCCTTGAATACTTCCTTGACCATGATCGGTGAAAGTCCGAGGGAGGGTTCGTCGAGCATCAGCATCCGCGGGCGACCCATCATGGCACGTCCGATAGCAAGCATCTGTTGTTCGCCACCGGACAGCAAACCGCCCGTTTGCCGCTGTCGCTCCCTGAGTACGGGAAACATTTCGTACACGGAACGGAAATCCTCTTCCTGCACGGGCTTTCCCAGCCGGAACGCGCCCATTTCCAGATTTTCGCGCACCGACATCCGCTTCAGGATAGCCCGGCCCTCGGGGCAGTGGATCAACCCCTCGTTGACTATCGTGTCCGCCCTCGAATGGGCGATATCACGGCCTCCGAAGCGAATGCTGCCCGAGCGCAGCTGGATGATTCCCGACAGCGCGCGCAGCAAGGTGCTTTTCCCCGCGCCATTGGCGCCTATGATGGCAATCGCTTCCCCTGGCATCGCGTGCAGGTCGATTTCATGCAGGACGGCGATTCCGCCGTAGCCAGCCGACAGGCCTTTCACCTCCAGCAACGCGTCGCCAGTGCTCATTCGGCCACCTCGGCGCCCAGGTACGCCTCGACGACGGCGGGATCGCCGAACACGCTGGCCGCGGAACCCTCCGCAATCTTCCTGCCGAAGTTGAGCACCGTCACGCGATCGGCAAGGTTTTTCACCACGGGAAGGTGGTGCTCTATGATCATGACGGTCATTTCCCTTCCCGATACACGCTGAATCGACGCGACCATGTCTTCGGATTCTCTTGGACTCATGCCCGATGTGGGTTCGTCCAGCAGCAATAACTTGGGTGCGCTGGCGATCGCGCGGGCGATCTCCACCAGCCGCTTGGGCCCATAGGCGAGCTCACCCGCCAGCTTGCCGGCCAGAGGCTCGAGCGCGAACAGTTTCAGTGTCTCCATGGCGGCATCGCGTTTCGCCTTCTCCTGCGTGCTCCATTGGCGAAACAAACTGGTGAAACCCGTCGATGCAATGGCATGCTGGCCTGCCAGAACGTTTTCCAGCACCGTCAATTCCTCGAACAACCTGATATTCTGGAAAGTCCGCTTGATGCCGATGCGGGCGCGCCGGTGCGGGGGCAACAGGTCAAGGCGCGCGCCCTCGAAACTGATCGTCCCTTCGCTGGGAAAGGCCGCGCCGCTGATCATGTTGAACAGGGTCGTTTTCCCCGAGCCGTTAGGCCCGACGATGGCATGCACGCTGCCGGGCGCCACCGACATGTCGAGATGATCGACGGCAACCAGGCCGCCGAACCGTTTTGTCAGTCCTGCTGCTTCGAGGATCATTTTGTGCGGCTGCCGGGCAACATTCCGCGCAGCGTCCGCAGCGTTCGCCTGTCGAGCACGCCTTGGGGCCGGAATATCATCAGCAGCACGAACAGCGCGCCGTAGAGAAACAGGTACCAGTCCTTGAGGAAGCGGAACAGGTCGGGCAGCAGCGACAGCACCGTTGCGCCGAGTATGGCGCCCCAGAACGTCTCGATGCCGCCGAATATCACGAACAAGACGATGGCCACCGACATATTCAGGCCGAATGTGGAGGGTTCTATGAAAAAAAAGTGGTGGGCATAAAGCGCGCCACCCACACCGGTGATGCTTGCCCCGAGACCGAAAGCCATCACCTTGTTGAGCCGCACGTCTATGCCCATCGCGGCGGCGGCATCCTCGTCCTGGCGGATCGCGTCGCAGGCGAGTCCCCATCGCGATCGGGAATGCAGCCAGGTAAACAATGTTGCGATGAATACCAGCGCGAACACGAGGCTCACACTTGTGCCGACCATGCCGCGCATGCCACCCACCCCGCCAACCGCGTCGACCACGGAGAATATGCTTCTGACTATCTCCCCGAATCCGAACGTAGCCATGGCAAGATAGAGATGCGAGAAACGCATCACCGGCAGGCCGATCAGCACACCGATGACAAATGCCCCAAGGGCGGCGAGCCCGATCGCGGGGATCAGTGGCCAGCCCAGGGTAACCGTGGCCACAGAAGCGGTATAGGCGCCGACCGCCATGAAGCCGCCATGCCCCACCGAAAACTGACCGGTTGCAAGGGTGAAATAAAGGCCCAGCGCCAGCAGTACGTTGATGCCGATACCTATCAGCACGCTGTCGATGAAAGGCGAGACCATGGCTACGATCAGACGCGGTCGCGGATCTGCACGCCGAACAGACCCGCAGGCTTGAACATCAACACCAGTATCAGCGCGGCAAATACCACGACGTCCTGATAGATGCTGGAAAGGTAGTTCACCGCCAGTGTCTCGAGAATGCCGACGACCACCCCGCCGAACATCGCCCCGTAGACATTCCCCAGACCGCCGATGACCATACCGGTCATGCCTTTGAGCAGTATGTTCAGGCCGATGAACGGCGTGATGGTGTGATAGACCAGCGAGGTCAGTATCCCCGCGGCACCCGCGAGCAGTCCTGAAATCAGAAACGTCGTGGCGATGGTGCGCCCCACCGGTACGCCCAGCAGGGAGGCCGCCACGTGGTCTTCGGCCACCGCCCGCATCGCCTTGCCGATGCGGGTGTAGCGCAACAGGGCGTGCAGACCGACCATTATCAGCAGTGTGACGACAAGGATGGCAATGTGGGACAACCCGGCCAGCACCGGGCCGAACTGGATCTGCGTATCCCCCATCGGATCGGGCACCGCCTTCTGGTCGGTGCCCCACAACCGGGTCGCGAGGGTCTGCAGGATCAGCGCCATGCCGACGGTGCTGAGCGCGGGCGAGGCCCAGTATTTCTTTCGCACCCAACGGAACGAACCGGCATAGACCGCGAGGCCGATGACGGCGCCAACGGCAAGCGACGCGCCCAGCGCGGCCAGCATGCTGCCGCCACTCGCAAGCAGGGCCATCAGCCCGGCATAGGCGGCGAACATGATGGTTTCACCATGGGCGAAATTGAGCAGATCCAGCGTGCCCAGCACCAGTGTGAAGCCAAGCGCAACCAGCGCATACGTGCTGCCGATCAACAGGCCATTGAACATTTGCTGCAGGAAAAGGTCCATGCCGCTTTCGCTTCGATCCCGGAGAAATGCATGCACCCTGCCGGGCGCCGCTGCGGCAAGCGTCGCTGTAGCAGCGCTTGCCGCGACTCGGAACTCAGACTGGATCAGCTTATTTGACTGCCGTCAGAACCCACTTGCCGCCCTGAATCACCGCTTTCATGGTCGGTCGGTCCACTTCGCCGGTAGTGGCGTTCAGCATATGTTTGCCCGACATGCCCACTACCTGGATGCCGTTCAGCGAATCGCGAATCCGCTCACGGTCCTTGTCGAGATCGGCGGCGCGATTGGTCACGCCGCCCTTTTTAACCGCGTCGACTATCGTCAGCAGCCCGTCGTAGGCGTACGCCTCGTGCAATACCGACGGCTGGCCGGTGCGCTTTTCGTAACTCGCCACCATCGCCTTGACCGCGGGATCCGGGTTGTCCCGCCAGAATTGCGCTGCGGTGATGGCGCCGTCCACGGCCGCGCCGCCGGATTTCAGAAATTCGTCGCCGAACAGCCCGCCTGCGCCGAGAAACTGTTGCTTCATCCCCTGACGTCTGACCTCGATGGCGATCTTGGCCGCATCGCCCGGTGAGGACGCCAGCACGATCGCATCGGGATTCATCGCCTTGATCTTGGAGACCTGCGCGGTCACGCTGGGATCGCCGGACTGGAAGGTGACGGGATCTTTCCTGGTCAGTTCGTCCACACCCAGTTTTTCAAACAGGCCTGGCCAGAATGCCGAACCCATGAACTTGCTGATCGGATCCTTGACGTCCATGATCACCGCCACCTTGCGGATGTTCTTCTCCTTGACGACCGCGGCGATCACCGGCGCGGTGTTGAGGTCGTCCGGCATGACGTTCCTGAAGGCCCACGGCCGGTTCTTGGTGAGGATGCCGCCCTTGGCCACCGAGGTGCCGAGCACCGGCACTTTCAGCTGGTTCGCGAGCGGGAACACGATCTCGGCTTCACCGCTGGTGTTCGGGCCGATCACTGCCAGCACGTTGTCGACGGTCGCCAGTCGGCGAATGATGTTCGGCAACTCGTTGGGGTTGGCACGGTTGTCGTATTCGACCAGTTTGATCCTGACCCCGTTGACGCCACCGCCCGCATTGATGTCCTCGGCAGCGGCACGAATGCCGCGGAACGACTTCTCGCCATACGATCCCCACGGACCGTCGACCGTGTAGAGCACCCCGATCTTCAACTCGGGGCCCTGCAACTGGGCTGACACGCCATTCGGCAACAGGGCGGCTGCGGCCAGAAGCATCAGGCCGGCATAGTGGTTCATGAGTCCGCGGTTCGTGAGTCCGCGGTTCATGAGTCCGCGGTTCATGAGTCCGCGTTTCACGAGTCCGCGCTTCATGAATCCGCGGTTCACGAGTCTGTTCATCAGCTGATGGGACATGAATCCTCCGTTCGTCAAGTTGTCGGATTGGTTGCGGCTCATATTAATACCTGCGTCACTTCCTTCCTGCATCTTTCCAGTATCGCTCCAATCTCCGCCGGTTGCACCGTCGGCACACGCGCCTTGCCGTTGAGGGTGATTTCGGACCACACCCGCGACTTGTAGAACTGCCGCTGCGAAGCGGGAACGCCGACCAGCGCGCGCATCAGCGCGTCCTGGATTTCCGGGGTGAACGCCGACTCGTACTGGTCTCGTTCCGGCCCGAAGTCGAACTCGGCCACCGGGCCGATGCGTTGGCGCTCGCGGCGCGCACTTTCGGTTGCCGGCGCGTCAACTGTCAGGTCAGCGGCTATGACCACGCCATAGTCGGTGCTCGCCGTCGCGATCGAAATCAGCCCATCGGACACGTCCTTCAGCACCCTTGCCGGGTCGCGCTCCAGCGGATCGCCATAGCCGCCGCCACTCGGCGTGATGATCTGTATCACATCGCCAGGCGCAGGCTGCAATGCGCTGCTGATCTTGCCTATGGATTTCTCGGCAGGCGTACCGGGGTTGACTATGGTCCGCGCCAGCGACCCGTGACTGCCACCCTTGCGGCCCCATGGACGGAACAGGAAACGCTCCATGCCCCGCGCCGTGACTATCGCGTTGGGCGCGAAGATCTGGAAGGCGAAGTCGATACCCAGCCCGCCGCGATACTTTCCCGGCGCAGGCGGCTCGCCCGACAGCTGGTACTTGTGAATCAGGATAGGCATTTCGGCTTCGCTGGTTTCGGCGGGGATATTGCGCAGGAAGCCCGCGGCAAAATCCGCGCCGTCGATGGCGTCCTTGGTGGGGCGAGCCCCCGATCCTCCCCACATGGGCTGGAGCACGTTGACCCGGGTTTCGCCAGTCCGCGAATCGATATAGGAGAGCAGGCTCACCCCAAGCAGGCCGGAGCCGGCCGCGGGCAGAATGCCTTTGCCCTCCCCCGCGCCGCCCTGCGAGGATTCCAGCGCGAGGGACAGCGCCGCGATGATGATGTCCATGACGCGCACCGCGGTTGCGAAACGAACGCCGACGGCAGCGTATTTTTCCGGATTGATGATGGTGCCGCGCGGAATCGTCAGCCTGAGCGGCCTCACCATTCCGCGGTTGAGCGGCGCGCTCTTGTCCACGCTGTGGAAGAAATTGAACACGCCGGCGTTGATGAAGTGGTGGTTCTTGCCGTCGGTCGGCAGGTTGAGCGCGGCGCGGACCTGCGGATCGGTTCCGGTGAAATCCAGGTGCATGTCATCACCGGAAATTTCCAGCCTCAGCTTGATGCGTGCCGGCGGCTCGCCCGTAATATCGAGTTCGATGTAATCATGGAATTCATAGGCGCCGTCGGGCATGTTCGAGATGATCTGGCGCGCCCGCTGTTCTCCCCAGGCCAGCAGGTCCTCCATCCCCGACCGGACCCGATCCACTCCGTACTTTTCTATCGTCTGGCGCAGCCGCTTGTCGGCCACATCCATGGCCGCGAGCAGCGCCTTGAGATCGCCCCAGTTGTAGAAAGGAATGCGGCAGTTGGACAGAAACAGGTCGACCAGATCCTGATTGATCTTGCCTTCCCTGTAGAGCTTGGTCGGGGGAATGCGAAATCCCTCCTGGAATATGTCGTAGGCCGATGGCGCAATGCTTCCCGGCACCAGGCCGCCGACATCGGAGGAATGGATAAAGGTCCAGGAAAAGCACAGCAGTTCGCCTTCCCAGAAAAATGGCTTGAGCAGGTGTATGTCCGGCAGGTGCGTGCACAGGCCGCCGCTGGTGTTCGGATCGTTGCACACCAGCACGTCGCCTGGCCGGCAGTCCTTCATGAAGTGCGCCACCAGTTCATCCATCAGCGCGGTGGCCATGAAGGCCACGCCGATATCGCGGGGGTAGCTGAATATTTCGCCCTTGAGATTGACCAGCGCCTCGCCGAAATCCCAGGCCTCCTTAATGAAAGGCGTAAACGAGGCCTTGTGAATGATGTGCCCCATTTCACTGGTAATGCCGTTGAGTCGATTGTTGAGTATTTCCAGAAACACCTTGTCCACGGATCCGGCCATGCCCTGTCCGGCGGGCGCCGGGTTGCGCGCGTTCATTGCAGTTCTCCTATCACATTGCCGAGGCGGTCCACGGTGGCCTTGAACCCTTCCGGAATGAATACCGTGGTGTCGTACTGGTCGATGATGGCCGGACCGCTGAACTGGTGGCCCCAGGTCAGCATGCTTCGATCGAACACGGCGGTATCCAGCGTCTTGCCGTCGAAATAGATCCTGCGCCGCGACGAGGGGATCGCGTTGCGCTCGGCGCCCGAAAGCTCGCGATCGCTGATGGGCGCGAGTGGCGGCTTGGCGGTGATGCCTATGGCCGTGACTCGCACGTTGATGATCTCGATCGGCGCGGTTCGATCGGCCTGCCCATAGATGGCTTCATAACCCTTGTGGAATGCCTGCGCCACCTGGCGCGCGGCATCGTCCCGCATCAGATCGATTTGCGACAGATCCACGGCGATTTCAAACGACTGCCCGAGGTAACGTATGTCGGCGCCCATGGCGAGGCGCTCCTCGCTGACGTTGATGCGCTCCGAGCGGATCCAGGCAGAGGCTCGCTCGGCCAGTTTCGCGAATGCCTCGCGCACTTCCGCCAGTTCGGCGGCATCCGCGGCGGGGTCCATCGCCTGATGGACGGTCGCGATGAAATCACTCTTCACGTCCGCGACCATCGATCCCAGCGCGCACAGCGTTCCCGGCGAGAGGGGAACAAATACCTTCTGGATGCCTACTTCGCGCGCCAGCATGAAACCATGTGTCGCGCCCGCTCCACCATACACCAGCAGCGCGAACTCCGACACGTCCACGCCCTTGCGCGCCATCAGCGGCACCAGTTCGGAATACATGTTCGAGGTCGCCACTTGCACGATGGCCTCGGCGGTCTTGATCCGGTCCAGACCGAGCACTGTCGCAATGCTGTCTATCGCCGCGGCGGCCCGACCGGCATCCAGCTTGAGTTCGCCACCCAGGAACTTCTCCGGATCGACGATTCCCATGACGACATAAGCGTCGGTGATGGTGGGTGCGCTGCCGCCGCGACCGTAACAGGCGGGACCGGGTTCCGCCCCGGCGCTTCGAGGCCCCACCTTGAGCACCCCCGAGGCGTCGGTCCAGGCTATCGAGCCGCCGCCAGCCCCGATCGAAGAGACATCCACCGCGGGCATGATGATGTCGAAGTCCCCGACGTGGGATTCCGTCGAGTAGCGGATGTCGCCGTCGACCACCGCCACCTCGGTGCTGGTTCCGCCCATGTCAATGCCGATGATCTTGGCGAATCCTGCCTGGTTGCCGACGTAGCGCGCACCGATAACGCCCGAAGCCGGGCCGGAGGTCAGCGTTTCCACAGGTACCTGTCGCGCGCTCAGAGCCGTCATGATTCCGCCATTCGACTTGGTCGAGAGCAGTTTCGCCGACACGCCGGCCGCGGCGACTTCCTTCTCCAGCGAACCGAAGTAAGCATCCATTTTCCGACCGACATAGGTATTGATGGCTGTTACCAGAGTGCGTTCGTACTCGCGGATCTGCGGCCAGATTTCCGATGACACGGAAACGTACAGTGCGGGAAAGTGACTGCGCACCAGTTCCTTGGCCCTGAGTTCGTGGGCGGAATTGCGATAGGAGTGCAGGAATGAAATGGTCAGCGCCTCGACGCCGTCATCGACGAGTTCCTGCACCGCGCGTACCAGTGCCTCCTCCGGCAAGGGCCGGTAAACCGTGCCGCTTTTCAGCATCCGCTCATCGATTTCACGCACATCCCGCCTCGCAATCAGCGGTTCGGGCTTCTCGGTCGAAAAATCGAAGATATCGGGCAGCCTCGAGCGCCCCAGGTTCAGCACATCGCGGAAGCCTTTCGTGACGACCAGCCCGCTGCGCGCGCCCTTGCGCTCGATGACCGTATTCACCGCTATGGTCGTGCCGTGCACGAAGTAGCCGATTGCCGACGCTGGTATGCCGTAGCGCTCGGAGAAGATCCGTATGCCCTCGACTACGCTTCTGGTCGGATGGCTGGGCGTCGACGGCACCTTGACCGAAGTCAGCACGCCAGTCGTCTCGTTCATCAGGCAGAAATCAGTAAATGTTCCGCCGATATCTATGCCAAGCCTGTAGTTTTGCATCACGCTCATTGCGTTTTCCCCTGCGTTTTCAGTGCACCGGCCAACGCTGCTCTTCCGGTATGTTCGCCGCCCGGGCAGCCGCCGCGGCGTGCGCCACGATCTTCGTCTTCAGCTCCGCTTCGTCCAGGGTCAAGAGCTTCCTCTGCCGCATCACGAAACGGCCATCCACCATTACCGAGTCAACGGCCTCGCCGCTCGAGGAATAGACCAGGTTGGCCACCGGGTTCAGCAGAGGTCTCGGATACCATTCGAGACCGTCGGTGCGGATCAGCACGAGGTCGGCGCGCTTGCCCGATTCGAGCGAACCGATTTCACGGTCCCACAGCAGGGCTTTCGCGCCTTCTATGGTCGCCATTTCGAATGCCTTGTGCGCGCCCATCACTTCGGCATCGATGTTCACGTCCTTGTGCGCGCAGGCGACGACATACATTTCCCGCACCAGATCGAGAAACCGGCTGATCGCGGCCGCGTCCGTTCCCAGAGACAGCGTCGCCCCCGCCTCGGCGAGTTCGACGAATTTTCCATGGGTGATGCAGCCGAAGGCGCCGAACATGCTGGCGGAAGCGCAATGGCATACTTTCGTTCCGCTGCGCGCCACCAGTTCGACTTCGTCGTCGTTGATTGCGCCCATGTGCACGGTGTACAGGTTCGCATCGATCAGCCCCAACCGCCTGAAGCGTTCCATCGGGCGCATGCCGAAGCGCTTCTCGACTTCCGCCGTCTCCATCGGGTTGACAGCAAGGTGCACGTGTATGCCGCTGCCGCGCTCGTCAGCCGCGCGTTTGACCAGGCGACACAACTCGTCGCTCACGTTCATCGAAGTTCGCAATCCGTACCAGACGCGGATGCGGTCGCCACCGGCGCCATTCCACTGAGAATGCAGTTCGTTCAGGCGCGCCACGGCTGACTGGGGAGAAACGTTCAGATCGTCCGGAGTAGGCCGGATGGGATCGGAGATGTCCCGCGTCGAGCGCGTCACGCAGCCGCGTATGCCTATGTCCAGCGCGGCCTTGATGGTGGCCTCGGGCTGGTAACTGCCCGGATCGGCAAAGCAGGTGGTGCCGCTCTTGATCATTTCCGCGAAAGTCGCGATCGATCCCCAATAAGTCTGCTCGGCGTTTACCGACACGTCGAACGGGTACAGCCTCGTCGCCCAGCGGCGCGGCGTCGCGATGTCATCGAGCAGGCCTTTGGTCAGGTAGTGCCCGGGATGATTGTGGCCATCGATGAATCCGGGGGTCACCAGCATACCGCCGGCGTCCACCACTTCGCCTGCCTGGTAGCGGGCGCGCAGTACATCGCTCTTGCCCACGTCCACGATGTTGCGCCCCGATACGGCCAGCGCACCGTTCAGCACGATCGCCCTGGATGCGTTCATGGTGACGACAGTACCGTTCACTATGAGGTAGTCGACTGGAATCAACCTCGTCCTTTCGCGTTCTGCGGGGAACAACTGGTGCAACCCGCACACCCATCGGCATGGTCCGTCCTCGCCTTCAGGCACAACCGACTCTTGCCGGTTTTCCGTCGCGCCAGTGCCGCTGGAACGTGCTTGATCGACCATAGCATTGATCCACATACGTGACAACCGCGCTGTCCCGATCTGTCGGGAGTCAATAGAAATATCCGGTTTTGCAGCTGATGATATGGCCGCTCTTGAGGGTGGCGGCAAACCGGCGTAGGGCGCAGCTTCAGCACGCCGAATACCGGCGGGCTTCTCGCGACCATGGCGCGATGAATCCGCGCCCTACGAGGGTGGTGCTCGGGTCCGATTCACACTGATATGCCGTTAGCTGCCGTATTGAACCAAGACGAGAAGGTAGTCATGACGGAATCAATGAACTTTCCACATCGGCTTGAATCGCATCCTCGGCAGAGTCGCGGCGCGCATCTGGCATATCATGCGTGTTTTTTTCATGCGCCCATCCGATGTCATCTGGCTGCTGCTCCTGTCCGCACTGTGGGGTGCCGCCTTCATTTTCCTGCGCATCGCCTCGCCTGTGGTCGATCCGGGCTGGATCGCGTTTCTGCGCACCGGCCTGGCCGCGCTCACGGTGATCGCCTACACTGCGGTGATGCGCCTGCCGTTGCTGCTGCGCCAACGCTGGTGGCCCTACCTGATCGTCGGCGTGCTCAATGCCTCGTTTCCCTGGCTGCTGTATTCCCACGCGAGCAAGCACCTGCCGGCTTCCTACATGGTGATGCTGAATACCTCCACGCCGATGTTCGTACTGTTGCTCGCCATGGCGAACGGCTCCGAGGCGGTCGACAGATGGAAACTCCTCGGGCTGGTGCTGGGTGTGGTCGGCGTGAGCCTCATCGTCGGGCTGGGTCCGCTGCAACTGAGCGCCGATGTGGCGCTCGCAGTGCTGATGAGCCTGATGTCCGCATTCTGCTACGCCCTGGGCGGCGTGGCGATGCGCCGCTACGGAAAGAACATGGATTCGAGCGTGCTCACCGCCGGCAGCATGCTGGTCGCGGCCTTCGTTCTTCTGCCCGCGGTGGGCCCCATGCCGCAATGGGCCAATCTCAGTGCCGCCGCCGCCGGCGCCATCGCCGCCCTCGGCATCGGCTGCAGCGGCATCGGCTACCTGATTTACTACCGCATGGTGGCGCGAGTCGGACCGACGCGCAGCCTGACCGTCACCTATCTCATGCCTTTGTTTGGCACCTTCTACGGCGTGGCGCTGCTCGGTGAGCCGTTCGGCGCCGGCATCGCCATCGGCGGCCTCACAGTGCTGCTCGCCACCGCGCTGGTAACGGGTGTCCTGGGAAGACGGTATTGAACCAATGGAAAGGAAGCGAAAACATGGTTGATGACAAGCAGCCGGATGCAGCCGCGCGCGGCAACCCGGCGGTTACTGCCCTCTATGCGGGACTGAAAACAGGCGGCGCGGATTTCGTGGTCCACCTGCCCGACAGCGTGCTGTTCAGGGTGATGCCCCTGCTCGAGGAGGATCCCGGCATGCAGACCTTCGTCTGCGCGCGCGAAGACGAGGGCATCGCCATGGCGGCCGGTGCGTATCTCGGCGGCAAACTGCCGGTGGTGATCATGGAAGGCTCGGGCATCGGTTACTCGGGCCTCGCGCTGGCGCGATGCATGCTGCAACGCACGCCGATGCTGCTCATGGCCTCGCACAGCCGGGCGCTGGGTGAACCCTACGACTACCACGCCGCCGGCTGCATCGCCGCCGAAGGCATGCTCAAAGGCATGGATATTCCCCATGTCATCATCCAGGATCCCGCCCGCATCCGCAGCACCGTCGAACAGGCGCTGGTCACAGTGCGCGGCCAGAAGACCATCGTCGGACTGCTGTTTGCCAGCTATCTGTTCAACGAGGCGCTGCAATGACCCGCCAGGAGGTGATAGAAGCGCTGGCCCGGTACCGCGGCGACGCGGCGGCGATTTCCGGTCCGGGCACCATCTCGCGGCTGCTCTGGTCCACCGGCCACCAGCCGGCAAGCATCTACCAGATGGACATGGGTTACGCGACGTCGATGGCGCTCGGCCTTGCGCTGGCGAGGCCGGATCAGCGTGTCGTCGGCCTGGAGGGTGACGGTTCCATCATCGCAGCGCTATGCGTGCTGAGCACTATCGGCCGCTATCAGCCGCAGAACCTGGTGGTGCTGATCGTCGACAACGGCGTGTACGCGAGCGCGGGCGCAGGCACGGTAAAAACTGGAGCGGGTCACGGCACCGACATCGCCGCGGTTGCCCGCGCCTGCGGCGTGCCGGCGGCACAGGCGTTGACCGTGACCACGAAAGACGAGGCGGACCGCGCCTTGCAGCGCGCCTTCGCCGAGCCGGGGCCGTGGGTGGTGGTGGCAAAGGTCGACGACAGCGACCGGCGCCTGATGCAGGACAGCAAAAGCCGCGGCGTCATTCCCTACGATGTGGTGGAAACAGTCGGCAATTTTCGTCGCGCAATGCGCGATCGATCCTGATCCCGGCGCCGGACCGGCGCCGCGGAGCCGGCGCGTCCCGCTGCCGCTCAAGGCCAGGCCCACGACATAAGTACGAAATCAACGAGCCTGGCCCCATTGCCACCTTTGCCACCCTTTGCCACTTTGCCACCTTTATCGCGGCGCGCGATTTAGGCCTGCGACTATTGCGGCGGCGTCGGCAGCATCTTCGGCGGCTTGGAGAAAAATACGAGGAACATTGCGCCGTCGGGGCAGGTCGCGGTGTGGCGGCTGCCCGGAGAGCGCCAGACGAAATTACCCGCCTTGCATTCGCCCAGATGATCGACCAGCCGGCCCTCCAGGATATAGGTCTGCTCCAGCTCGGGATGCTCGTGAAACGGGATCACCCCGCCGGGCGGCATGCGGAACAGCACCGTCGAGATACCCTTTTCGGGATCGGAGTACAGCACTTTTTTCACCGCACCCGGCAGGCCGGCCGACTCCCACGCCATGTTGTCGATGTCAACATAGTTCGCGCCCCAGGGCGTAGGGCCCAGCAAGGCGGATACGGCCACATCTTCACTCGGCTTGTTCATATCGTTGTTCCTTTCAGGTATGTTGCGCGTTGCGCGGGCAATCAGTATTGACGCGGCAGTATTGACGCGGCGGTGTCGACGCGGCGGTATCGACGCGGCGGTATCGACGCGGCGGTATCGACGCGGCGGTATTGACGCGGCGGGATTGTCGCGGCGAGATTGTCGCGGCGGGATTGTCGCGGCAATGCCGACGCGGCAAGCCTCCGCAGATTCTATGCCGGACGCAGGACGGCGGTGCGCGACTTGGGGCAGTGTGCCCCGCGTGCCCCGATTGATCCTGCTGTTTATATTATTTTTCATCGTCAACTGTCTGCGGAATACCGCCAAATGGCGAGTATTCTGAAAAATTCTTTGTAATATTTCACGAATTCAGAGCAACCCGGCGATGCTGCAGGTGCCGACTACCGGAGAAAGTCAATGAACGTCCTGCCTATCGCAGTCCTGGCCTTGAGCGCGCTCTCGCTCGTTCCGCACCCCGCAGCGGCACAATCCGCCTACCCGAACAAGCCTATCAAGATCGTGGTGGCCTATCCGCCGGGTGCATCGGCCGACATGATCGCGCGCGCAGTGGGCCAGAAGCTCTCAGACAGCATGGGCCAGCCGGTGGTGGTGGAGAACCGCGGCGGCGCCGGCGGCACCATAGGCACCGACTTCGTCGCCAAATCCGCGCCCGACGGCTACACGCTGACGATCGGCACCGACGCGACCCACTGCACGAATTACTACGTGTTCAAGGGTCTTCCCTACCACCCGCTCAATGACTTCACGCCGATCACGGCGGCGGTACAGAACATCATCGCGCTGGTGGTGAATCCGGCGGTGCCGGCGAATTCGGTCAAAGAGCTGGTCGAGTACGGCAAGCGTAATCCCGGCAAGCTCGCCTACGGCACGCCGGGCAACGGCTCGCCGCACCATCTCTCCGGCGCGCTGCTCGGCATGCTCACCGGGGTCGAGCTGACGCACGTGCCTTACAAGGGCGGCGGGCCGGCGCTGACCGACCTGCTCGGCGGACAGATCCCCATGGTGTTCTCCAGCCTGTCGGCGGTGGCCCAGCACATTCGCTCGGGCAAGGTCAGGATACTCGGCATGGTGGAAACCAATCGCTATGCGCCGCTGCCGGACGTGCCGACCGTCGGGGAATCGATACCCGGATTCGAAATGTCGTCGTGGCTGGGATTTTTTGGACCAGCGGGATTGCCGCAGCCCATCGTCGCCCGGCTCAATGCCGAAATGGTGCGAGCGCTGAATGCAGCCGATGTGCGCGCGCGGTTCGAACCCGCCGGATTGGCCGTCATCGGCGGCTCGGCGGAGCAGTTCGGCACCCTGCAGAAAAACAGTTTCGAGCAGCGCGGGAAGCTGGTGAAGGCCGCCGGCATACAAGCGGAGTGAGGTCCCTCGCAACAACGCCGGTGACATAGTGATCGACGGCGTGATCGACAGCGTGATCGACAGCGTGATTGACAGCGGCGGCAGCAGTAAAACCGTGCGCGCTACTGCCTGAACTGCTTGGCCAGTTTGAGGCTCTGCCCCTGGTAGTTGGAGTGGCTGTCCTGACCGTAGAGAAGTTCGGGCCGCGCTGCCATGCGCTCGTAGCGCAGCCAGCCGACGGTCTGCCCGTGCTCCAGCAGAAACGGGACTTCGTGGGACCGCACTTCCAGCACGCCCCTGCTGCTGCCCGCCTTGTTTGTCGCGGCGTTCCAGCCGAATCCCGGATCGAAGAAGCCGGCGTAGTGGACGCGAAATTCACCGGCGCGGGTGTCGTAGGGCAACATCTCCGCCGCATAGTCCGGCGGCACCGCGATCGCCTCTTTCGTCATCAGGATATAGAACTCGTCCGGGTCCAGTATCAGCGAAGCCGCCTTGTGAAACACAATGGGATCCCAGAAATCGCGCGGGTCGTAATCGCGTTTCTCCAGATCGATTCTCCCGGCGTGCTTCTTCGCCCGATAGCCGATCAGGTTGTTTCCCACGCCCGAGCCTTTCAGGTCGACCGTGAACGGCAACACGCCCGTCTTGATCGATTTTTTCTCCTGCCCGCGAAAGTCCACGATCTGCCCTTCGCGGATGAGCGCTTTCCAGTCTTTGAGCGAGATGGATTTCGGCTCTTCCCCCCGCGTGCGGCTGAACCGCAACTGGTTCAGCCGGGTTCCCGTTCTGACGACGATGCTGAACGTTCGCGGCGCGACTTCGATATAGAGCTCGCCCTTGTAGCCCTCGCCGACCTCGTCGAAAATGGTGGCGCCATCGGCAATCAGGCGGGTCAGGATATCCAGCCGGCCGGTTGAACTTTTCGGATTGGCAAAAGCGGCGACGTCGCTGCGCAGGTTAATGGCCTCCAGCAGCGGGATGACATAGATCCGCCCCTTTTCAAGAACGGCGCCATTGCTGAGATCGATCTTGAAATCGTCGAAGCGCTCGTCCAGCTGCCTCATTTTTTCGAGCACTTTCACGCCCTTGCCGGGAAGAAAGCTGGTGACCACCGGATAGGCCCAATCACCGAGGCGCAGATCGATGCTGGCCGGCTGGACCTGGTCGTCATCGATCGGCCTCATCAGCGGCTTGATCTCGCCGAGATTGAGCATCTCCCTGATTCTCTGGCTCGGGAGTATGCCGGTGTAGTCCCCGGAGCGGCTCGCGACCGCCCCGGCCTGCAAACTGGTTTTCGTCAAAGTGTCCTGCTCCAAAAGCCGACGCACATGCTCGCCTTCATTTTCCGCAACGCAAACAGGGGCCGGCAAGGCTCAGGGTTTTTTCTCCGGCGGCGGCGGCCGGCGATTGAAGGGAAACGCCTGCCTGCCGAAGTAGCGCAATTGCGCGAGTTCTCTGAGCGCGACAGCCTCGTCTACGATCACCGGCGCCGTATCGGTAAACTGGTTCGATTCGAAGCGCACGTAGGTGTAGGCGCCCCGCCGGATTTCAAAGGATGCCGCCCGCCTCGAACTCGTCGGCGACACCTTGAATTCGACCTTGTGCAGGCCGGGGTAAAGATCGGCGAACAGGAACGTTTCGTCGCTGATGCGGACTTCTTCAGCGGCATCCAGATAAAGCGAACCGAGGGTGCCGCCACCCATCTCGAGGAAGTTGACTCCGACACTTCCGCCGGCGCCCTGCTGGCCGACCCGGGCGCCGGTGGACGCGACCTGCGGGCCAAAGCCGAGACCGCCGACCGGCAACCGCGGCCAGTAGACGATGATCCGGCCTTCGGCGGGATTGAGCGTAGGCCAGGCGCGCTGCGTCGCCTCGTAGGTGGGCAGTGCTGAAATCACGGTATTGCGATGCATGGCGCCGCAGCCCGTCAGCTGCGTGATGAGACACAAGGTCGCCCATGCGAGGGTGCTGCGTGCTGCGCGGCAGTTTATGGCGGTCTCCCTCAATCAGCATTCGATATGGATGGATTGCGGACACCGCGGCGGGTCACGGCATGCCGGGTGAGAATGTTCGCCTCTCGCGGCATCGTTGTCTGCGTCCTGCAATTTCTAGTCGGCCGTTGCGCCCGATGCCCGCACCGCCTGTCCCCATTTTTCCACCTCGCGCGGCAGGAAAAGCGCCGCTTCCTCCAGGGATTGCGGGTGAGGAAAGAGTCCGATCCTGCCGACACGCTCGGGGACGTCCGCAGCGGACAAGGTTTTGACGAACTCGGTATTCAGCCGGACGAGCACCTCGCGCGGTGTCGCGGCCGGCGCAAAGAAGCCATACCAGCCGGACACGTCGAATCCGGGCAGGGTTTCCGCCACCGACGGAAGATCGGGATAGTGCGGCAGACGCCTGGGGCTGGTAACGGCCAGCATCCGCAACTTGCCCGCCTGGACGAACTGCGTGGCGGGGCCGATGGCATTAAAGGTCAGATGGACCTGGCCCGAGACCATGTCCGGCAGGATCTGCGCGATGCCCTTGTAGGGGACGTGCGTCAATTCGATGCCGGAAGCCCGGCTGAACAACACCACGCCGAGATGCGTCGCCGAGCCGACGCCGACCGATGCATAGTTCAACGCGTTCGGCCGCGTTTTCGCATGGGCTATGAAATCCCCCACATTCTTTGCCGGGAGATCGGCATTCACGAACATCACCAGCGGACCACTGGCAACCAGCGTGATTGGCGCAAAGTCCCTGATCGCATCGTAAGGAAGTTTCCTGTACAGCGAGGCGTTTATCGCAAGCGGCGTGGCGCCGAACAACAAGGTATGTCCGTCGGCGGGCGCCTTGGCGACGAAATCGGCCGCCAGGTTGCCGCCGGCGCCGGGTTTGTGTTCGATGATAATCGGCTGACCCAGCGCCGCAGCGGCCTTGTCCGTGGCGAGGCGCACCAGCACATCGCTCAGGCTGCCCGGCGTGAAGATCAGGATGACGCGTATCGGCTTGCCCGGGAATCCCTGGGCGATGGCGATGCTTGCCAGGAATGATCCTGCAACACCGAGCGCGAACCGGATCAGCACCGATTTCATTCTGGCAGTCCTCGACCCCTACGCCGGAGCGTGCTCTTTCGAAGCTTCCCCCACGGCAGACTTTTCGGCCGCCCAGCGCCGCTTGCGTTCGTTCCACTCGGCGAGGTTGGCCGGGGCCTTGTCGGCCAGCTTTTCCCACATGCCCGGAACATCGCTGCGCGACGCCATCTCGAGGCGGTGGCCGTCGGGGTCTTCGAAGTAGACGGAATGGCAGATGTAATGGTCCTGCGGGCCGCGGACATCGACGCCGTGGTCCTGCAGGCGCTTCTTCGCCGCGACCAGGTACTCCATGCCGGGCACCTCGAAGGCAATGTGCTTGATCCAGATCGGCGTCGCAGTATCGGGCGTTTCCTCCGGGAAATTGGCCACTTCAAAAAAGGCGAGGAAGCTGCCATCCAGGAGCTTGAAAAAAATGTGTATCGACTCCGCATGGATCTTGTAATGCCAGTGCCGGTTTCCTTCGGGCGGGAGCATGCCCGCAGAGTACTCCAGGCCGATGACTTTTGTGTAGAAATCGACGGTGCGCTGCGCATCCTTGCAGCGATAGGCAATGTGGTGCAGGCGATGGAACATGTCGGACCTCCGTGCGGGTGGCTATGCGCGCAGCATACCCGCTGGCGGACAAGCCTGCTTTGGCGGAGTGAGATTCAAACCGATGTGGGAAGTTCATTGATTCCGTCATGACTGCCCTCCCGTCCTCGTTCAATACGGCGGCTGACGGCATATCCGTTTGAATCGCAGCCTTCAGGACCCATGCAGCACCACCATCGTACGGCGCGGATTCATCGCGCCATGATCGCGGGAAAACCACCAGTATTCGGCGCGCCGAAGTTACGCCCTACGGCTACGCCCTACGGCTGCGCTGTGCGGTAATAATGGCCCGCATCGAACCTTGACTTGCCCCGGGCCTGCTTGCACCATGCGATAGCTGCTGTTTTGCGCACCGCCCCGGGAATCGATCCCTGGCCCGGCCACAAGCATCCACACGTCATCGAGGAAAATATCATGCGCACACCCCGAATCCCGTTGGCGGCGCTAGCCGCCGCCTGTGCCTTTGCCGCCGCACCCGCCGTGGCGCAGACCACGCTCACGATTTCGTCCTGGCTGCCGCATAACCACACGGTGACGCGCTCGATCATGGAGTGGGCCGCGGAGGTGGAGAAGGCATCCGGCGGACGCATCAAGCACACGCTGCTCGCCAAGGCCGTGACCTCGCCGCCGGGCACTTTCGATGCGATCCGCGACGGCCTCGCCGATGTGTCCTGGACGGTGGACGGCTATACGCCGGGGCGCT
Organism: Betaproteobacteria bacterium; assembly: GCA_009693435.1. The sequence goes on along the minus strand of SHXF01000052.1, from coordinate 2,898 downwards.
TTCTGCTTACGCGCGTGGCGGAATTTCCCTTTCTCGGCGATACCTCCGAAATCAACTCCATCGCCTACCAGCGGATCCATGAACGGCACATGGCCAAGGCCGACGAGCACAAGGGCGTGAAGGTACTCGCCGTATTCGCGCACGGGCCTGGCGGAATCTTCACCACCAAGAAGGCGATCCGCGCGGTCGCGGATTTCAAGGGTCTGAAAATCCGCATCGGCGGCGGCATCGTCACCGACCTGGCGAAGGAACTGGATATCAACGTGCTGCTGAGGCCCGCCTCGGAGACCTATGAAATCCTGAGCAACGGCATCGCCGATGGCGCGTTTTCCTCGGCGGAGGCGATGTCCGCGTTCAAGCTCGAAAAGCTGATCAAGTATCACACCTATCTGCCCGGCGGCCTGTACAACACATCGTTCGCGATCTTCATGAACCCGGCCGCCTACGCCAAGCTCTCCGCGCAGGACAAGGCGGTCATCGATGCGCAATCCGGCGAAAAACTCGCGCGCGTCGCCGGACGGAACTGGAACGACGCGGACGCAAGCGGCCTCGCCGCGCTCAAGGCAAACAACGCCGAATTCATCGCCGCCGACAAGGCGATGATCGATGCAGTTCGCGCCAAGGTCCAGGGCATGGAGACCGCCTGGTACACCGCCGCCAAGGCCAAGGGCGTCGACGGCGCGCGCGCGCTGGCGGACCTGCGCGAGGAAATCAGGAAGGTGGCAGCGACCAAGTGACGCGGGAGTCACCCTGGACCGAATTGCACAGTTCCAGGCTCAAGTGGCATACCTGCGCAACACGGGAGCCGACCCGATCAACTACCGTGCCAAAGAGTTGGGCGTCAGTGATCGACCGTACGGGCACAGATTGAATGAGCGAAACCCTTGAGTCCGTACGCCGGCTGGTTACCGCCGGCGAAGTAAGAATTTCAGAGCACGGTTACGACGAGTTATCGGACGATCGGATCCCTGTGAAGGACGTCCTCAGCAGTATTCAGCAGGCCAAAATCAATGAGCACTCGCAAGCGGACCAAGTACATTCACGAAGGTAGCTACGTCGCTGAAGTGGATGTTGAACTTCTGGAAGACGACACCGGTTGGTCTCCCTACCTCACGGTGGCTGACGCATGCCGGCTCGATGATGTTCGAGAGGCCTTACGCAGAAGGGACGTTCCATCTGCATCAAGGCTTGCGAGAGTATTCAAGCTGGAGCCTGTCGCGTCCTCGAACTGACGCATAACCGCGCAATGGAACGTATCGCTCTCAAGCGGACTCATGCCCGTTTTTTTGTGCCCGTTCATCGCAGACGTTGAATTTCCGATTTCCGGACACCGCTACTGTCTCTCCGGGTCGAAACCGGCCTTTCAAGTCCAATAATTGCCTCGCTCCGTGACCGGCTTTGATCAGTAACCCATTCCGGTCAGACCCGCCCCCAGTGATCGCGTCCCCCCGTAACCCCCCGGTCTCAGTTCGAACGAGACCCGCTTCCCCGAACGATGGGAATCAGCCTAAGAGGGGCGGGCGGCACCCCCGTGGATAACTTTCGAGCCGAGGTGATTCCCTACAAAAATCCGGAAACCACCCATAGATTCCGCCGACGAGGCGAAAATACAAGTGAACACATGCAGCGGCTTATATCGCTTCAAGAACACTACACAATTCGTACTATAAAGTTTTTCGACAAGATTCCAGCCTTGACCGCAGTTTTCCGAGGTCACGCTCTACGGGTTCGGATCGAACTGGGATCCAATTGCAGGTCAGTCTACCCTCGCCAGACTGATTTCCGGGAAGCTGACCGTCCGCTCCGGGTCGCCATGTAAGCATCTACATAGCGACCCGAAGCGGTCACCAGCACTCCCGCTCCATGGCAGACACTGGCTGCCCCATTCCCCCTGAAACAATCAAGCATAATGGCCTCCTGCCTTGGGAGGGGAATGAACAAACGCCGCAAACTGGTCATGGCACTTGGCGCCGGTGCGCTCACCGCGCCATTCGGGTCTTTCGCTCAGCAGCCAACCCCACGGATGCACAGAATCGGGTTTCTCGGTTCCGCCACTGCTGCCGGCACTGCGACCCGGGTGGACGGATTGCGTGCGGGACTGCGCGATCTCGGCTATGTCGAGGGCAGGAATCTCATCATCGACTACCGCTGGGCGGAGGACAACTATGACCGCCTTCGCGAGCTGGTAACCGATCTGGTCGCGCTGAAAGTTGATCTCATCGTGACCCACGGCACGCCGGGAACCCGCGTGGCCAAGCAAACAACTACGCTTCCAATTGTAATGGCCGTCAGCGGTGACGCTGTAGGCACGGGCCTCATCGCCAGTCTCGCGCGACCGGGCGGGAACATTACCGGAACGAGCTACCTCTACCCCGAACTCAGTGGGAAACAGCTTGAGTTGCTTAAGGAGGGTCTGCCGCGAATCCGGCGAGTCGCCGTCCTCTTTAATTCGGATAATGCTTCGAACGAAACTGCTCTTCAATCCATGCAAGTAACGGCCAGGTCATTAAAATTGGAACTGCAATCATTCGACGTGCGTAGTCCAGGCGAATTCAGTAACGCCTTTTCCGAAATGAAAAAACGCGGTGTTGAAGCGGTCGCGATCATCGACGATCCGATGATCATCGCCAATGCCAAAGCAGCAGGAAGCCTTGTGGCCAAGCATCGCCTGCCTGCAATCGGATTCGGCGCGCTTGCCGAAAACGGCGGTCTGATGTCTTACGGCGTGAATTTTCCCGCGTTATTTCGCCGCGCCGCAGTATTTGTCGACAAAATTCTCAAGGGCGCCAGGCCTGCCGATTTGCCGGTTGAGCAGCCGACGACTTTCGAACTGATCATAAACATGAAAGCCGCCAAATTGCTCGGAATCAAAATTCCACAGTCGCTCCTGATAAGTTC
>SHXF01000170.1 GCA_009693435.1 Betaproteobacteria bacterium | reverse complement strand
TTCGAAGGGTTGAACAACAAGGCTAAAGTCACGATCAGAAGAACCTGCAGTTTTCGGACATTCAAAATGGCAGAACATATGCTTAATCATGTACTTGGGAAACTACCCGAGCCAAAACTCACCCACAGATTCTGCTGACGAACCAAAAGAATAAAGGAGTGTGACATGCGTCTATGGCATAACCCCGCATCACCCTTCGCACGCAAGGTGCGCATCGTCGCGCGCGAGACCGGACAATTAGCGCGTATCGAGGAAATCGCCGTCATGGTGTCGCCGGTCAGCCCCAACGCCGATCTTGCCGTGCACAATCCCTTGATAAAAGTCCCCGCGCTGCAAACCGATGACGGCAAGGTGTTGTATGACTCATCGGTGATCTGCGAATACCTCGACAGCCTGCGCTGCGCTTGCAGTCGCTGTGCGACGGAGTACTCGATGCTGCGGTGCTGACCCGCTACGAAACGTTTGTGCGGCTACAGGAATACCGCTGGGATGGCTGGGTGAAAGGCCAGTTCATCAAGGTTCGCAACGGGCTCGATGCACTGGCCGCTGAAGCGCCGTCGTGGGGCGCACGCTTTGGCATCGGCCAGATCGGTGCGGTGTGCGTGCTGGGCTATCTGGATTTTCGTTTTGTTGACGAGAACTGGCGGGAGTCGCGTCCGCAGTTGGCGCAGTGGTATGAGCGGGTGCGGCAGCGGGCCTCGGTTGTGGCGACGATGCCGGTGTGAATGCGCCGGGTTACCCCGGACTTGATGCGGCGGGTTACGGCGCAAAGGGCGCGCCTAACCCGCCGTTTGACCTAGAGGCGTTATGAGCATGACACGACGCGGGTTCGTCAAAAGCGCAGTGGGGGCAGGGTTTGTATTGCACGCCGCGCAGGGCGGCTGGGCGCCGGCGCAGGACAATCCAGTGCTCGAGCGCAACAAGGCGCTGGCGCTGCGCTTCAAGAAAGCGCAGGGCGCAGCGGATCAGGACGCGGTGATGAAGGAAGTTCTCGCTCCCAACTACCAGCGCGTGCGTGGCGGCATGCGCCACCTGGCCGCCAATGCCGCGGGTCAGGGGTTTCCCGGCAGCGGCGCTTTTTTGCGCGCTGCGATTCCCGACCGCGTGGATGTGATTGAAGAGGTGATTGCAGAAGGCGACCGCGTGGGCTTGTTGTTCCGGCTGACGGGCACGCATCAGGGTAATCTGTTCGGGATCGCGCCCACCGGCAAAACGATCGACGTGTACGAGGCTGCGATATTGCGCATCGCCAACAACCAGATCGCCGAAGCCTGGTTTATGGCGGACGAAGCCGGGCTGCTCAAACAGCTGGGCGCAACACTGCCTGCGCGCCGTGATGGCAAGCGCATGGTGCCGCCGGTTATCGGTGCGGGCGAAGATCCCGACGCGGTGCTGAAACGCCTGCAGGCCGGCGCGCTTTCGACACGCGAAGATCGTAACCGCCTGATGGTGGCGCGCTCCAAGGGCGCGGCGCCGCCCGCCGCTGATCGCGCGGCGGATTACCAGCAGCGACGGCAGGGCTTTCAGCATATGCGTAATTATGGTGTGGCCAAGGGCGTTGCCGCGGAAACACCGACGCGCGCGCTGCCGGATCGCCGCGATCTGATCGACGGCTTTATTGCCGAAGGTGAAACGGTGTGGATGCGCTTCAAGATTGCCGGCACCCAAACCGGGAAACTTTATGGCGTAGAGCCGAGCGGCCGGCGCATTGAAGCCGAGGAAATCGGTATCCTGAAATTTCAGGATGGCAAATGGCGCTCAGGCTGGTATTTCGGTGATGAGCTGGCGCTGATGCTGCAGCTCGATGCGTTGCATATGCTGCAGAGCTAGAGCGCATTTCAGAATGAAACCCATGGGTTTCATTCTGAAATGCGCTCTTAGGCGGATGTGCGCCTGACAATTTCGCTTGCGCGCTCGGCAATCATGATGGTCGGCGCGTTGGTGTTGCCGGAGGTAATCGTCGGCATAATCGAGGCGTCGATCACGCGCAGCCGCTCGATGCCGCGCACACGAAATTCAGTATCGACCACGGCACCGGGATCGTTCGCGCGTCCCATCCTGCAGGTGCCCACCGGATGAAAAATCGTGGTGCCGATGTCACCGGCGGCTTTGACCAGTTCGTCGTCGCTCTGGAACGCGGGGCCGGGCATGAATTCTTCGGGCTGGTATTTTCTCAGCGCCGCGCTTTCGGTGACAATGCGGCGGGTGAGGCGTATGGCGGCGATGGCGACTTTGCGGTCTTCATCGGTGGATAAATAGTTGGGTGTAATCGCTGGATACGCACGCGGATCAGCTGAGGTAATGCTCACGTGCCCGCGCGAAGTCGGGCGCAGATTGCACACGCTGGCGGTGAACGCCGGGAACTTGTGCGGCGGCGCGCCGAAGCGATCCAGTGTAATCGGCTGTATGTGGTATTCAAGATTCGCGGTGCGTTGCGCCGGATCGGATTTCACGAAGGCGCCGGTCTGCGACGGCGGCATGGTCATGGGGCCGGTGCGGTGCAGCGCGTATTCGAGGGCGATTTTCATCTTGTACCACCATGAATCGAGCATGGTGTTGAGCGTCAGCGCGCCCTGAATTTTGTAGGCCAGCCGCAGTTGCAAATGGTCCTGCAGGTTTTCGCCCACCGGCAGTTCATGCACCAGTGGTATGCCGTGCTTTTGCAGCAAAGCAGCAGGCCCGATGCCGGAGAGTTGCAGTATCTGCGGGCTGCCGATGGCGCCTGCGGATAAAATGGTTTCGCGTCGCGCTGCGGCAAACGATACTTCGCGCCCGCGGCTAAATTCGACGCCCAGCACACGGCGGCCGTCGAGCCGCAGTTTGTGCACCAGTGCTTTGGTGATCACAGTGAGATTCGGGCGTTCCAGCGCCGGGCGCAGAAAAGCTTTCGCCGTGCTCAACCGCATGCCGTCTTTCTGTGTCACCTCGAAGCGCGATATGCCTTCATTGTCGCCACGATTAAAATCGTCGGTGAGCGGAACGCCGTTCTCGACAGCGGCGTCACGAAACGCATCCAGAATTTCCCAACTGGTGCGCGGCGTATCCACATGCAGCTCGCCGCCTTCACCATGCTTTTCGTCAGGGCCTTTCCAGTGGTCTTCAACCCGCATGAAGGTCGGCAACACGTTTTGCCACGCCCAACCGGAGTCCCCCGTCACCTGCGCCCATTCGTCATAGTCACGCGCCTGCCCGCGCAGATACAGCATGGCGTTGATCGACGAACTGCCGCCGAGCACGCGCCCGCGCGGATAATTGATCGCGCGGCCGTTCAGACCCGCTTCCGGCACGGTTTTGTAACACCAGTCGGTGCGCGGATTGCCGATGCAATACAGGTAACCGACAGGGATGTGGATCCAGTGCCAGTTGTCTTTGCCGCCGGCTTCGAGCAGCAGCACGGAGACATTCGGGTCGGCGGACAGCCGGTTCGCCAGCACGCAGCCGGCGGAGCCGGCGCCGATGATGATGTAGTCGTAGGCGCCCTGGGTTTGCATGGCGGTTATCGCTCGATTTTGATGCCCGCTGACTTAATCACTTTACTCCAGCGATCGGACTCCTTGCGCATATGCGCCGCCAACCCGGCAGGCGTACTCGACAGCGGCTCTGACCCCATTTCAAGCAGGCGCTGCGCGAACGGCGGATCGGCGATCATTTTCACCATCGTGCTGTTAATTTTGTTGATGATGGGCGCGGCTGTGCCGGCCGGGGCCAGCATCGCATACCAGTTCACCACCTCGAAGCCGGGCAGGGTCTCGGCGATGGCCGGCACCTCCGGCGCTACCGGGGAGCGCTTGGGTCCACCCACACCCAAAGCCTTGAGCTTTCCCGCTTTTACCAGCGGCAGCACGGCGGGAATACTGTTGAACATGAAATGCATTTGCCCGCCGACCACATCGGTTACCCCGCCGCCGGAGCCCTTGTACGGCACGTGCACAAAATTGATGCCGCCGAGTGACTTGAGCAACTCGCAGCCCAGATGATTCGGTGTGCCGGTGCCCGCCGAGGCGCAATTCAACGCGCCCGGTTTCGCGCGCGCCAGTGTAATCAGCTCGGCAACGTTGTTCGCGGCAACGGCAGGATGCGCAAACAACATTTGCGGATTGATCGAGCCCAGCGACACCGGCGCAAAATCGCGGAACGGGTCATACGGCGTCTTGAACAGCAGCGGATTAATCACCAGCCCGGCGGAGGTCGAAAAAATCAGCGTGTAGCCATCAGGGTTGGCTTTCGCCACGATCTCATGCGCGATCACGCCGCCCGCGCCGGCGCGGTTGTCGATGACGATCTGCTGCCCCCACGCATCGGTGAGGCGCTGCGAAATCGCACGCGCGGTGAAATCATTGGCACTGCCCGCGGTACCCGGCACGACGATGCGGATGGGGCGGTTGGGGTAACCTTGAGCATCCAGCTTTGCCTGTGCCAGCGCCACGCCGGGAATCAATACGAGCGCGGCGATGTTTGCCGCGGCGAATAGCGGGTTGTTCAATTGAAGGCCCCTGAATGTGAGGTTGCGAAGGCCATTCTACCAATCCGCCAGCTTCGATAGCTTCTATCTGAGTGACGAAAACCTCACGAATTCAGACAACCTGCCACCGCCGGACGTGATTGCGCAGGAGATCGTGCTAATCTGGACGCGCCGCTGAAGCTGTACCGGTTGATTGCGGTGGAATTTGGAGAGCATAAGGAGGTGAGCAATGTCTGAAAAGACCATGTGGATGGTGCGAGCAGGCGAAGCGGCCTACGCCATTGAAAACTTTCGCGCTAAAGGGGTTGTCGCCATTGGCTGGTCGGATAACCATACCGATTGGACCAAGTTTGCGAACCGTGACGCCATTCAAGAGCAGATAGCGAAGGAAAGTCCCGACAACTCGTCCACACAAAATCTCGTGTCTGCGAGCCAGATTATTCGTTTTCTCCGCGAACTCGCGGTAGATGATCGGGTAGTTTCTTATAATCCCGGCGTCAGACGCTATCTCGTGGGCACTATCACCGGTCATCCGAAATACGAGCCTGGCCCAATTGAGGGGTTGCAAACGTTTCGTTCCGTGAAGTGGGAGCAACGCGAAGTGGCGCGCGACGAACTTTCTGCAGGGACGCGTAATTCACTGGGCGCAATTTCGACATTGTTTCGGGTGCCAGATACGGCGGCGGCAGAAATAGAGGCGCAACTTACCGGACCGGCGGTACCTCCTGAATCGGAACCTGAGCAGGTAAGTGGTGAAACGGCAGTGCTGAAGGATGTTCAGGCGCGCTCGCACGAATTCATCAAGGATCGGCTTTCCAAGCTGGATTGGGAGCAGATGCAAAGACTGATTGCCGGTCTGCTGCGGGCCATGGGGTACAAAACGCGGGTTTCGCCTCCGGGTGCTGATCGAGGGAAGGATATCGTTGCGTCGCCGGATGGCTTCGGATTTGAGTCGCCCAGGATCGTTGTGGAAGTTAAGCATCGCAAGGGGGCGATTGGCTCAACCGAAATCCGAAGTTTTCTCGGCGGGCGGCACAAGGATGATAAAGGGCTGTACGTAAGCACCGGAGGCTTTACCAAGGACGCGCAATATGAAGCGGAGCGATCCAGCATTCCGTTAACGTTGATGGATATGGATGATTTGGC
>SHXF01000169.1 GCA_009693435.1 Betaproteobacteria bacterium | reverse complement strand
ATGAGTTCAGGATCCTTTGCGTGATGCGCGAATTCGGCGGCAAGCCTGGCGATGATGGCGGTCGGCACGGCGGCGACGGTGAGAAAACCGCCCTAGGCCGAATAATCAAACCCGGGAATGCCCTGCTCGGCCACCGTTTTCATGCCCGGCAACAGCGGCGAACAATCAGCGCTGAGGATGGCAATCGCACGCATCTTTCCCGATTTCAGATTGGGCATGCCCACTGCGATACTGGAGATCGATACATGCGTCCTCCCCGCCAGAAGGTCGACGATCTGCGGGCCCATCCCCTTGTAATGGATGAATGTGACTTTCGTGTGGGTGGGGGTGTGCATCCAGGCGCCAACCATGTGTTGTATGCCGCCGCTACCGGCAGTACCGAAGTTGACTTTGCCCGGATTGTCCCTCGCGTAGGCAATGTATTCGGGGTAAGTCGTTACCGGCAGCGAGGGCGTTACGAACAGCATCGCCGGCCGAAGATGCGTCAGCGATACCGGCGCAAAGTCCTTGACCGAATCGTAGGGCAAGTCCTTCTGCATGGCGGCGCCGACCGTGAACGCCGCGGTCATGATGAGCAGCGTGTGCCCATCGGGCGCGGCATTGGCCACGTAGTTGGTGCCAATGGTCCCGGCGCCCCCGGCCTTGAAGTCAAGCACAAAGGGCTTGCCCAGCGACTCGCTGAGCTTCTGCGTCCAGAACCGTCCATCCTTGTCCAGGGATGAGCCTGGGGAGTTCGGGCTGATGACCGTCACCGGCCGCGACGGATACGAAGCCACCGCGCCTTGCGCAAGTACGCCTGATGGAACACCTGCGAACAGCACGAAAAAAAGCAGTGCAATTGGCGCTGTGGCTGCCGGAATTTTCATCTTTTCCTACTCGTCCTCGGCCTTGATGTTGTTTTCCTAAGCTATCCTGCGGTAGCGGCTGATTTCGGCGACCAGGTGCTGGCGGAACTCCACCGGCGTGCTGCCGATCGGCACCGTTCCGTTAACGGCGAACTGCTTGATGACTATGGGGTCCTTCGCGTAGCGGCCGAACTCGGCACCGAGCTTGTTGACGATGGCCGGGGGCACGGCCTCCGCCGTGAGAAAACCGCTCCACGTTGAATAGTCGTAGCCCGGTATGCCTTGCTCGGCCACTGTCTTCAGGCCGGGCATAAGCGGCGAGCGCTCGGAACTGAGCATGGCAATCGCTTTCGTTTTTCCCGCTTTCAGGTTGGACATGGCCACCGCAATGCTGGCCACCGCCACGTGCCCGCGGCCCGCGAGCAGGTCCACGGTCTGCGGGCCCGTGCCCTTGTAATGGATGAAGGTGACTTTGGTGTTGGTGGCGCCGTGCGGCCAGGAACCCACGATATGATGGATGCCGCCGGCTCCGGTGGTGCCGAAGTTGAGCTTGCCGGGATTGTTCCGCGCAAAGGCAATGTACTCGTCATAGTTGTTGAACGGATGAGAGGCCGTCGCGATCAGCAGCGCCGGCCGGGTCAGCGTCATCGAAACCGGTGCAAAGTCCTTGATCGGGTCGTAGGGCAGATCTTTCAGCATGACCGCCGAGACCGTGAATGCGGCGCTCATGACCAGCAGCGTGTGCCCGTCAGGGGCGGCCTTGGCCACGAAGTTGGTGCCGATGGTGCCGGTGCCGCCCGCCCTGAAATCAAGCACGAAGGGTTTGCCCAGCGACTCACTCAGCTTCTGGCTCCAGAAGCGTCCGTCCATTTCAAGCAACCCACCGGGCGCATTCGGACTGATGATGGTCACCGGCCGCGATGGGTAGGCTGCCGCGCTTTGCGCCAGCGCATCACCATGCAAGCACGCCAGGAGCACCGTGAACGACAGCGAAAAAAAAACTGCGGCAGCAGATGTCTTTATGATTTCCCTCTCGGGTCGATTGAATAATTCGTGCCTTGGTGACCCCGGACTGCCGTGACACTTTACCTCTTGCCGGGGAGAAAGTACCGCTTCGCCATCGATCCGACATCGGTCAGTTCAGGCAGCCGCCACGACTCCTCCAGCAAGGCCTCGGCTTTGTCTGCCGGAAGCACCAGCGTGGCCTGGTTCCGGAATTTGTCGCTCAACTCGGCATCGGTCATCGGGCGCTCCAGGCTGCCTTGCGACTGCCTAACAGAGGCATTCAGCTGCCGGCCATCCTGTAGCGTGACGACCGCGACCGCGGCACTACCTTCCAGCGCCTCGTCCGGCGTCAGCTTGACACGGGCGCGCAATGAGGCCATGGCAGGATCACGCACACATTCAAGTGTCCCCTGCTTCAGTCCGGCGGCGCGATGCAGCAATGCCGCGGCGATCCAGTGCTGCGCGCTGGTCAGCGCCTGAATGCTGTCGCGCGGCTCGGGCCGGTTGCATAACTGCAGCGTCATGGGATGCACGCGAAGCTCGACGCGCTCAATGGCGCCAACCGAAAAGCCGGGCTGATCCGCCACCGTCAGACAGGCATCAATGGCCGGATGGATGACCACGCCGCACGGAAACGGCTTGTAGGCGACCTTCAGTATCTCGAATTGCTCGCCAAGTCGATCGGTCGCCGCCGCGAGATTGGGTGCCTGGGAAAATACCGCGGCATAACCCTTGGCATCCTCGATCGGCGTCTCTGAACAGGTGTAGCCGCGCGCGGCGAGAAACGCGGCCATCATGCCGCAGCGCGCGGCATGACCCGCAATCAGCTTGGTGCCCATGGTGCCGAAAGTCGAGCGCAGGCCCGACGCCTGTACGCAGGCGAGCCCGAGCGCCCATACCATCTGATCCTCATTCAGTCCAAGCAGACAGCCGGTGGAGACGGCCGCCGCGATGCCATCGGTCACGCCATGTGAAGACAGGCCCACATGCGCCCGTGCTGGTGGAGCAAAAACCATGTTGGCGATGCGGCAGGCTACTTCCACGCCCAGAATCATGGCGCGCATGAACTCCGGACCGCTCACCTTCTGGCGCTCGGCCTGCGCAAACAGCGCCGAACCCGGCGCCCCCATGGGATGAGCGACAGTCGCCAGATGCGTGTCGTTATAGCCATGCGCGAAATTGCTCATGGTGTTGAGCAATGCCGCGGTCGGCGCATCCACTTTGAGCCCGCGACCGATCACAGTCGATTGAGCCGGTCCGGAAAAATCGCCGTACACCTCAAGCGCACGCTTGACCACCTCTTCACCGCTGCCGCCCAGCACGCAACCCAGCCAGTTGACAAAAGCGCGCGTGCCTTCGTGATGAACCGAATCCGGCAGGTCTTCCAGGCGCGTGCTGACGACATAGTGCGCCAATGGACGCGTCACGGGCATCGTCATGATGCCTGGGTGATGCCGGCCGCCTTGATGATGCGCGCGTTCTTGCTGATCTCGCGCACGAGGAATTCGCCGAACTGTGCCGGCGTGCTGCCTACCACGGTCAGACCTTCAGTCATCAGTCGCTCCTTTAATTCCGCAGTGTTCATGATACGCGTCACCTCCTGCTGCAATCTCGCCACAATTTCGCGCGGGGTTCCGGCTGCCACCAGCACCGCATACCAATTGGTCATCTCGAAATCGGCGAGGCCGGATTCGGCAATGGTCGGAAGATCAGGTGAGATTGACGAGCGCTGGGTACTGGATACACCCAGCGCCCGCAGCTTGCCGGACTTCACCAGAGGCACGCTTGACAGCAGATTCATGAAATACACCGGCACCCGACCGCCCTGCACATCGACCAGTGCGGCGCCCGCCCCCTTGTACGGGATGTGCGTGAACTTCACACCACTGCTGAGGCTGAACAGTTCAGCCGTCAGATGTGAAAAAGAGCCGTTGCCGCTGGACCCGACATTGAGTTCGCCGGGACGCGCCTTGGCCAGCGCAATGAGTTCCCTGACCGACTGCGCCGGCACCGACGGATGCACCACCAGCACCATGGCGCCGGAGGCCAGCTGCGATACCGGCGCAAGATCGCGCACATGGTCATAGAGCAGATTGTTGAACAGGCTGGGCACCGCGGCATGGCCAGTGGACGTGAGCAGGATGGTGTTGCCGTCGGCCGGTGACTTGGCCACGAATCCCGCGCCGATCGTACCGCTGGCGCCGGCGCGGTTTTCTACAATGACCTGCTGGCTGTAGCGCTCGGTGAGCCGGGGACCCAACGCGCGCGCCAGTACATCGGTCCCGCCACCAGGCGCATAGGGGGAAACGATGCGCATGAGTTTGCCCGAATCGCCCTGCGCATAGGCAGCCTTAATTGGATGCACAACACTGAGCGCAAGCCCGAAGAGCGACGCCGACAGGCAAAAACCGGAAATACCGGCGGTGAAATGCCTCAGGTAGCGCATGGTATGTCCCAGACAGATTGTTGTTCAGTCATGACCTGTACAGACTCTGTCATCAGTCAATGGAAATTTTCGCCACTTCGATCAGGCGCTTCAGCGTGGCGCCGCGTTCCTGGATAAATGAAGTCATGTCTTCGGGGCTACCGCCGATAGCGACCGTTCCGCCAGAGAGCATCAGGTCGATGACTTCCTTTTTCTCCAGCACGACGCCGATATCCTTGTTCAGCCGGTTGATGATGGCAGGCGGCGTTTTGGCCGGCGCCATCAACCCGGCGAAGGTGGACATCTCGAAACCGGCAAGCCCGGATTCATCTACAGTGGGCACCTCCGGCAGAAGCGGGAAGCGCTTGCGACTACCGACGGCAATGGCGCGCAGCTTGCCGGACTGAAACAGGGTCAGCAGCGGAGGCGCGCCGGCGATCAGCATGTCGATCTGGCCACTCATGGCATCGGTGAGAGACGTTGTTGTCCCCTTGTAGGGCACATGCAGCAGCGAAATCCCGGCAATCAGCATCAGCTGCTCGCCGGCCATGTGACCCGTGCTGCCCACACCGGCCGAACCATAACTGAGCTTGCCCGGCGTGGCGCGTGCCTGGGCGATGATGTCCTTGACACTGCGCAAGCGCGAGCCGGCGCCAACAGCCACCACATTGACTCCGGTCGAGCACAGGATGACCGAAGCGAGGTCGCGCTGCATATTGACCGATGACGGCGCAAGCAGCCCGGTATTGATAAGAACTTCCACACTCACCATGATCATCGTGTGGCCATCAGCTGCAGCACGCGCTGCTTGTTCGGCGCCGATCAAGGTCTTGCCGCCAGCCCGGTTGTCGACCGTCACGGCTTGTCCCCAGTTCTCCGACAGGTACTTGGCGATGGTGCGCGCCACCACGTCCTGGCCACCGCCGGGCGGGAAGGGAACAATGATGCGCACGGCGCGTTGTGGAAAGGACTGGGCGAGCGCGAATCCCGACAGCCCTGTCAGCACGGCCAGCATGGCCAGGGTGAGCAGGGACAGGGTCACACCGCGTCTCGGAAGTCGCTTCACGTTCTGTCCATCACGCGTAAAACTGCATTTTTCGCAATCGTATTCCCGTTCCAAAATCTGTCGAAAGCGATATCAATATTCTCGCGAGTTCAAATTCGAAGTGCAACTCTGATTAACAGGTTGGGTGGCAAGGTGCGATAGCATCCGAGCCCCTCGACCACCAAGTCAAAGTTGCCAAGAATGAACTACACACACCTCACCCAAGACGAACGGTACCAGATTGCGATCCTTTCCAAGGCCGGACATGACCGAAGCGACATTGCCCAATTGATGGACCGC
>SHXF01000168.1 GCA_009693435.1 Betaproteobacteria bacterium | reverse complement strand
CATACTACCGGTAGTGGGTCTGGGAGATAACCGGATAAGCACGGATCATTCTTGGCAACTTTGACTTGGCGGTCGAGGGGCTCGGATGCTATCGCATCTCGCCCACCCAACCTGTTAATCAGAGTTGCACTTCGAATTTGAACTCGCGACTCATCGAGTTGATGCCTTCTCGATATAACCCCAGTGCAAATTGGAGCACTTCGGAATACGGAGATCGGACGTCAATTTCGTTGACATCGCCCTCAAATGGCAACCCCGCTCTTTCAATTAGTGCCAGTGTTTCTCCCTTACCTTTATCGACAATTGCTCTGTAACTGCTTCGGTGAATGCGGGCTTGGATGTGGTACCGACAGACCAAAGCAGTAAGAAAGCGATTCACTAATCCAATGCGATCGCGAGCCAGAACATCGTATCCGTCATTTAGCCGGCGCACGTAATCCAATTGGGAGGCAAGGGGAACCACGATCAGGGGAAAATGGTCTACGTCACCATTTATCCACAAGAATGTGACTCCATCAAAGTTAATGAGGAGCTTTTGGGGGCCGGGAAAGTGCAGGTCTGTCTCAATAACAAGCGGGACCTCATGCGTGTAATTCGAGTCATAAATCGAGCGATGGTCCGAGGGACGGACAATTATTCGGGTCGAAGAGTGATCGCGGTGCTTCACGCAGCCAGTCGCATTTCCGCGGCCACGATGTCCCAGACTACCGCGACCCGCTGGTCCGTGCGCCGCGTGGCGAGCCCGAGCTCGATCAGGCGTGTGATGTCGGTATGTACGTTCTTATAGTTGCGTTTAAGCCGTCGCGCGAATTCGTTGATCGAAAGCGGGCCGTCTCGCCGAAGCTGCTCCAGCAGAGTCCAGCGCGCGGGCGTCAGGTTCCTGAGCAGCACCGGTAAATTCTCGAAAGTCAGCCGCACCTCGGCGGCGCGCTTCCGGCCCGTTGCGCCTTGTCGCCAGGCGTTTTCAAATCGATCCAGCGCCCCGGACAGACTGCCCACTGTCACCTCAATCTTTCTTTTCATCTTTGCCTCCGCATTTCCGTATATCCGCCTCAAAATCCCGCCGCAGCTTTTCCACGGATACAAATTGATAAGGCGCCTCACGGCCTTTCAGGTGCCGGTGATCGCTCTTGCCCGACTCGTTGTCGTAACGCACCAGGCACCTGCCGTCGCGCCCGAAGTAGAGCCGGTATTTCAGGCCGTGAGGGCGATCGGCCGTGGCGCGCGGCAATTTCCAGATCACCAGCTCCACGATGGCGCCGTCAGCGAGCACGACCTTCTCGTGCAGCAGCAACGCAGCTTTTCTGGCCTTGCGTGTCATATGGTGCAGTATACCATATGACAGCGCGGCGGCATGTTGGTGGCCGCCGCGTCACGCCAGCGATCAAAGAGACCAGGCTCGAATTGTCCGGCTACTGATTATTCATAAAAAACCCTTGCGTTCAGTAGCTTAATGGGGCAGCGCGGTTGCCACGCCGGTATCGCGCGTGTATGCTGGTAGCTGCTGTGCAATCGGTTTTGCGAGCACGCCCGCCCGTCGACAAAAAAGGTGTGAAGATGAACGCGCTACTGATCGTTCTGGCGATATTCGCCGCTGTTTGGGTGTGTGCCTATCATCGCTACTCTGCGCTGGGCTGGACCGCCGTCATCGCCGTCGGTCTTGGCGCATTGACCGCGCAGGGCGATCTGCCGCAGTCCGCGCTCATGGGGCTATGGGCGGTGTTTGTAATCGGTGCGCCGTTGCTCAATCTGTCGCCGCTGCGCCGCGCCGTCCTGAGCGCGCCGCTGCTCGCGTTATTCCGCAAAATTCTGCCGCAGGTGTCGCAGACCGAGCAGGAAGCGCTCGACGCCGGTACCGTATGGTGGGATGGCGATCTGTTCAGCGGAAATCCCGACTGGAACAAGCTGTTGGCGTTTCCGAAGCCGACGCTGACCGCGGAAGAAAAGGCGTTCGTCGACGGCCCGGTTGAAGAACTGTGCGCGATGCTTGACGACTGGCAGATCACGCACGAACTGCACGACCTGCCCGCGAGCGTCTGGCAGTTCATCAAGGACCACGGCTTTTTCGGGATGATCATCCCCAAGCGTTACGGAGGACTCGGTTTCTCGGCGCTCGCGCATTCGGAAGTGGTGATGAAGCTCACCACCCGCAGCGGCACCGCCGCGGTTTCGGTGATGGTGCCCAACTCGCTCGGGCCGGCGGAGCTGCTGCTGCACTACGGCACCGACGCGCAGAAGAATCACTATCTGCCGAGACTGGCCAAAGGCCTCGAGATACCGTGCTTTGCGCTCACCAGTCCCGAGGCGGGTTCGGATGCCGGCGGCATTCCGGACTTCGGCATCGTCTGCAACGGGGAATGGGAGGGTAAGCAGAATGTGCTCGGCATGCGGCTCACGTGGGAGAAGCGTTACATCACGCTGGGGCCGATCGCGACGTTGCTTGGGCTCGCGTTCCGAGTCTACGATCCCGATCACATTCTCGGCCAGACCGAGGACCTCGGCATCACACTCGCGCTGATCCCGACCCGGACCGCGGGTGTGCATATCGGGCGGCGTCATCTGCCGCTGAACGCCGTGTTCATGAACGGCCCCAACTGGGGAAAAGACGTGTTCATTCCGATGGACTACATCATCGGCGGCGCTGAAAACGTCGGCCAGGGCTGGAAGATGCTGATGAACTGCCTCGCCGCCGGGCGCTCGATTTCGCTGCCGGCGAACGGTGTCGGCATCGCCAAGTTGTGCGCGCTGACCACCGGCGCCTACGGCCGCGTGCGTACCCAGTTCAAGATGTCGGTCGGCCGCTTCGAGGGCGTCGAGGAGGCGATCGCGCGCATTGGCGGCAACACTTACATCATGGATGCAGCGCGCATTATGACCGCCGGCGCGGTCGATCTCGGCGAGAAACCCTCGGTGGTCTCCGCGATCGTCAAGTACCACCTGACCGAGCGCGGGCGGCAGGTGATCAACGATGCGATGGACGTGCATGCCGGCAAGGGTATCTGCATGGGTCCCGCCAATTATCTCGCGCGCTCGTATCAAAGCGTGCCGATCGCAATCACGGTCGAAGGCGCCAACATTCTGACGCGCTCGCTGATCATATTTGGCCAGGGTGCTATCCGCGGCCACCCGTACGTGCTGAAGGAGATTGCGGCAACCAAGGAAGCCGACGCGGCGCAAGCGCTGCGCGATTTCGATGCGGCGTTTTCCGGACACGTCGCGTTCGTGATTTCGAATTTCGGACGGGCGCTGTGGCTCGGGTTCACCCGCGGCCGCTCGCTCAGCGTTCCCGGGGACCGCCATACACGGCGCTATTATCAGCAGCTCACGCGGCTGTCGAGCGCATTCGCGTTGATGGCGGATGTCACGATGCTGCTCATGGGTGGCGCCCTGAAGCGCCGCGAGCGTCTGTCCGCGCGGCTGGGCGACATTCTGAGCCAGATGTACCTTGCAAGCGCGGCACTCAAGCATTACGAGGATTGCGGGCGGCCGGCGGCAGACTTGCCGCTGCTGCACTGGTCGGTGCGCGATGCGTTCTACCGGATCGAAGACGCGTTTTTCGCATTGTTCGTAAATATACCGTTCGCCACCGTTTGCGCCATGCTGCGGCAGATGATTTTTCCGTATGGACGCGAGTTCAAACCTCCGCGCGACGAGTTGGGGCGGCAGGTGGTGGCTGCGCTGCTCGAGCCGGGGCCGGCGCGCGAACGCCTCACCGCCGGCGTGTACATTCCACAGGACGAGAATGCCCCGCTTGCGGTGCTCGAGTCGGCGCTGCGCGCGGTGATTGCGGCGGAACCAGTCGAAGCCAGGCTGCGCGCGGCCGCGAAAGCAGGTGCGATCGGGGGCAAGTTCGCTGACGAACTCGCTGCCCAGGCGCTTGCCAAGGGCGTGATTTCGCAAAGCGAGGCCGGGATACTCGGACGGGCCAAAACGCTGCGCCGCAAGGTCATCATGGTTGATGACTTTCCGCAGGACCTCGGCAAATCCGAAATCGTCCAGTCCACGCAGGCCGTTACTTACGAAGCGCTGCGCACCAGCGCATGAATGCATGGCGAGCGCTGAGTCCATGAGCGATACGCTCTTGTATGCGACCGCCGCAGGCGTGGCGACCATAACGCTCAATCGGCCCCAGGTCATGAATGCGCTCGATGCCGGCATGATTACCCGCCTGCGCGAGGTGTGCGAACAGGCGCGCGATGACGTTACGGTGCGCGCCATCGTGCTGCGTGGCAACGGTCCGGCTTTCCTCGCCGGCGGCGACGTCGCGTTGTTCCACGCCAATCTTGCGCGGCTACCCCAGATGATAGAAAAACTCGCGCGCGAGCTGCATTACGCGATCCTCGCGCTGCGGCGTGCCGCCAAGCCGGTGGTGGCAAGCGTGCACGGCGCGTGTGCCGGCGCCGGTGTTAGTCTGCTCGCAGCGGCCGATTTCGCGGTTGCCGCGGCCGATGCCAAATTTACGCTTGCCTACAGCCGAATCGGGGCCAGTCCCGACGGCGGCAGTACCTGGTTTCTGCCGCGCTTGGTCGGTTATCGCAAGGCCCTCGAACTGACTTTGTTGTCGGATCCGTTCGACGCCGATACCGCTCTTGCGCTGGGACTGGTGAACCGGGTGGTTGCCGCGAGCGAGCTCGCTGCCGAAACGGATAAGCTCACGCAGCGGCTGGCGAGCGGGCCGACGTACGCTTATGGCGAAACCAAAGCGCTGATCAACCAGTCGTTCGAACGGCCGCTGGAAGCGCAGCTCGACGCCGAGGCGCAGGCGTTCGCGCGCTGCGCCGGTACTGCCGATCTGGCCGAGGGCGTTACTGCGTTCGTCGAAAAGCGAAGTCCCCGCTTTCGCGGGGAGTGAATAGTGATTGAGTGATTCAGTAATTAAGTGATTAAGCAAAGAACCACACCTCGCCAAAGCACTGAATCACTCAATCACTTAATCCCCCCACCGTCGTATGACACTTAAGGGAAAAACCATCTTCATCACCGGCGCGAGCCGCGGCATCGGTCGCGAGATTGCGCTTACGTGCGCGCGCGACGGCGCCAATATCGTGCTCGCGGCCAAAACCACGGAGCCGCATCCCAAATTGGCCGGAACTATCCACAGCGTCGCGGCGGAGGTTGTGGCGGCGGGTGGCCGCGCGCTGCCGCTGCAGGTGGATGTGCGCGACGAGAGCGCAGTGCGCACGGCGGTCGAGCGCAGTGTAGAGGTCTACGGCGGCATCGATATCCTGGTCAACAATGCGAGTGCCATCATGCCGAGCGGCACGCTGCAGACGCCGATGCGGCGTTTTGACCTCATGTTTGGCGTCAACATGCGCGGCACCTTCGCCTGTTCGCAGGCGTGCCTGCCGCAGCTCATGCAGGCGGCCAACCCGCATATCCTGAACCTGTCGCCGCCGTTGAGCATGGATGCCAAGTGGTTCAAGCAGCACACCGCCTACACCATGTCCAAGTACGGCATGAGCATGTGCACGCTCGGCATGGCAGCCGAGTTCGCCCGGCACGGCGTAGCGGTCAATTCGCTATGGCCCCGCACTACGATCGCCACCGCTGCGATCGAGCTGAATTTCCCAGAGGAAGTCCTGCGGGCGAGCCGCAAACCGGCCATAGTGGCGGATGCCGCCTATGCGATTTTCAACCGCGCGAGCCGC
>SHXF01000167.1 GCA_009693435.1 Betaproteobacteria bacterium | reverse complement strand
CCGTAGCCGAATTCAAGGAACGCTACAATTGCCATTGGCGTCTCGAGAAGATGGGCTTCATGTCACCCCTTGAAGTCCGCCAGGCTTACGCCATGCGAAAGGCGGCCTGAGTTGCAAAAGCGTGTCCAGACAATCGGAAGCGGTACAACCGCCGAACCGCCGGTTATGCTCTGTATGAAAGAGGCAGGCGGCGTGAACTGCAAGCCCGGGTCGGAAGCAAGAAACCGCGGCTGACGGTCACGGCTGGAAATCAGGCCGAACTGGCCCGCCCGGAAGCTGGCCGACGCGCCATCGCCGTCAGCCACAACCACCCCGTCGGTAACAGAGATGTACACGGCCTCTTCAAGATTGGCACATCCGCCGGTCGTGCAGTCATCCACGCTGAAGGTGGTGCCACGAATGCCTATCGTAGCGGTCGACGTGGCCAGCTTGTATGCGTCCT
Organism: Betaproteobacteria bacterium; assembly: GCA_009693435.1. The sequence goes on along the minus strand of SHXF01000167.1, from coordinate 5,401 downwards.
GGTTGCCGCGCTTGCCCACCAGGCCGGTCACCGCACGCAAACCTCCCTTGACCAGGTTGTACAGCAGTGAATCCCTGGCCGGTTCCGCTTCAACGAAATTGAACGTTTCGAGCTTGATGCTGGTGTTCGGCTTGAGCGTGATTTGGGCGCCGTCTCCGAATTTGATCTGGGCATAGCTGTCCCGTTGCGTGTTCAGCACATCGCCGGGCTGCACCTCTGATTTCTGCGACAGAATACGGACCGTCCCATCCGCCTTCTGAACCGACAGGGTGCCCGCCAGTTGCGACACCTGTCCCGCGGCCGCCATCGTTGCGCCGGCTGCCACGCTGAGGACCGTTGCCAGCCCCAGACTCAACCACGCATTCATCCTTTGTGTCTTGGTGTTCATACTGTACCCCTCGCTCGATTTTCACCCCACCAGTCAGGCTGAAACTGGCCTTGTAAGAGTTCAGTCTAGCTAAACGCCCATTTCACCGTTAGGCATTTATACACATAAACCGATCAAAACATGGAGGATGTGCCGTCTTTCAGACTACCCACAGCGGAAAACCTGCGTCATACCGCCATTCAATCAATGGCAAGCAAATTGTCACGCAGGTAAATCGAACCGCCACGAACTTCTATCGCCCCACCGGCCTGCAGGTCCTTCATCACCCTGCTCACCATCTCGCGCGAGGCGCCTATCATCTTCGCAATATCCTGCTTGGCCAGTTTCTTAACGATAACTTTATGACCATCCACCGTGTCCGACATCTCCAGCAGCAGGCGCGCGACGCGGCCATATACGTCCATCAATGCCAGGCTGCCGATCTTCTGGTCCGCGTCGCGCAAGCGCTTGACCAGGCCGCGCATCAGCGTCATCGCCATGTCGAAATTCTGCTCCAGGCATTGCTTGAAATCGCGTTTCGACAGGAAAAGCAGTTCGCAAGGCTCTATCGCGATCACGGTGGCGGAGCGTGGGCTGTCGTCAAGCAAACCCATTTCGCCAAAGAATTCTCCCGGCCCGAGAAAGGAGAGGATGACTTCGCGTCCCTCGTTGTCACTCATCATGACTTTCAGCCGCCCGGATATGACAACGTAAAGGGAATCGGTCGTGTCGCCCGCAGAAATGATCGTGGAATTGCGCGTGAACGCCTTGCGACTCACCTCGCTGGTGAGCAGCAACAACTGCGACTCGGGCAGTACCGCGAACAGCGGCACGTTTTTCAACAATAGCGTGGAAACGTTGGCTGGACCTATCACGGAAGGCTCTCGTTTGCTCATGATTGGAAAATAGTACCAGATTCCGGACGCGAGACTGCCGCACCCACTGCGGAATACCCCCCGGTCAGTTGCAGGATGGCAGGTTGGAGTCGTCCACACCCCCTACGCCGGCGCGAATTCGGGAGATCCGCGTTTCTTCGTTCGCCGCGAAGATGATGTAGCGGAGGAGTTCATCGAAGTTACGCGGTGAATTCGCCCTGATGGAAGCTGTCGACCGCCCCAGGTCGGTAATGACCGAGAACACGCCACCGCCGAGGAAACTGACCTTGATCTGGTCGCCCAGACCGATGCCCAAATCGTTGGCGCCGAATAATCCGCTGCCCGGACCACCGATCACGATCAGGCCACCTCTGTCGACTGCGGTCAACGTCTTGCGATTGCCGAGATTGACAAAGTTGAATTGGGCCGCGCCGCCGATGAACAGGTTGATGTCGCCATCGTTGGAAATAACCGCCTGCCCGCCTACGCCGGTTCCGCCAATCAACACAAGATTACCGCCAACCCGGATCGTCAGATCCGTTGGATCGATCTTCGCCACGGCTGTGACCTGACCCTTCACCGGCGTATTACCACCCCTGATTTCCAGGTTGCCGCCAATGTCGATCTCCTTCTTTTGCGTGGCCAGAATCAACGCGGGCGCCGACGCAAGCGCAATGCCGCCTGCGGTCGTAGAGAAGTCGCTGATCGTGCCGCCCTGGAGGATGAAGTTTGTCGTGTTTTTCGCAGGCAGTCCGATGAGATCGCTTTCTTTCATTCCCTTGATGAAGACGTTGTTGCCCACCAAGGCAGCGGTTGCCGAGTTGCGCAGCGACTGTCCTGATCCGGTGGTGACAGCCGAAGTGGTGCCCCCTTCAATCAGGATATCGCCTGTCAGATACGCATCCAGATTGCCTGAGGCCTCGACAACGACGTCGCTGCGCTGGTCCGCGCCGGTAGCCGGCTGCGTGGCTTTTGCAGCGGACAGCGTAATGTTGTTCACGGGAACAGGTTTGTTCGTCGCGTCGCGCCCGCCAATGAGGATATTCGTCGCCTTTACCTCGACGAAGTTGCGCCCCGACTCCGGCGCCGTATCGGGCACCTCGAACTTCACACTGCCCTTGCTGGCGCCCAGCTTGACCCCGTTGGCGCCGGTGATTTCCCCGGGCGATGCATCCGCGCGCAGAGTCAGGTCTCCCTTGAGATATATCGAACCTTTTACGTTGATATCGCCCTGGGCGGCGAGTTTCAAATCATGATCGAAATACTTGGCTGTCCGTTCCCGTGTGACCGCGTTGAAGCTGACCTCTTCCCCGATGCTCACGCCTTTCGTACCGGCCACATCGTTGATATTCAGATCACCCGCCGCAAGCAATGTGAGCGACCCGCCTTGATTGCCGTTATTGATGTTGTCGTTTCTGATTTGCGTATTTACATTCAGGTTTCCGGCGCTCGCGATCAACTTCAGGTTCTTGGCCTGGACGCCGAGCGCATTGACATCCACGTTTTGCGTTGCAGAGATGCCGACGAAGTCGGCAGCCGTCCCGATGCCCTGGATGTTCATCCCGGAATAACTCTTGAAATTGATATTGCTCGGGGCAAATGTGGCATTGGGGACGCCAGGCGCATTCGTATCGTTGGCGAATCTGGCTTCGAGCGTCGCCGCGCCCACATTGTTGCCCGTCCTCGCCAATGCGCTCGGCGCAGCCGGGTTGGTATCGTTCTGCAGATCGATGATGGCCCGATTGTCAGTAACCGTGCCGCCAACCAGGTGATCGTTATAGGTCCGAACCACAAGAACCCCGGTGTTTTGCAGGCCGGCGGCCACGCCCGTCGCCGCCTGGGTCACCGACTCGGTCGCATTGATCACAATCCGCCCGGCTCCAGCCATAACACGCGCGTTAAGCGTCACTGAACCATCCTGATCGGCAATGGATTCATTTGCCGTAGAAAGCGCGGCGCCATCGGACAGCTTGAGTTTCTGCACTGCGGTACCGCTCGTCAGAACCCGAATGCCCGTGTTATCGGAATCCATGCCGGTCGCCTTGCCGGCAACGATGACAATGTCGCCACCGTTGGAACTGACCGTACCATTGCCGCCGCTGCCTATAGTGATGTCATCCGCGGCGCGCAAAGCGATATTGCCATTCGCTGTGAGCGTTCCGGTACCCGTAGTCAACGTCCTTGGCGTACCACTGGTCGCGTTAGCCGTCATTTCCAGGGCCCCGGCTGTGGTCACACTACCCGCACCGGTCGTGATGTTGCCATCTGTAGTGGTGAGCGAGACCGTTCCTGTTCCCACATTCGACAGGCTGACCAGGTTCAGATTGCCGGTCGGCAGGCCGATATAGACTCCACCGCTGCTCGTATTGCTCGCGGTCACATTTGTGCCGGTCACATGCAACGGACTGGCAGTCGACGTGCCGATTCCGCTCCCCGTGTTCAGAATCAGGTTTGTCGCCGTAAGCAATCCTGAACCGTTATCCGTGATGCCCCCGACCGGCGCCGTGCCATCGCCGTTGGCCGTCAGAGTCAGCGCGGCACCACCGGCCGGCGTATAGGTAAGAGGCGCATTGACTGCAATCCCGCCGGCCTTGTTGATTATCGTCAGGGACCCGGTGGCTGTCGACGGATTGAGGATCGGGTTCGATATCGTGATCGCACCCTGATGATTGGCGTCCCCCAGGGTCAGCGGTGCCGCCGTGGAAATCTTCGACAATTCCGTTGAATCGATCCCAAGGCTGGAACCACCCGCGCCGCCGATAGTGATCTCCCGAGTGGCGGTGATAGGCGTTATCTGAACCGCCCCGGTCGAATTAAGTGTTCCCGTAAGATTAAGATCGTTGACCAGCAAGGTCGTCGTACTGGCTGCGTTGACCACACCGGTTAGGGTAGTTGCTCCCTGGCTGGTGATGGTGCGCGGCCCAACCAGATTCACCAATGCGCCTGATTGCAGCACGGCGCCCGCAGACTTTATGTCCGCGTTCAAGGTCAAAGGTCCATCGTGGTTGAGGGTCACATCACCGCCCGTCGTCGTGGTTATGCCCGTAACGGATGTGAATACGCCGGGTCCTGATACCGTGCCCACTGCCACGGCGTTGCTATCGCGATAAACAATGTTTCCCGAACCCGTCGACAGCACTGCCAGATTGGCGACGTTATTTCCAGCCTGATTGGCGTCAAACCCCGTTGCCACACGCACGCCCAGATCGTTGGCCGTTATGGCCCCCCCGGTTTGATTGATGTTCGCGCTACTCGATAGATAGACGCTTCCCGCAGTCTGCGTACTGACACTCTGTGCAAGCGTAAGCGCGCCTGCCGCAGTGGTAATCGCGATGTCGTTGTTATTGGTCACGACGCCGCCCAGATTTGCGCGTCCGTCAAGCCCGGTGGCCGTTCCCACAATCAGATCACCGGCAGTCTGATTGATGAAGACGTCTCCAGCCAGGGTTATTCCCGCACTTAGCGCTGCAACTGTGCCAACCTTGGTATCAATGCGGTTGGTGGACTGACCCATGGAATCCTGCGCATCCAGCAGCAGCGTTCCAGCAGTCGAGAACTCATTGGTCGTTCCGGTCGCCGTATTGGTGAAGATGCTGCGACCGGCGATGGCTTGCAGGCTGCCGGTTGTGGAGGAAACGGTGGCGCCGTTTATGTTGATGTCGGAGGTGGCGCCGGCGGCGCGAAGCGCCACGTTGCCGGTCGTCCCGGCCGTTATGTTCTGATTTACGGTCATAGTACCCGCTCCTGTTTTCAGGATAATGTCTCCACCCGCCCCACCGAGAGTCGTAATGCCCACCGTGTCCGCCGCCGGCAGCGCCGCCGCGGTCGAGGGCGCGCTCAGCGTCCCCACCTTTGTCACCGTGTCAATCTTCAGCGCATTGGCATCGGTGTACTTGAAGAACTTGCCCGCCGTGGCAATGTTCGCCGCCACCAGCGCCACATCGTTGCTGTCGTTGGTGAGGGTCACATCGCCGGTCGCACTCACCACCGAGAGCGCCCCGGTCGTGCCTCCCTTGGCCAGTATCGCCGTCGCCGCCGTCTCCCCCGTCTGCGTGATCGCCCCGGTGGCGCCCGCGGTTTTAAGTTGCACCGTCCCCGCGTTGCCTTGCACCGCCGCCGCCGCAGTCCCACCGCTCACATCGATCGCACCCGCGCTGAG
>SHXF01000166.1 GCA_009693435.1 Betaproteobacteria bacterium | reverse complement strand
TTCAGGACCAGAACCGATTTTGAAACTTCCAACCCCAGCACTTTCACGCCACGGCAACTGATCTTCGCCCACGCCGCGATTTCCGATCCGCGCCACGGCCGCTTGCGTCACGACCAGCGCGCCGCGCGCAGCACGCTTGATTTGGCGGGCAGCGGGCAAGCAACCACCAAGGTCTGGGTGGACGACTGGTCGCTGGCTTTGTCTGCCGATACCTACCTGGCAAAAATAAACGCCCGCGATTTTTCTCTGGAGCTTCAATGCACGGCGAAAAACGCCCCTCTGCTGCAAGGAGAAGCGGGTTTTAGTCGCAAGGGCCATCGTCCCGAGGAAGCCAGCTACTACTACAGCCGGCCGCATCTCGCGGTGCGCGGCCTCGCCAATGGTTCAGCCGTGACCGGCAGCGCTTGGCTGGATCACGAATGGTCAAGCCAGATCATGGCGGCGGAGGCCGTCGGCTGGGACTGGTGCGGCATCAATCTCGATGGCGGTGCTTCCTTGATGGCTTTCCGCATGCGCGACCAGAACAGCAATACGCAGTTCGCGCCGCCGGGTGTGTCCTTCGAGCCTCTCAGGACATGGAAATCTCCGAGGAGCGGCACTGAATACCCGGTTTCCGTCACGGTAAAAACCCAACATGACGCACTGAACCTCCAACCCCTGCTGGAGGATCAGGAACTCGATGCGCGCGCCAGCACCGGCAACATTTACTGGGAAGGCGCGGTCACGGCTTATCGGGACCGGACCCTGGTGGGGCGCGGTTATCTGGAACTCACCGGCTACTGGCGACCGATGAAGTTCTAGGAGGGGGTAACGGGGGAACCTGGGTTCCTCTGTTCCGAGGACGAGGACAGCGCTACGCCGGCCAGGATCAGCGCGATGCCGGCGCCGTGGTACCAGCGCGGGTACTCGTCGAGGAAAACGATCGACAAGCCCACCCCCATGGCGGGCATCAGGTGTAGGGTGACGCCGGCGCGCGCGGCGCCCAGGCGCGTCACCACGTAGCTCCAGCCAGCGTAGGCCAGCAGCAGGGATCCCACCGCAGAGTACAGCACCGCCAAAGCGCCCATGCTTGAGAGTTCGGTCTTGGCTCCTGTGAGCACTTCATAGGTAAACCAGGGAAGCATGAAGAGCAAGCCAAATACGCAAATCACCACCAGGAATTCCGGCGTCTCCAGGGTGTCGCGCCGCAGGCGCAGGAAAACCGTGTAGCCGGCCCACATCACCATCGAGGCGAGCGCCATCAGGTCGCCGATGTTGAAGGACAGCGTTTGTATCTGTCCCTGGGTCGCGATGAGGAAAATTCCCAGCAATGAAATAGTCACGCCCAGCCATTGCCGTGGGACGATGGTCTCGCCCAGCAGCGGTCGCGCCAGTAGCAGGATGAATAGCGGCGAGGTCGAGAGATACAGAATGGCGCTGGTGGCCGTGGTGTAGTGCAGGCCCAGCCACTGCAGCCCGAGGTGTAGCCCACCGCCGAAGAAGCCTAGCGTAGCGAGGATTATCCAGTGCTGTTTTTGCAGAGCGGGGAGTTGTTTTTTCAGGGATTGCAGGCAGAAAGGCAGCAGTATCAGCAGAACGATCAGCAGCCTTGCCACGGTCGCCATCCCAGGGGCGATGTCCTCGCGCACGGCGCGCGCGACGATCCAGTTACCCGACCATAGCAGCAGGGTGGCAGCGAGAACTAGCCAGGCAATCGTCGGGAAACCACGGCGCATGGCGCATGCTAATCTGGTTCATGCCGCAAATCAGCGCCGCCGGCCGTTCGCTGGAGTACCTTTGGATCGAAGGCGCCGACGCGAGGCCGACCACGCCGCTGCCTACCCTCATATTCCTGCACGAAGGCCTGGGCTCGATACGCCAATGGCGCGATTTTCCGCGCCAAGTGGCGCAGGCCAGCGGTTGCTGTGCGCTGGTCTACGACCGTTACGGCTACGGTGAATCGGAGGTTCTCGCCGAGGACAGGGTAGGGATCGATTTCATGCATCAAGAAGCCTTGCAGTTTCTTCCGGAAATTCTTGCCCAGCTGAGAATCGACCAACCCATACTGGTGGGCCACTCCGACGGCGCGTCCATCGCGCTGATTTACGCCGGCGCCGGGCGCCCGGTGCGCGGCATTGCGGCAATAGCGCCGCATGTGTTTGTAGAAGAGCATGGCTTGAACGGCATCAAAAACGTGAAAAACAGATTCGAAACCAGCGATCTTCCGCAACGACTGGGGAAGTACCATCGGGATGTGCACAAAAGTTTTTATCTGTGGAATGACGTCTGGCTTGATCCGGCGTTCAAGGGCTGGAACATCGAAGCCTGCTTGCCGACGATACAGTGCCCGGTGTTGGCGATCCAGGGCGAGGACGATGAATACGGCAGCATGGCGCAACTTGCCGCCATTCAGCGCCAGGTGGGTGGACCCTGCGAGCTGCTGAAGTTGCCCGCTTGCGGCCATGCCCCGCACCAGGACCAGGCAGAGAAGGTTTTGCAAGCCGTGGTGGGATTTATCAAGAGGATATTGTGAACGTTGCCGGGACCGCAGCATTAAGACAGGACGTAAAAACCATCAGCCTGGTGGCGCTGGCGCACGGCTTGTCGCATTTCTTCCAGATCGTTACCGCGATGGTGTTCCCGTTGATCAAGGACGACCTCGGCGTGTCCTACGTGGCGCTGGGCGGCACGGTGGCGCTGTATTACACCGTCAGCGGTCTGTGCCAGACGCTGGCTGGGTTCATGGTGGATCGCTACGGCGCGCGGCGCGTGCTGTTCTTCGGCCTCATTTTGAGCACCCTGGGTGCGCTGATCGCCGGGCTGGCGCACAGTTATGCCATGTTGGTGGCGGCAGCGGTGGTGGGTGGCATGGGCAACAGCGTGTTCCACCCCTGCGATTTCTCGATTCTCAATGCGCGCGTGGACAAGCAACGCCTAGGCTACGCCTTCAGCGGCCATGGCATCGCCGGCTCCCTGGGCTATGCCGCAGCGCCGCTGTACGCCGTCGCGGTGGCGGGAACCGCGGGTTGGCGCAGCGCGCTGCTGGGCGCGGCTCTACTGGGGGCGATCATCATCGTGCTGCTGGCGGTGTTGCGTGAGGCGATCCATGTTGAGCCCGCCGATCGCCGCAAACCGGGCCTCGAGGGCGGACTGGCGGCGGACATCCGCGTTCTGCTCTCGCTGCCGGTGCTGATGTGCTTCGGCTACTTCGTCCTGGTTGCGGTCCCCTTTGTCGCAATGCAGAATTTCGGCATCGTTGCCAGCATGGCGCTTTACGGCGTAAGCGTGGCGCTGGCTTCGGCGGCGCTGACCGCTTACCTGCTGGGTGGCGCAGCGGGGATACTCACCGGCGGTTTCATCGCGGCGCGCACTCCGCGCCACGATTTGGTGGCGGTCTGCGGCGTCGCGGTCAGCGCCGGTTTCATGTTTCTGATCGCCACCGCCTGGCTCCCAGCGGCAGTGCTGCCGGCACTGTGCGCGGCGGCTGGATTTGCCACCGGCATGACCGGCCCCTCCAGGGATTTGATCGTGCGCGCTACCACGCCGCCAGGATCGACCGGCAAGGTCTACGGTTTCGTTTACTCAGGCCTGGACGCCGGCTCGATGGTGACGCCGGTGTATTTCGGCTGGCTGCTGGACGGCGGTCGCCCGGGGGTGGTGTTCTACACCGTGGTGGTTGCGGCGATCCTGACCATCGGCACGGTGCTCAAGCTGCCGACTAGGAAAGGAGCCGCAACAGCGGCTTAGCAAGGAGCCGCAACAGCGGCTTTGCAAGGAGGCAGCTAGCTCGCGTAGTTGCTGCCCTTGCGCTCGAGCAGGCGCAGCAATGCGGGCCAGTCCTTGTGCGCGGAGGGCCGGTCAGGGCGCTCGAACTGCCCGGCGGCGGCATCGCCCGCCTGCTGGCTCATCTGCTGCACGTTGTCGATGCCCCCGGCCATGGCATCCACTTGGATCTGGCAGGCGCAATCGAGGTAGTACATCACTTCAAAGGCCTCGCGCACCGATGCGCCCAGCGTCAACAGGCCGTGGTTGCGCAGGATCATCGCTTTCGAAGTCCCACCCAGGTCCTTGGCCATGCGGGTGCGCTCGTCCAGGTCGAGGGCGATGCCTTCATAGTCATGGTAGCTGACCTGGCGCTGGATGCGCATGGCGTGTTGGCTGATAGGCAGCAGGCCGCATTTCATCGCCGACACGGCGACCCCGGCGCGCGCGTGGGTGTGGATCACGCACTGTGCGTCGGGGCGCGCTTCATGTACGCAACCGTGGATCACGAAGCCGGCCTCGTTGTAGCCCAGACCCAGCGGGTCATCCAGAACCTTGCCGTGATGGTCGATGCGAATCAGGTTCGAGGCCGTGATCTCCTCGAACATCAGGCCATAGGGATTGATCAGGAACTCGTCGTGGCCGGGCAGGCGCGCCGAGAAATGGGTGTAGATGAGGTCGGTCCACTTGAAGATCACGGCAAGCTGGTAGGCCGCTGCGAGGTCGACGCGCAGCTCCCACTCTTCCTTGCTGACGCGCTCTTTAACGGATTTGGCCAGGCTGGGTTTAAGAACGGCGCTCATGAGGGATCTCCGGGTCGGGTTTTTCTTGAGAGGACGTGGATTCTACTGCGTCCAAAGCCTCCAGCAGCAAGGCCGGATCGTTGTGCGCAAGCCGGGCGGAATCCGACAGCAGGCGGCGCCACAACCGGGCACGGCGGTGGCCGTGGTAGAGGCCGAGCATGTGGCGGGCGATGTGGCGGACGCTTGCCCCGCGAGCAACCTGTTGTTGGCAATACCGATGCATTTTTATTGCCACCGAGTGGCGTGAATTCCCGCTCTCCGCGAGTACCCAGGGATCGTGGTAAGCGGCCCGCCCGAGCATCACGCCATCGACCAGCGAATCTTGGTTCGCAATCTGTGCTTGCGTCGTCAGACCCCCATTCAGGATGAATTCAAGCTGCGGAAAATTCTTCTTCAAGCGGTGGACATACTCATACTTGAGCGGCGGGATCTCGCGGTTTTCTTTCGGCGACAGGCCTTTCAGTACGGCGTTGCGGGCATGGACGATGAAAGTTCGGCAACCTGCCTCGGCAACCGTCTGCACAAATTTCTCGACGAAAGGAAAATCTTCCATGGCGTTCAGACCGATTCGATGCTTCACGGTCACCGGAATCCGGACCGCTTGCCGCATCGCGCGCACGCAATCGGCGACCAGTTCCGGCTCGGCCATCAGGCAGGCGCCGAAGGCGCCGCGCTGCACCCGCTCGCTGGGGCAGCCGATGTTGAGGTTTACTTCGTCGTAACCATATTGCTCGACGAGCGCGGCGCATTGCGCCAGCTCATCGGGCTCGCTGCCGCCCAACTGCGCTGCCACGGGATGTTCTTCGGCGCTGAAAGCGAGGTGCCGTTCGACGTTGCCGTGGAGCAGGGCGCCGGTGGTGATCATCTCGGTATAGAGAAAGGCACTGGAGGAAACCTGGCGCAGGAAATAACGGCAGTGCCGATCGGTCCAGTCCATCATCGGGGCCACGCAAAGACGATGAGTGTATTTAATCAATGACGTGCCTTTATTCTCAATAGCTTAAAAATGGTAAGTATCACTCGGTATCACTAGAAATCATGTAAGATCACTCACGATCGCGCTGACCGTGATACGGGAGTGATACGACATGGCGAGCATTCTCTTAGGCAGTTTTCCACTCGGTATCAACAGTATCGATCCTCCAGTACCCACGATTGTTGAATGTTGTCTCGAATTGACCCGCCTTTCCACAAACACCTGACCCGCATTGAATCGTGACATCTAACTGACGATGCACGGGATACTAAACGTAAGAATGGGTCAGCGCAGGATGGAAATACGGGTCAATCCGGAACGGAAATCAACACACATCGGAAAGATAGTGAAGCTGCTGCGCTACCGCGAAGCGGTTTAGTTA
>SHXF01000051.1 GCA_009693435.1 Betaproteobacteria bacterium | reverse complement strand
CGGGACGATGAGCCTGACCGGTAGCGCGTCGGTGGCGAACTACCAGGCGGCGCTGCGTTCGGTGACCTACGTCAATGCGAGCGAGAACCCGAGTACGGCGCTCAGGACGGCGAGCTTCACGGTGAATGACGGGGCACTGGCGAGCAACATCGCCACGCGCACCATCACCGTGAGCGCGGTGAACGATGCGCCGGTGGAGGCGACGATCGAGGGGGCGACGCTCGCCTATACGGAGAACGGTGCGGCGACGGCGATTACGAGCACGCTCACGGTGAGCGATGTGGACAGCGCGAACCTGGCGAGTGCCACGGTGCAGATCACCGGGAACTATGCCAATGGCCAGGACATCCTCGCCTTTACCAACGCGAACGGCATCTCCGGGACGTTCAACGCGTCAAGAGGCGCGGTTGAAGGCCAATGCCGCGGTGACGCTGAATCCGCCGGCCCAGGGCGTGCAGTCGGCACGAATCCGCGTGGCGTTGCTCGAACTGCCGTCGCAGAAGATTCGATTCTCTTCTGAATTCAAGACGACCCTCAGCGAGCCGGTGGATGTGGCGCAGTGGCGCACCTTGGGCGAAGGCGCGGCTTACCGCATTGTTTCGCCGCTCGGACGCATGCAGGCGGGGCGCAGTCCGCTGCAGCGCGGGCTTGCGATACCATGGGGAGACCCGGTGCTTCGTCTTGCTTCGGGTATTTCGAACGCCGTTCCGCCGTCGGCCGGTCCGTCGGTCCACCCCGAGAGCAACGATCCGGTAAATTTGCGCCTTGCCGAAGGACTCGCTCTGCCCGTTTCGCAGTACGTATCGAGGATAGCCATCGATGAGCGTCCGAATCTCTACTGACAGGGTGGTTTGCTTTGCCTTTCTGGCGATTGTCGCCGCGGGTGGCGTCGCGCAAGCGCAGCTGCCAGCGGCGAAGTCCGACAGACGCATAACCGCGCCGCCCGCAACCAGCTCCGCGCGAATCGGGACGCTCCTCGATCAGGCGACTGCGGTTTCGGACCGGGATATTTCTGTGCTGATAGGCTCGGGCGATGAAACCACCCTATCCAGTCAGATGGCGGGGAAGATCAAGAAAGTCCATTTCGGGCTTGGCGAAACCGTTGCGGTCGGGGCCGTGTTGCTCGAGTTCGATTGCGAAGAGCAGGACGCGCAACTGCAATCGGCCGAGGCGGAGTATCGTGGAGCGCGTGAGACGCACTTGACCAAGATGCGCCTGCAGGCTCTGGGTGCCGCGGGAGAGCTGGAAGTCACCATCGCAGCAGCGGGCGCCGACAAGGCGAAGAGCCAGGTCAATGTGAGGGAAACGCAGCTCGCCTTCTGCAAAGTGTTGTCGCCCTTTGCCGGCCGCCTGGTAAAACTCCGGGTGAAACTCGCGGAGAGCGTGCAGAGCGGGCAGCCATTGCTGGAAATAGTGAATCCAGAGTCGCTCAAGGCGCAGTTGTATGTCCCTGCTTCCTGGCTGAGCTGGATCAAACCCGGAACGCCGCTTATTTTCAAGACCGACGGTGGCGACCGGAAGGGTTACCGCGCCCAGATTTCAAAACTCAATGCGCGCATCGAGGGGGTCAGCCAGACGCTCGAACTCGAGGCGAAATTCGAAGGGCCGACCACGGGGCTCCTGCCCGGAATGGTGGGAACAGCCGTTTTCCCTGGTCGCCGGAACCAGTGACTGAGATCGCCGACGACGCACCGGCGACCAACCTTGCCGGCGATCTGCTTGATTTCCAGCGCAAGCTGCAATCCGGCAAGTCGCTGCGGGAAATGGTTTTCGTCGCCGTCAACGACGGCCTCAGTGTGCTGCATTACGATCAGGCGATTCTGTGGCAGTACGGGGCGCGGTCGCGCATTTCCATTGAGGCGGCGTCCGGCCTGGTGGAATTGTCCGCCGATTCTCCGTATGCACACTGGCTTGAGGCAGCACTGGCGCACTTCGTCTCCGCGCAATCGTCCAAGGCGGGGGCGATGACTACCTCTCTTGGCGATCTGCCATCTGCGCTGTCCACGCGCGGTGCCGACTGGGTACAAGACCAGCTGCTGCATTGCGTGCTGACCAACCCCGCCGGCGAGGTCATTGGCGGCATGCTCTTCACGCGCTCCGAGCCTTTCGCGGAGCGCGACGTGTTGCTCGCCCAGTGGATGGGAGCGACGGCCGGATTCAGCCTTTGGGCGTGGCGTCAGGACCACCGTCCCGTGCGCAAGTGGCTGCAGCAGAAATCGACGCGGCACCTGCTCGCGGCAGTGGTGATCCTGGTGGCGATGTTGTCCTTCATCCCGATCCGGCTGACCGCGCTTGCACCTGCTGAAATTACGCCGAGAAAGCCCTTTCCGATCACATCGCCCGTGGAAGGCGTGGTGGACTCGGTCAAGGTGCAGCCCAATCAGATCGTCAAGGCCGATGAAGTGCTGGTGGTGCTCGATGACACCTCGACGCGCAACCGACTGTCGGTGGTGCTCAAGGCGCTCGACATCACCAAGGCCGATCTGCAGCGCGCCACCAATAAATCGTTCAGCGATGAAGCGAGCAAAGCGGAACTGAACGTGCTGGAGGCGCGCACCCGGGAAAAGGCCGCGGAGTCCGTGTTCCTCACCGAGCTTCTGCAGCGCCAGCGCATTACCGCTCCCCAGGGCGGCCTCGCGATCTTCTCCGATTCCGAGGAATGGCGCGGCCGGCCGGTGCAACCCGGCGAACGCATCATGACCATAGCCGATCCCTCCCTGGTTGAAGTGACGCTTTACCTGTCGCCGGAGGACGCGGTGCAGCTGGAAACCGGGGCGGAAGTCACGGTCATCCTCAACGTGGATCCGCTCAACCCGTTGAAAGGGACGATCGTTCAGACCAGCTATGAAACCATCACCATGCCGGATTCGACCCTTGCGTACGTGGTGAAAGTCGACCTGGCGCCGGGCGAGCGTATCCCGCGCATCGGATTGCGCGGCAGCGCAAAGGTCTACGCAGAGGAGGTTTCCCTCGGCTATTACCTGCTGCGCAAGCCCATCCTGTTCTTCCGCAAGAATCTCGGCGTATAAGGCGCGGGCGCCTGCGAACCCAGGCGCGCGAGCGCCTTCGACTCCTGGCGCGCGAGCGCCTGCGAATCCTGGCCCCCGCTGCAGCCGTGGCACGTGCGCCCCTCAATCCGGGGCGCGCGCTTTCCCGGTCGGGTACTCCTCAGGCCAGCGGCTTTGCCGACACCAGCACGAAAGCGATGATGCACGGAGATTCGGTGCGATTGCTCCAGGCATGGTTGGTGCCACGCTGGATCAGCATGTCCCCCGCCTGGAGCAGCACTTCGCCCTCGTCCATCACGGCATACACTTCGCCGGACAGCACGATGACGTAATCCAGGGTGTTGGTCTTGTGCATGCCGGGATGTTTTTTCGGTCCGGCCAGGGACGCGTGCGGCGCCCCCATCATGCGGTAGGACTGCGGGTCGAGCGATTTTCTGCGGACGCTGTCGGGCGGATACTCGATGACCCTGAACACGGTGCCGTTCTCCGCGGGCTCGAGCTGCCGTTCGCGGATTGCGGCGTCCCGATTGCCGCCGTTGTCCGCAGGCGCGCCGTCACTCATCCACAATTCGGTGAGTTGCAGGCCGCCGGCTTCAGCCAGGTGAAGGGAGTTGGGCGCGGCACTGTCCATGACGATCACGGACCGTCCCTGCGCGTCATGACCGGTGACGACTCTGCGCTGTGTTTTTGCCATGGCTATGCGTCTCCCTGTTTGTTTCGCGGCGCGCTGTCGCAACTTTCCTGAAAGGCCAGCCGTTCACGGCGCGGCACGGCACGCATCTCCAGACAGCCTCCGTGCATTATCGGGGATCACTGCAGCGCGGTCGGCCGCTGCACGGGCGTGATTCTTCTCCTGTGCCTGTATGGATCTGTACGGGCCTGTACGGGCCTGTACGTGCCTGTACGTGCTTGTGCGGAAGATCGGCGCGTTCATAGTTGATGGTAGCATTGCATCCCTCACCGGAACTCGAGCTGCCGTAGCGTTCGAATCGGGTGTTTCGATCGTCCCCGACGCGGCGCCAGGCCACGCGGTCCGGCCACAGCAATCGCACAAGGAGGAGTATCCATGAAGCACCCGCAGGCACACATCCGCCCGGCACTGTTCGCAGCAGCCCTGAGCCTTGGGACATTGATACTCGGCGCTACCGCCGCCATGGCGCAGCAATACCCAAGCAAACCCATACGCATGCTGATCCCGTTCGCGGCCGGCGGTGGCACCGACGTAATGGGACGGTTGCTGGGGCAGAAAATGAGCGAGAGCATGGGGGTGCCCGTGATCATCGACAACAAGCCGGGCAGCGACACCATCGTAGCGGCCGACATTCTCGCGAAATCGGCACCCGACGGCTACACCATCGATCTGACGCTGGACATCGCCGTCACGGTCAATCCGTTCACCTACTCGCGCGGCCTGCCCTACGATCCGGTAAAGGATCTTGCACCGGTGTCGCTGGTGGGCATTACCGACCTGCTGATGGTGGCAAACAACAAACTCCCCGCCAGGACGATACCGGAACTGGTCGCGTATGCGAAAGCCAATCCGGGGAAACTGAACTACGGATCGGGGGCGGTTTCGGCACAGCTGGTCGTTGAAATGCTGAAACAGACCACGGGCATCAACATGGTGTTCATACCCTTCAAGGGCGCCGCACCGACCAGCCAGGCGTTGCTGGCCGGTGATATCGACCTGGCCATCGCCGATTTCTTTTCGTTTCTGCCGCTGATCAAGGCGGGCAAGATCAAGCCGATGGCCGTCACCGGGCTCAAGCGCGATCCCAGCCTCCCCGACGTGCCGACCTTCACCGAAGCGGGCTACCCCAATGTGCAATTGAGCAACTGGTGGGGCGTGTACGCACCCGCGAAAACGCCACCCGCCATCATCGACCGGCTTGCGCGTGAAATCCAGAAGGCCGTGGCCCTGCCCGATTTCCAGGAACGCGTTCGCGGAATGGCGGCGCATGCGGTGAGCAGCACGCCGGCGGAACTGGCGGCCCGGCAGAAGGCCGACGCAGACAAGCTTGGCGCCGTAATCAAGGCGGCCGGCATCAAGGTCGACTGATCCGGCGAAGTCGATGATTTCCGGTCGATTGATTCCCCTTAGCTGAAATTCGGCAACGGGCTCATGAGCACCCAGCCAGCGGTGCGGACGCTCGCCGGGCGTCCGCGCTTCATGCCGCCTGCGGGCGCCTGCGACACGCATTTCCATGTGTTCGGCCCCGGTCCGGGCCAGTCGCACGATTCCAGGGCCGCGTATGCGCCCGTGGATGCGCCCATGTCAGCCCTGGATGCCATGCATCGCGCGCTGGGCATAGACCACGGTGTGCTGATCCTCAGCAGCGCCGTGAACATCGATTACCCGGCGTACATCGCGGAATTGCAGGCCAATCCGCGCATGCGGGGCATCGTCGTCACCGATGAGCGCACCACCGACGCGGACCTGGAAAGGCTGCACCAGGCCGGCGTGCGCGGCGTGCGGTTTCACTTCGCCGATTTCATCAAGAAACGCCCGGGCATCGAAACGTTCACCCGGATGGCGGAACGGATTGCCGGACTCGGCTGGCACCTGCTGCTGCACGTCGAGGGCAAGGACGTCATCGAACTGTCGCCGCTTTTCCGGGCGCTAAAGCTGCCGTTCATCATCGACCACATCGCCCACCTCGATGTGGCGCTGGGCGTCGAGCAGCCGGGATTCAGGGCGCTCCTGGAACTGCAGCGTTGCGAGAACTGCTGGGTGAAGATCGCCAACAGCGACCGCTGGTCCAGAACGGGCGCGCCATCGTACGCAGATGCCATTCCCTTCGGCAAAGCGCTGATCGCCGGCGTGCCCGAGCGCATCATCTGGGGCACCGACTGGCCGCACGTGATGTACAAGAACCCGCGCAACACGGGCGACCCACTGCCCGACGACGCCGACCTGTTGAACCTGCTCTACGACATGGTGCCGGGCGCGGCAACGCTGAAGCGCATCCTCGTGGACAACCCGCGCCGGTTATATCCATTCTGAACATCGTGCCTGCGCGGCATGACGCGGTATCCATCCGCCGGCAAAAAGACGGAATAGGGAAGGAATGGGGAGGGAATGACAGCATGAGAATCACGCGCTTGCGCACCGAGGTCGTGCAGATTCCGTTTACGCCCGTGATCGGCGAGGGCAGCGCGCTCGCATTGCGCTCCTCGGACTGTGTGCTGGTCTATCTGGAAACGGACCAGGGCCTGGTGGGCGAGGGACTGTGTTTCACGCTCAACAATCGCCGCGTCGCGGTGATCAGGGAGATGATCCACAGTTTCGAGCCGCTGATAGTCGGACTGGATCCGCAACTGGGTGGCAGCTTCAGCGCCCGCGCCTGGAGCGACATCAATTTCATCGGCCATTCGGGCGTGTCCATCTTCGGCATGGCCGGCATCGACAATGCCTTGTGGGACCTGCGCGGCAAGGCGGCGGACATGAATGTTTCGCGCCTGCTGGGCGCCTGCCGCGAGGCCATGCCCGTCTATCACAGCGGCGGCCTGTGGATGGAAATGCCGGTGGACGAACTGCAGCGGGCCGCTGCCGGTTACGTCAAGCAGGGTTACCGCGCCATGAAGATGCGCCTGGGACGCTCGCCGCAGGAAGACGCCGCCCGCGCGCGTGCCGTACGCGAAGCAATCGGTCCCGACATCGCGCTGATGTCCGACTCCAATCAGCGCTGGACGGTGCCGCAGGCGATACAGCGCGGGCGCCTGCTGGAGGAATTCAATCTCGCCTGGTTCGAAGAACCCATAGCCTATCTCGACCATGCCGGTGAAGCCGCCGTGGCAGCGGCCCTGGCCATGCCGCTTGCCAGCGGCGAAACGGAATACACCTGGCGCGGCATGCACCGCATGCTGGAATTGCGCTCGGCCGACATCCTGATGCCGGACCTGCAGCGCATGGGCGGACCGACCGGATTTCTCAAGGCCGCCCACGTGGCCGAGGCCTACGACACGCCGGTTTCGTCGCACCTGTTTCCCGAGATGAATCTTGCCTTGCTGGCGTCGTTGCCGAACGCGATTTATCTGGAGTACATGCCCTGGTTCGAACCGCTCTACCGGGAACGGATCGAATTGAATGGCGATGGCGAAGCGATCGTGCCGTTGCGGCCCGGCTGGGGTTTCAGTTTCGATCCGGCGGCGGTGGCGCGCTATCGGGTGCGATGAGGCAGCAGGTGCCGGCACGAACGGGGGGAGGCGGGTGAAGCGGCGCGGATTCCTGAACTGCGCCATGGCGACGGCGTTGCTATGGAGTGCACGCACCGCAGCACAGACGCGGTATCCGGAGAGGCCGATCCGGCTGGTCGTGCCGTTTGCTCCGGGAGGCGAGACCGATCTCATCGGCCGCCTGTGGGCGCAGCGGGTGGCGTCCCACCTGGGCGGCAGCATCGTCGTCGATAACAAGCCGGGCGCCGGCGGATCGCTGGGCGCCGCCGAAGTGGCGCGCGCCCGCGCCGACGGCTACACCTTGCTGAGCGGTACCACGACCACGCAGGTTATCAATCCCGCGGCCATGAGCAATCCGCCCTATGACGCCATGCGGGACTTCAATCCCATCGGCATCATCAGCGTCACCCCGACCGCCGTTCTGGTCAATCCGGCCGTGCCCGCGCGCAATCTGCAGGAACTCATCGCGTGGGCGAAGGCGAGCCCGGGCAAACATGCGTACGGTTCGGCCGGCGCGGGCACCATCACCAACCTGACCGGTGAGTTGTTCAAGTCGCAGGGCGGCGCTCTGGACATACAGCACGTCCCGTACAAGGGTTCGGCACCGGGCATACAGGATCTCATCGCCGGCCATATCCCGATGTACACGCCCATCATGAGCGCGACTGTGCTTGCGCATCATCGCAGCGGCCGGGTGCGCATCCTCGCGATCAACAGCGAGGCGCGCTTGCGCGTGGCGCCCGACATTCCCACCGCCGTGGAATCGGGCATGCCCGGCCTGCGGGTGCAGGTGTTCAATGCCATGCTCGCGCCATCCGGCACGCCGCAAGCGGTGATGGAGGCGCTGCATCTTGCCACCGTCAAGGCCAAAGCCGACGACAGCTTCCGCCGCGACCTGGAAAATGCCGGCGCTGAACTGGTCGCCGACTCGAGTCCTGAAAAAGCGGCGCGCTTCATCGGCGAGGAGATCGCGCGCTGGACGCCCATCATCCGCGCGACCGGATTCAAACTCGACTGACTTGCCGCGTGAAATCCGAATCGGAAAAACGGAATTGCGAGGATGGCGGCATGAATGATCCGGAGCGGACGTGCTTGTGCTGAAGAACAGGCTGTCGATCGCCATAGTCGGCGCCGGCATGGGCGGACTGGCCGCAGCGGCGACCTTGCGCCGCATCGGCGCCGAGGTGCGGGTCTACGAGCAGGCAAGCCGCTTTGCGCGCATCGGCGCCGGCATACAGATGATGCCGAATTCGATGAAGGTGCTGCGCGGCATCGGCGTGGAGGATGTACTGCGCAAGGTGGCGTTCGCGCCGCACTCGCATCTGAACCGCGTCTGGGACACGGGCGAAGTGACCAACGAGCTGCCGATGCCGGAGAGCCGCTACGGCGCGCCCTATCTCTGCATGCACCGCGCCACCTTGCACGAGGCGCTGGCGCAGGCCGTCCCCGGGGGCGTGGTGCACCTCAACAAGAGACTGGTGGGACTGGAACAGCAGGCCGGACAGGTGATCCTCGCATTCGCCGACGGCGCGCGCGAGCGCGCCGACGCGGTGATAGGCGCCGATGGCGTGCACTCGCAGGTGCGCGACCTGCTGATCGGCGCCGACACGCCGCTGCACCGCGGCCGTGTCGCCTATCGCGCGGTGTTCCCCGCCGCGCTCATGGGCGGCAGGGAAATCCTGCCCTCGCGCACCAAGTGGTGGGGCAGGGACCGCCACATCGTCATTTACTACACGACCGCGCGCCGCGACGAGATCTACTTCGTCACCAGCGTGCCGGAACCGGTTGAATGGATGACGCGCGAATCGTGGTCGGCGAAGGGTGACGTGAGCGAATTGCGGCAGGCCTACGAGGGATTTCACGAGGAGGTGCGCGCCGTGCTGGACGCCTGCCCCGACTGCCACAAGTGGGCGATCCTGGAGCGCGAACCCCTGCCGCGATGGAGCGACGGACGAATTGCGCTGCTCGGCGACGCCTGCCATCCGATGACGCCTTACATGGCGCAGGGCGCGGCCACTTCCATCGAAGACGCCGCGGTGCTGGCGCGCTGCCTGGACGCGCTGCAGGGCGACGTGGAGGGCGCGTTCGCGCTCTACGAGCGGCACCGCAAGCCGCGCACTTCGCGCATACAGGCGATCTCCAGCGCCAATACCTGGATGCAGAAGGGCGAGTCCAACCCGGACTGGCTGTACGGCTACGACGCCTGGAAGGTGCCGCTGACGGAAACAGAAGGGAATGCCCCATGAGCCTGTGCTGCGAGCGGAGTGGCGTCATCATGAACCGGCGATCGCCCAGGTTGCCGTTCACTGCTGCATTGCTGGTGTTTGCCGGAGATCGGTCCGGCGAAGTTGCCCCGGCCGATCCTCGACAAACTGAACGACGCAGTGAACAAGGCCATTGCCTCCCCGGTTTTCCGGGAGCGCTTCGCCCTGATAGGCGACGAACCCGCAGGCGGCACGCCGGAGCAATTCGCCGAACTGATCAGGACCGACTCCGCGAAGTGGGCGGCGGTGATCAAGCGTTCCGGCGCTAAAATAGATTGAGTCGCCCGGTCAAGTCTCCGACCTGACCGGTCGCGGAACCGCAGTGTCGGTTTTCGTCACTTTCGTCACTTTCGTAACATGAGACAAACCCGCCCCGTTCGTCCTGAGCCTGTCGAAGGACGTCAGACTCGGAACGAACGAGGCGAAGTAATTTGAAAACTTCCCTGAAAAGGAGCATGCGATGAACGCCATCCGATTCGACAGGCACGCCGAAGATCAGGGCAACATCGTTTCGTTCGAGCACGTCAACGTACAGATCCCGGACCAGCGCCTCGCCACCTTGTTCTATGTGGAGGGACATGGCCTGACGCGCGATCCGTACATGCACGTCACCGACGCCAACATGTGGGTGAATGCTGGGCGCAACCAGTTTCACATGCCCAATCGCCTGCCGACCCAGGTGTTCCGCGGCACCATTGCGCTGGTGCTGCCGAATCTGGATGACGTGCGCGAGCGCCTGAAGCGCGTGGCGCCGCGACTTGCCGGCACGAAGTTCACGTGGGTGGACGAGGGGGAGACGCTGCTTGCCACCTGTCCCTGGGGCAATCGCATCCGCAGCCATCAGGCGGGCCCGCAGTTTGCGCCGATGCGCCTGGGCATCCCCTACGTTGAGTTCCCGGTGGCGCGCGACGCGGCCGAGGGCATTGCGCGCTTTTACCGCAGCGTGCTGAAAACGCCTGCCTGGACCGAGTCCGCCAATGGAGCGGCGATTGCGAAGGCAAAGGTCGGAGTCGGCCAGCACCTCGTCTATCGCGAAACCGACCAGCCCATCGAGGCCTACGACGGCCACCATATCGCGATCTATGTTGCGGACTTCTCCGGGCCGCACGACTGGCTGGACGAGCGCGGATTGATCACCGAGGAAAGCGACCCGTACCAGTACCGCTTCGAAGCCATCGTCGATCCGGACAGCGGCAAGGAACTGTTCCGGCTGCAGCACGAGGTGCGCAGCCTCAGTCATCCGATGTTCGTTCGCCAGTGGAGCCTGGTGAACCGCAACCCGGACCAGGCGCAGCTCGGCTATGTCACCGGCAGGGACGCGTACTATGCCGCCGGCAGGTGACGTTTGGCGCCTGTTTGACGCCTGAGAGCCAGGTTGAATTCATAACTTTAATCCGGCAAAGTCGCCATAGTACGCGGCTCTACGGCAAACTGAAGTATAAAAAATAGTATAGTTACCGGAGTGGAATAGCGCCGCCTGCGCGCTCTAGATCCGCCCGGTGCCCGCCGCTCGCGGCCCGCGTAACCCCAGCCGCTCCAGCCGCGGCAGCACCTCGTCGCAGAAGTAGGGCAGTTCATCGATGTAGTTGATGAACGACACGCTGACTCCGATGAACCCGGCGGCGCTCAGGATGGCGAGTTCGCGCGCGACATAGTCGGGATCGCCGACGATCTGGAAGCCACCCAGCCCGTTGGCGTAGTTGTCGCGGATCTTCTTCACTTCATCGGCGGGATGGGTTCTCGCCGACACACCGTGCTTGGCCATGATGCGGTCCACCGCCGCCCAGTCGACGTTCTCCATGATGCAATGGCGGTACCAGGCTTCGGCCTCTGCCATCGTCGGCCGGCAGGTGATGACGCCGACCGTGTAGAGGTCGATGTCGCGGCCGCTTTGCGCCGCCAGGTCACGGGCTTTCCTGTTCTGTTCCTGCGCATCGTCGACGGTGGCGCGCCTGACCGTGCGGAACAGCGCATCGCAGTTGCGCACCGCGAACGCCTGGCCGGTGGCCGAGGCGCCGGCGTTCATAATGAGGGGCCGGCTGCCGCCATAGGGTTTGGGCTTCGCGCGCACCGCCTTCAGTTTGATGAAGCGCCCGTTGAAATCGAAGTCGTCCTCGTCGCCCCACATCATCTTGATCGCGTCTATCCATTCCTGCGCATATTCGTAGCGCGACTCGTGGTCGCGCTGGGTGACGCCGAACATGTCGAATTCGTCCTCGTTCCAGCCGCACACCACATTCAGCCCGAAACGTCCTTCGCCGATATGGTCGGCGGTGACGAATTCCTTGGCCGCGATCACCGGGTGTATCAGCGGCGCATGCACCGTGCCGAACACCGTCATGCGCCGGGTCTTCGCCAGCAGCCCGGTCGCCCAGGTGACCGTCTCGAACGTAGAACCCTGGTAATCGGTGACTCCGCCATAGCCTTTCCAGCGCCCCACCGGCAGGAAGAATTCGAAACCGGCGTCATCGGCCATCTGCGCGAGGCGCAGGTTGTCCGGCCAACTGCCGGACCAGCGCTCGGGCACCATGGTAACGGAGCGTCCCGACGAACAATTGGCGCCGAACAGGCCGAGCTTCAGCTTGTTGGCATTGCGGAAGGCGACACGATCCTTCATTGAGAGAGCCGGTGCGTTCAATTCCTGTCCTTGTGTTAACCCCGTGTTGACCCTGTGTTGACCCTGTGTTGACCCTGTGTTGACCTTGTGTTGACCCTGGCTGCTTGCCGGCGAAGTGCCGGCGACTTGCCGGCGACTTGCCGGAAATGTATCACCACCACCGGCGATTGCGAATGACGATGAATCTCTTCACGATAGTAGCGATAGTAGCGTGCGCCATGCGCATGATCGAACTTGCCTCGTGCGCATGGCGCACGCTACTTCGACTCGGCAAATAAGAGATTCATGCGGATTGGTTGTGCGCCATGGGTACGATTGGTTGTGCGCCATGCGCACGATTGGTTGTGCGCCTTGCGCACGATCGGTTGTGCTGCGTGCGCATGGCGCACGCTACCTTGCATCACGAATGAGAGATTCGGGTCACACGTATTTCATGCACCGGCACCGACGCTGCCGCGCGCCTGCTCGCGCATTGCCTCCGTGGTGCTGCCCGGCCCATCCGGTACCCACCCTGGCGGGCCGAACAGATAGCCGAGGGCCTCGCGCAGGCTACGCGCGCGCCGCACATCGGCGACCAGCGCGATCCAGTGATGAAACGCGATCATGAACGGATTGTGGCTCGTCAGCGGTTTGACCAGGCCGTAACGGCAGGGCAGGTCTGCCCGCTCCGGGATGTAGGTGCCGAACAAGCGATCGAATACGATCAGCACGCCCCCGTAATTGGCATCCAGATAGTCGAGGTTGGCGGCGTGGTGCACGCGGTGCGCCGAAGGCGTGTTGAGTATCCATTCCAGCGGACCCAGCCGCGGCACCCACGCGGCGTGTATCCAGAACTGGTAGAGCAGGTTGATGCTGAAGGCAAACAGGATGGTCTGCGGCGTGAAGCCGAGCAGCGCGAGCGGCGACATGAAGAGGAGGGCGAGCGACAGCTTGCCGGTCCAGCCTAGACGATAAGCGGCGCTGAGGTTCAACTGGTTCGGCGAGTGGTGCACCGAGTGGGTCGCCCAGAACCAGCGCACCCTGTGGCTGGCGCGATGAAACCAGTAGTAACAGAATTCCAGTCCGATGAAGAGCAGCGCGATGCCCCACCAAGTATCGATGCCGGCGTCGAGCATGCGATGCTCGTACAGCCAGTAGCCGAAGGGTATTGCGATCGCGACCGGCAGCAACTGGTCGGTGACCGAACGCCCGACGGCCACCAGCAGCGATGCGCCGGTGGCCTTCCAGTCATAGGTGCCGGGCCGCCTGAGCGACAGGATGAGTCCCTCCAGCAGCGATGCGGTGATGGCGATGGCCGAAAAGGCCAGAAGCAGCTTCTGCAAAAGTGTCATGACTGTCGACTCTGCAGCCGGCAGACGAACGTCATTGCCTTTTGCGCTCCCGCAGTCCTTACGCTTTCAACAGCGCCTGCACGCGCTCCGGCGTGAAGGGCATGTGCTGCAGCCGCTTGCCGGTGAGGCGGAAGAACGCATTCGCCACGGCCGCCGCCACCCAGGGATTGCCGATTTCGCCCAGGCCCGTCGGCGGCGCATCGCTGTCGATGAAGGCCACGTTCATTTCTTCCGGCATGTCCGACATCCGCAGCACGTGATAGTCGTGGAAATTGCTCTGCTGCACGGCGCCGTCCTTGATGGTGACGCGTTCGTGCAGCACGCTCGAGAGACCATAGACGATGCCGCTCTCGATGTTCTTCTTTGCCATCTGCGGCTGGACGATGGTGCCGCCGTCGATGGCCAGCCAGGTCTTGTGCACGCGTATTTTACCGGTGGCGCGGTCCAGTGATATCTCCGCGACCCCCGCGCCCAGCGACCGGGAGCGGTCGCTGATGGAAATGCCCAGAGCCCGCCCTTTCGGCCGCGGCGCCTTCCAGTCCGACATCTGCGCCACCTTCTCGAACACCGCGCGCGCGCGCGGCGTGATCGACATGCGCTCGAAGCGGAACGCTAGCGGATCCATGCCCTGGTCCACTGCCATCTGGTCGACGAAGGATTCAATGGCGAATACGTTGAACACATGGCCCACGGCACGCCAGTGCTTGGTGCGCACGCCGTGCGCAACGAAGCGCGCTTCGATGTGCTGGTTGGGAATGTTGTAGTAGTGCGGGCGTATCCCGGTGAAGAGGAAGGCACCGGGCGGCGGACCACCGTCGCCGACGACGCAATGCATCCAGCCGTTGACCTTGCCGTCCTTGTCCAGGGCCGCCTCCAGGCACTGAAAGGACTGCGGGCGGAACATGCCATGGGCCATGTCCTCTTCGCGCGTCCACACCAGTTTGACCGGCCGGCGCGCCTCGCGCGCAATCAGCGCCGCTTCGGCAGCGTAGTCCCCTTCGGTGCGGCGCCCGAATCCGCCGCCCATGTAACACTGGTTGAGCATTACCTGATCCAGCCTGAATCCCAGTGCCTTGGCCACCGCCTTGCACGAGTCGTCGGGGGCCTGCGTGCCCTCCCACACTTCGACCTTGTCGCCGGCGTCGTTCAGCCTCGCCACCGCGTTCAGCGGCTCCATCTGCGCGTGATAGCCGAAATCGCTGCGGTATTCGGCCTTGTAGGTTTTTGCCGCCGCGCTGAACGCCGCCTTGGCGTCTCCTTTCGAATCGAGTCGCTGCGTTTTCGCGGTGGGATCGGCGTGCATTTTCTCGTAGGTTTCGTTCAGCGCCAGCTCGGAATCGAAGCCTTGCGCGGCGGCGCCGGTTTTCCATTTGACAACGAGAGCGCGCCGCGCCGCCATGGCCCGTGGAAAGCTGTCCGCAACGACGGCAACACCATCGGGCACCCGCACCAGTCCGAGCACGCCCGGCATGGCTTTCACCTGCTCCTCGTTCCAGCTGTCGGGCTGCCCGCCGTGCACCGGCGAATGACGGCTGCTCGCGTACACCATGCCGGGGAGGTTGACGTCGATGGCGAAGCGCGCGCTGCCATTTACCTTTTCCGGTATATCGCGGCGCGGAATGGATTTGCCGATGTAACGGAACGCGCTTTTCGGCTTCAACTCGCTCTTGTCCACGTCCGGCAGCACGGCCGGCACTTTCGCGAATGCGGCTATTTCGCCGTAGCTCAGGCCGCGGCCGGTGGCGGGATTGACGACGAAGCCCGGCTGGGTCCGGAGCGACGCGGCGCTGACCCCCCATTTTTCCGCTGCGCCTGCAAGCAGCACTTTGCGGACCTGTGCCCCGGCGATGCGCAACTGGTCGAAGTACAGCATCACCGCGCGGCTGCCGACTATCCACATCTGGCGATCCTTGCCGAATGGGTTCATGTAGCCATAGGTTTCGGGTTCGGCGGGCGCCCATTCCAGTCGCACCCTGGCCCAGTCGGCGTCCATTTCCTCGGCAAGGATGAGCGGCAGGGACGTCATCGAACCCTGCCCCATCTCGGCGCCCGGGGTGTATATCGTCACGGTGCCCTCGGGGGCGATGCGCACCCACGCGCTCAGCGCAACCGGCGCTTTTTGCGCGTCGGCGTCGCCGATGAGGCGCACACCGGTGGCATCCAGGACGATGCAGAAGGTCAGCCCGCCCGCGCCCTGGAGAAATCGGCGGCGCGCGGGATCGATGACGGTATTGACGATGGCAGTATTGACGATGGCGGCCATGGCTCAGACCTCCTTCGACGCGCGCTGCACGGCGGCGATGATGCTGTTGTAGGTGCCGCAGCGGCAGATGTTGCCGTCCATGTGGGCGACGATCTGCGTGCGCGTGGGTTTTCTCGTCATCGCCAGCAATTCCGCGGCCTTCATGATCTGGCCGGACTGGCAGTAGCCGCACTGCGGGACCTGTTCGGCGACCCAGGCTTTCTGCAGCGGCTGCGAGGCGTTAGGTGACAGGCCTTCGATGGTTTTCACGCGCTTGCCGGCCACCGCGGACATCGGCGTGACGCAGGCGCGCACCGCCTTGCCGTTGACATGCACCGTGCACGCGCCGCACAGCGCCGCGCCGCAGCCGTACTTGGTGCCGGTCAGCTTGAGGTCGTCACGCAATACCCAGAGCAGCAGGCTTTTCGGATCGGCATCTACCGACACGCCCTTTCCATTCAGGTTGAACGCCAGCATGACAGGAACTCCTTCCAGTTGAAATTAAACGCGTAATAATTCAGTGAATTATAAGATGGAAATGCCATAAGGACGGTATTCTCCCGGCAATACCGTTTCTATAAAAAATATAGTATCTGCGGAATTTCGTGGTCCCGCGGGCAGTCCGCGGATCAGGGACGCCGCTTATTCGGCGCGGATATTCGCATCGCGTATCACCCCCGTCCATTTTGCAACTTCCGCCTTGACCATGTCGCCGAACGCCGCGGGGGTCATCGCCGGCGGCGGGTCGAAGCCGATCGCCAGCATGCGCTCCTGCATTTCTTTTGGGGCAAGCACCGCGTGGGTTTCTTCGGCCATGCGCGTGGTAATCGCCGCCGCCGTGCCGGCCGGCGCGACGAAGCCGAACCAGGAAATGACATCGTAGCCCGGATAGCCCTGCTCCTCCATGGTGGGGATGTCCGGCGCCTGCGGCACGCGCTTCGCGCCGGAACTGCCCATCGCGCGGAGCCTGCCCGTCAGCAAGTGCGGCCCGGCGATGACGAAACTGCCGAACATGACGGGCACCTGACCCGCCACCACGTCCTGCATCGCCGGCGCGCCGCCTTTGTAGTGGACCGGCACGAGGTTGATCCCGGCAGTGAGCTTGAACAACTCCATGGCGAAATGCTGCGGCGAGCCGATGCCGGAGGTGGCGTAGTTGACCTGGCCCGGCCGCGCCTTGGCATAGGCCACGAATTCGCGTAGCGTGTTGACCGGCAGCGACGAGTGCACGTTCAGCAAGAATGCCTGCGAGCCCACCATGGTGATGGGCGCGAAATCGCGCACCGTGTCGAAGCCGGCCTTGCTGAACAGCGAGGGCGCGGTGGTGAAGCCGGGATGGCTCACCATCAGCAGCGTGTGGCCATCCGGTGGCGATTTGGCAACCTGGACGATGCCGATGATGCCGCCGGCGCCCGGCCGGTTCTCGATGACGACCTGCTGGCCGAGGCGCGCGCTCAACCGATCCGCGATCAGGCGGCCGAGTACGTCGGTGCCGCCGCCGGGCGCGAACGGCACGATGATGCGCACCGGCTTCGACGGCCAGGCCTGCGCCGCCGCGTCGCCGGAGTGGGCTGCAATGGCCCAGGCGCCGAAGATCGCTGCAATGACGCGCGCATTCATCATGTCACCTCTGGCAGGTCATACAGGCAGTTCATGGCGTGAGCGCATCATCCGGAGCGCGAGCGGGAGCGGGTCAGGGATCGACGATCACGTCCAGGATCGCCGTCTTGCCTTGCAGCGTCGCCTGGTGCGCCGCGCGTATCGCCTCGGCGAGTTCGTTCGGATCCTCCACCCGACGCCCCCAGCAGCCGAATGGCTCGCCGAACCGGGACAGGGCCGGATCGCTGCCTATCATCTCGCCGTAGAACAACTGCTTCGCCTTCGCGACACCGTCCGGGTAGTAGCGCGTGTGATCCTGGCTCATGGCGAGGTACTTGCGGTTGTTGAAGACCACGATGATGACGGGCAGCTTCGCCTGCTCGGCATAGCCCAGGCACTGCATGATGGGGTTGTAGAGAAAGGAGCCGTCGCCGGTGAGGCACACCACGGTGCGATCGGGCAGGGCGAGTTTCGCGCCGATCGCATGCCCGATGCCCTGGCCCAGGCCGCCGCGCACTTTGATGAAACTGCCCGGACCCTGGTTGCGCAGGTAGATATCCACTTCGCGGCGATGCGTCACGATCTCGTCGACGTAGACGGTGTCGGCGGGCAGGGTGTCGCTCAGCGCTGCGGCCAGCCACGCCGGATCGATGGGGTGTTTTTTCTTCG
Source organism: Betaproteobacteria bacterium (assembly GCA_009693435.1). Next base: position 14,116 of record SHXF01000051.1, on the reverse strand, counting down.
CCGTGGCGAGATGCGCGAGACGCGCCTCGTCCTGCTTCAGGTGCGCGCCGGCGTGGCGCGCACGCCGTGTTTCGATCTGCGCATCGCGCGCGCTGCCCTTGGCCGCTGCTGTGAGCGTCTCCAGAGTAAACGCAACGTCGCCTTCCAGCACCGTGTCCGCGTGCAGGTTCTGGTAGACCATGTGCGGCCGATAGGGGTTTTCGTCGATCAGCACGATGGTGGCATTCGGCGGCCAGTTGCCCGGCGGATACCAGGGCGCGCGGCTGCGGACGATGAGGACCAGGTCCGCCGATTCGAAGAACGGCTTGAAATTCGGACCCTGGTGCAGCGGGTGGTCTTTCGGAAAATTCGAAAACAGCCATGAATGGGTTTCCACCACCGGTATTGACAGCGATTCGGCAAGCGCCATCAGCGCCGCGTAGCTTTCCGGCTGCCGGCCGCCGGCTTCGGTGGTGATGACCGGGTTTTTTGCCTTGATCAGCAGTTCGGCGACTCTTTCGATGTCGGCCACCGGCGCGCGCGGCGGCGTTGCGGCCGGCGCGCTGGCGAGCCGCGTCGGCCTGGTCCATGCAGCGAGTTGCGTCTCTATCGGCACATTGAGGTAGACAGGACCCATTGGCCCGCGCTGCGCGATCTGGCCGGCGCGGATCACGATTTCATACAGCGTCTGCACGCTGGGCGCCTGGCTGGCCCATTTGGTATAAGGCTCGACCATGCGCTGCGGCCCGCCAACCACAGACAGGTTCTGATACCACTGCGAACCGGGATCGAAACCCGGCAACTCGCCATAGGTGAGCGCCTCGCCCGAGAACACGATCATCGGCACGTTCTGTATGTGCGCGGCGTGTATGCCCACCGCGCCCTGCAGCAGCCCGACCCCGGCGTGCAGCACCACCGCCTGCATCCGGCCGGTGACGAGCCAGTAGCCCATCGCCATGTTCGCGGCCAGCGTTTCATGCCAGCAGCTCAGGTACTTCGGGCCCTTGGTGCCGTCAACGGTTTGTCGCGCCAGCGCCTCCCACAGCGCGCCCCACTCCGAACCCGGCGATGACATGATGTACTCGACACCGAGGCTGCGCAGTCCCTCGAGCATCGCTTCGCCGCCGTCACAATGGATTTTCATTCGCTCTGTTCCTCAGCTCGTTGATGTGGGTATGCGGATGCGGTCGGTTGGCGCTATTCCGCCACGATCTTTGCGCGTTCGATGAGGCGCGCCCATTTCTGCGCTTCCTGCCGGACGAAGGCGCCAAACGCCTCGGGCGTGCCTGCCGCGGGCTCCATCTGCAGTGCGGCGAGGCGGGCGCGCAGTTCTGGCTGCGCCAGCGCGCGCGCCAGTCCTTCATTCAGTTTCATCACGATGTCGCGCGGCGTGGCGGCCGGTGCGAACACGCCCCACCAGGCGCCCTGTTCGAGGTCGGGCAGCGGTGCGCCCGCTTCGGCGAAGGTCGGCACGCCGGGCAGTCCCACTGCGCGGCGCGTGCCGCCGATCGCCAGAGCGCGCGCCTTGCCCGAGTCGATGAAGCTCTTCGAGGCGCTGATGCCCACTATCATCATCTGCAGCCTGCCGCCGACCAGGTCGGTCATGGCGGGACCTGCGCCCTTGTAGTGCACCGCCTGTATGTCCAGGCCGTGCGCCGCCTTGAACAACTCCGCGGCCAGGTGTGGCGGTGTGCCGTTTCCCGCCGAGCCATAGGAAAGCTGTCCCGGGCGGCTCTTCACCCAGGCGATGAACTCGGTGGCGCTTTTCGGTTCGAGTGCGCTCGGCACGATCAGCACTTGCGGCGAGGCCGCGACGAAACCCACCGGCGTGAAGTCGCTGTGCGGATTGAACGGCAGCGATTTGAACAGGCTCGGGTTGACGGTGAAGGAGATGTCGCCGAACAGCAGCGCGTAACCGTCGGCCGGGGACTTCGCGATTGCTTCCGCGGCGACGTTGCCGCCGGCGCCCGGGCGGTTGTCGACGATGACCGGTTGGCCCAGCACGTCACCGAGGCGTGGTGCGACGACGCGACCGAGGATGTCGGTGGGGCCGCCCGGTGCGAAGCCGATGGCCAGGTGAATGGCGCGCGACGGGTAGGCTTGTGCCCGGGCCGGCCCCGGGAAGAACATCGTAAATATCAGTGCGGCCAATGCGGGGGAAGCGACGAGCTTGAGCATATGCATAAGTGGCGCGGCCTCCTTGATTGACCCTGTGTCCACGGCCATGATACATACAAGGGCACCTCTATATATTCAAATTGTGTCGTTCCCGCGGAGGCGGGAACCCATGTAATCATAGAGTTGGATTCCCGCTTTCGCGGGAATGACGAATTAATAGAGATCCCCACAAATAAGCGCAGTCTGACACGCAGTCTGACACGCAGTCTGTCCGTCGACACTCCCGCGGCTGAGCGACCACCGCGCAGCGAGAGCGGGCGATAAGGAGAACTTCATGGGCGACAGGGGAATCATAGCCACGGTAGTCGGGCTGGGCGGAGCGCCGCGGATGCGTGCGAAGCAGGATGAACCGGTGTCGCATCCCCATTCCGTGGAGGACCTGCTCGCCGATCTCGAAGGCGACGCCCTGAAAGGCCTGTGGACGGTACAGGCGAAGGTCGACGCGCCCGCGACGACGCGGCCGCATGTGTGGCAATGGAAAACCCTGCGGGCGCATCTGGACCGTGCCGGCGAGCTGATGAAGCTGGCCGACAGCCCGGTGCGCCGCGCGCTGCTCTTGTGGAATCCCGGCGCGCGCGACCACTGGGATACCACCAACACGCTCACCGCGGCGGTGCAGATGATGCAACCGGGCGAGACCGTCAACACCCATCGCCACATCCACTCGGCGCTGCGCTTCATCACCCACGGGCGCGGCGCAACCACCACGGTGAACGGCGAGCGCATCACGCTCTCCGAGGGCGACCTGGTGCTCACCCCCAACTGGCAGTGGCACGACCACAGGAACGATTCCGCGGGCGAGATCGTGTGGATGGACGGTCTCGATCGCACCCTGGTGAAACTGCTGGACGCGATTTATTTCGAAGGCTGGCCGGGCGGCGGCTATCAGCCGGTGACGTCGGAGGATGACGGCGTGGCGCCGAGGGTGATGCCTGCCGCAGTCGATCGGCGCTTCTCGGCGCAACTCGCCTGGCGCTGGAACGACATCCGGGCCAGGCTCTCGCACCTGGAAAAGACGAGTGCTCCCGATCCGCATGACGACGTAATCGATGTGTTTCGCAATCCGATCACCGGCGCGCACGTCACACCCACCTTCGGCTGCGCCATACAGTTGCTGCGTCCCGGCGTACGCACGCGGGCGCACCGCCATAGCACCAGTGCCGTCTATCACGTGTTTCGCGGACGCGGCTACTCGGTGATAGAGGGCCGGCGCTACGACTGGAGCGAAGGGGATTACCTGGCGCTGCCGCACCGCGCCTGGCACGAGCACGCCAATGCGTCGCCATCGGAACCGGCGATCCTTTTTTCGCTCACCGACGAGCCCGTGTTCGAGGCGCTGGCGCTGCGCCGCGAAGAGCAGTGGACGGAGAACGGCGGGCATCAACCGGAGCGCTAAACCGGGGACAGACCACGGTTTCCCTGCTCACTGACAAAAGCCAACCCATCTGTACACCGATGGGAAGGACGGTGCGTTACTTTCGTCATGATTCTCCCCGATGTTCTCCCGGATGCGCGCGTGCCTATGTTCCGGAAGAAAAGATCCTGAGCTATTTGCTCTCAACAACGCATCACCGCGGGAAAGGCAAAGCGGCGTTTTTCATGCGTTTCGGCTTCGATGCGCAAAATTGGGAGGAACTGGCTGTCTCATTGATCCGTCACGCAAGTGAAAATGAAGTTATCCGGATTGCCACATCGCGATAGGGCACCCGCTATGTGATTGACGGCTTATTGCACTCGCCGGACGGTTCCGCCTTGAACGTTCGCAGCGTATGGTTTATAACGGGCGGGCAAGACGCACCGCGCTTTACCACAGCGCACCCCTTGAACAGGATTCCCAAATGATCGCTGAACTGGACGAGATAATTCTGGATTGCGATCTGCCGGAGCACAAGCTGACGCGTGGAGACCTGGGCACCGTAGTCATGGTGCATAACCGGGGTGAAGGCTACGAAGTGGAGTTCATGACACTGGATGGCGTAACCATTGCCGTCGTTACTCTGGGCTCGGCGCAGGTGCGTCCTATTGGCCACGGAGAGATCGCGCACGCGCGCGGATTGTCGCCACGCGCCTGAGAAAATTGGGAGAAAATTGGGGACAGACCACGGTTTCCCTGATCATTTCGCAACGATAGCCAACGTCGAGTCGTGCATGCTCCGGGATTCGCACGCTCACTGCCAGCCGGTGGCAAGCGGTGCCGTTGATGCTTGAGTCAGCCTACAATTCAAAAGAATAAGTCAGAAACATCCAGTACAGACGCTAGTTCGCAGGCAGTAATGGTATAAAAATAGTATAAGAATTAAGAACTGCCAGGAAGTTTTTTCAACGCCTCATCCTGTGTGGCGCCATCGCGGGCACACGGGGTGCGCTGCGCTTACCCCGACGGCTGATCTATGGCCGATGTACGGGCGATCTACGGCTGAGCCACAACGCGGTGTGCTGCGTTGCCGCTAGAACAGCACCGGCGGTGCGGCCGGACCTACCCGGAACAGCAGCGGATCCGCCGGATCGATCACGCCTTTCACCCAACCATTCAGCGGCGAGCCGAATACTTCAACCCGGGTGAAATTGTCGATGCGTTTGCCGGTGGCGGGATCGCGCAGCGGCTGATCGTGGTGATAGTCATGCCCGTCGCCGTGAAACAGCAGCACCGGTTTCCGCAGCGCCAGGGCGTGTTCGGCAAGGGCGCGTCGCAGGCTGAGAAAACCATCGACGTTGCGGCGCGGGGCGTAGGCGCCACCGAAATCCGGATCGGCCTGAAACAGCACCACCATGCCCGACAGCGGCTTTTGCTTCACCAGTTTTACGCTGGAATCCAGCCACGCGAACACCGCCGCCATGCGCGCAACGTGTTCGCGGTCCATGGCCTGAGTGCGGCCGAGGTTGTTGTTCGTGCCGGGCACGTTGAGCGCGACGAACAGGACGTCGGCGGCCAGCCAACGCATGTGTTCCGGGTAGGCGCCGAACTGCGCAACAGCGCGCGCATCATCCGTCTGGCGCTCCAGTTTCATGGTGCGCATGCCCAGGCTTTCATCACCCCTCAAGAATAATTCCCGCAGTTTCGCCAGGCGTTCCATCGGTTCGGTGCCGGAGCGATGGCAATCGGTCCAGTCGTTGTCGCCCGGCAGGAACACCAGCGGGTGGCGCGACCGCGCGAATTGGCGCTTCCTCGCTTCGAACCACTCGTCGCTGCAGGGGCCGCGCCCCGAGGTGATGTCGCCCAGGTGCACCACGAACGCGAGATCTTCGCCATTCATTTCATCGATGAAGCGGTCCAGAATCGGAATTTCCCGCTCTGAGTAGGGCATGTCGCCGAATACCGCAAAGGTGATGCCACCGGGGCCGGGACGGGCGGGGGCCGCTGCGCAGGACGCGAGCAGGAGGACCGCTGCAAGGGCGGTAAAGTTGCGCAGTACGCAGTGTTTCAATTTCGGTTTCAGTTTCGGTCGCAGTTCAGTTTCGGTTTCAGTTTCATTCAGATCTTCTTCAGCCGATACAGCAGTTCCAGCGCCTCGCGCGGCGACAACTCGTCCGGGTTCACTGCGTCCAGCGCGTCGCGCAGCGGGTCGGGCGCCGCAGTTTCATTCACCGCAGCAGCCGCATTGCCCGCGATAAACAGGTCGGGCTGCCCGCCGCGCACCAGGCTCGCTTCCTCCAGCACTTGCAGATATTTTCGCGCATTGCGGATCACCGCCTTGGGCACACCGGCGAGCGCCGCGACCTGCAGGCCGTAGCTCTGGCTCGCGGGTCCTTCCTCGACCGCATGCATGAATACGATGGTGTCCTTGTGTTCTATTGCCGCAAGATGAACATTCGCCGCTTCCCGGTAATCGACGGCCAGGCGCGTCATCTCGAAATAATGCGTGGCGAACAATGTCAGCGCATGACTGCGTTCCAGTAACTGGCGGGCAATCGCCCAGGCAAGCGACAGGCCGTCGAAGGTGGAGGTGCCGCGCCCCACCTCGTCCATCAGCACGAGACTATTCGCGCTCGCGTTATGCAGGATGTTGGCGGATTCGGTCATTTCCACCATGAAGGTGGAGCGCCCGCCGGCAAGATCGTCGGCGGCGCCGATGCGGGTGAAGATCTGGTCTATCGGCCCGATGCGCGCCGCTTTCGCCGGCACGAAAGATCCGACGTGCGCCATCAGGACGATCAATGCTACCTGCCGCATGTAGGTCGACTTGCCGCCCATGTTGGGGCCGGTGATGAGCAGCAGTTGCCGCAGCGGTGACAAGCGCGTGTCGTTGGCGATGAAATGATCGATCTGCCCTTCGACCACCGGATGCCGTCCGGCTTCTATCTCGACCAGCACGTCATCCGCAAATTGCGGTCTTGCGTAGCCGCGTTTCATGGCGTTGGCGGCGAAACAGGCCAGCACATCGGTCTGCGCAAGGGCGCGGGCGATGCGCTGCAGCACCGGCACATGCCCGGCCAGCGCCATCAACAGATCGTCGTACAGCGATTTTTCCAGCGCCAGCGAACGATCGCGCGCCGAGAGCGCCTTGTCTTCGAATGTCTTCAGCTCCGGCGTGATGTAGCGCTCGGCGTTCTTCAGGGTCTGGCGTCGGCGGTAGTCGTCCGGGACCTTGGCCGATTGCGCGTTCGTGACCTCGATGTAATAGCCATGCACCCGGTTGTATTCCACCTTGAGATTGGCGATGCCGGTGCGCTCCCGCTCGCGGGCTTCCAGGGCGACCAGGTATTCGCCGGCATTGGTCTGCAGATTGCGCAATTCATCCAGTTCGGCCGAGTAACCGTCGGCGATGACGCCGCCGTCGCGCACCATGGTCGAGGGCTCCGGCATGATCGCGCGCTGCAGCAGGGGCAGTCCCGCATCCGTGAGCGCGAGTTCTGCCCCCAGCGCGGTGAGCAGCATGCACTCACCCGCGGGCAGGGCGGCGAGCAATTCGGGGAGCAGCGCGAGGCTGTCGCGCAATGCGGACAGGTCGCGCGGCCGGGCGTTGCGCAGCGCGATCCGCGCGGCGATGCGCTCGATGTCGGCGTAGCGGCGCAGCAGCTTGTGCAGCGGCGCCGACACGTCGTGGAGGGCCGTCACTGCTTCGTGACGCGCTCCGAGAGCGGCGCGGTCGCGCAACGGATGGTGCAGCCAGTGGCGCAGCAGCCGGCTGCCCATGCCGGTTGCGCATTCGTCGAGCAGCGAGAACAAGGTCGGCACGGGTTCGCCGCGCAAGGTTTCGGTAATCTCGAGGTTGCGGCGCGTGGCGGCGTCCATGCGCACGTACTGGCCGGCGCGCTCGGCCGTGACTGCGCTCACGTGCAACAGCGCCTGCCCCTGGGTCTTGCGCGCGTAGTCGAGCAGAGCGCCGCAGGCGGCGATCGCCGGTTCCAGATCCTCACAACCATAGCCGGCGAGACTCGCCGCGCCCAGTTGCTTCAACAGCGCGGCGCGACCCGCTTCAAAATCGAAATGCCATTCGGGGAGCCGCGTCACGGCGCAGCCGGCGACATCTGCCGGCAGCGTCTGCCCGTCGCGGATGAGAATTTCGGCCGGGGCAATGCGCCGCAATTCCTGCTCTAGCGCCTGCGGCGCGATCTCCATGACGCGCAACTCGCCACTCGCGAGGCTGAGCCAGGCGAGCCCGGCAGCAGTCGGGACGCGCGCGCCCGCGCGGGCGTGCATCGCCACCGCGAGCAGCACGTTATCGGCTTTCTCGTCCAGCAAGGCCGAGTCGGTCAAGGTGCCCGGCGTGACGATGCGCGTCACCTCGCGCTGCACCGGGCCCTTGGACGTGGCGGGGTCGCCGATCTGCTCGCAGATGGCGACCGATTCGCCGAGCTTCACCAGCTTCGCCAGGTACTGCTCCGCGGCATGCCACGGTATGCCCGCCATGCGGATCGGCACGCCGGCCGACGCGCCGCGCGTAGTCAGGGTGATGTCGAGCAGGCGCGATGCTTTTTCCGCGTCATCGTGAAACAGCTCGTAGAAGTCGCCCATGCGGTAGAAGAGCAGGATGTCCGGGTGCTGGGATTTCAGCCGGAGGTACTGCTGCATCATCGGCGTATGTTGAGCAATGTCAGCCATAAAAAAAAGCCTATTTTCCCTCTTAATTTAGAGTACATTAGTGTTTATTGAAGTCCGACAATGTTCCATGGAATCCGGCATAAATGCGAAACGTATTGCGAAACGTTTCTTCCCTCACCACCCTGGCCTGCGAGCGGCTGAAACGGGGTTCCCTCGGCGACCCCACCCATCCCGGGCTGCGGGTCATGGCACGCCCTTCAGGCGCCAAGGTGTGGATCTACCGTTTCCGTGACCCTGCAGGGAAGATGGCCCAACTGTTGATCGGGTCATTCCCCGCATTATCCCTTGCCGACGCGCGCAGCGAGTGGCGAAATCACCGCGCCACCCGGGACAAGCACGGCGACCCACGCGACGAGGTGCGCCGGCGACAAGAGGCTGCCAAGGTGGCGGCGATACGCGGCAAGGGCTACACGCTGACTCGTGCCGCGGAGAGCTATCAGAAGGAGCACCTGGCCAAGCTGGCGCGCGGCGACGAGCAGTGGCGCATTCTGGAGCGCGAAATCCTGCCCGAAATCGGTAGTGTGCTGCTGGCGGACCTCAAGCCCTCGCAAGTCATGGCGGCCATCGTGCCCATGCGCAAGAGGGCGCCTCGCGTGGCGGCCATGGGCATTTCCGCGCTACGTGGCGTGATCAGGCACGCGCGCAGCATGAATCGGCTGGATCTGGATGTTGCCGACCCGACCGCGGGCATACCTACCATCCCTCAGGGCAAACGCAGCCGGGCGCTGAGCGATCCCGAGATCGGCTTGTTGCTGCGCTGGCTGGACTCCGGCGCGGTGTCCCGCACGATTGTCGATGTACTGCGCCTCACGCTCTACACCGGCGCCCGCAGCGGCGAAGTCTGTGCCATGCGCTCGCGCGACGTGGACATCGATGCGAAGACCTGGACGCACACCCAGGGCAAAACCGGCGACGTGAGCGTGACGCCCTTGTCCGCGCCTGCCGTCGAGATTCTGCACAACCGCCTTGGCGAGGAATATGTCTTTCCGGTGCGCGGCAACCCGGTCAATCAGAAGGCGTTGAGCGTGGCGTTATTCGCCTCGCGGAAGGCCGGCGACGCCTGCCCGATAGACCATTGGACCTCGCACGATCTGCGCCGCACCACCCGCACTGGCCTGGCACGCTTGGGTTGCCCGTTCGAGATCGGCGAATCCATCCTGGGCCACCGGCTGCCTGGTGTGGCCGGCGTCTATAACGTCTATGCCTACGCCGACGAGATGCGCAAGTGGCTGGATCGGTGGGCCGAGCATGTGGCGGGAATTGTCGTGCCGCGCGCCAAACCGGTGCGTGCGAAACGTTAAGGACTTCGCGGACCCAGCGGCATAGCGGTTGCTGGCATCTGACCGCTCCGTCACGCCGCTTGCGATAAACCCCGCAACCGTCGCGCCCTCGCTACGCCTGCGCGGACTCGACCACCGCCAGCGCGCATAACCCCGCGCCCTGGCTCCGCGCCTTCATTTGGCGCCGTCCCTGCTAACCCGCCGCCCCTTCGCCACTGCGGGCTTCATGCTGCGCATCAAGCCCCTGCGGCTCGCAGGCGGCTACCGCGTCGCGTGCTCCACAGGCGTAAACGCTTTGCAGAGTATCGCCAGGGTAAAAGGCTTACGATGAACGTTATTGCCGACGTTGAACGGGTGGCTAACTGAGCAAGTCGCTAGGGAAAGACGGCCCCAGCGAATGGTCCCAAGCGAATCGAACAATGAAAAATTTCTTAGACAAGCTATTTGGCAAACCAAACCAAGTGGGTAAAGCACCACAGGCCATGGTTGGCGAGAAGATTGACAATATCAACTTCCCCGATGCTTCTCCTGAAGTTAAGCCGGGGGATCTATTAAGACAAGATTACGAAGTCCGCAAGGTTCTCGGATTTGGCGGTTGCGGCATCGTCTACCTAGTTTATTCACGTTCAACCAAGTCCGTATTTGCCCTCAAGACCTTTCTAGATGAGTTCTTGCAGGACAAATCGATAAGGGAGCGGTTTCGCCAAGAGGCAGCGGTTTGGATCCACTTGGAGAGACATCCGTATCTCGTAAGGGCGCACTTCGTCGAGAACATTGAAGGGCGGCTTTTTGTTGGGATGGATTACATTGCGCCCAATGACCTTGGGATCAATTGCCTTTCCGATTACATTGCGAACGGCCCCTTGTCGTTGGAACAAAGCTTGCGTTGGGCTATCCAGTTTTGCTACGGAATGCAGCACGCCTACTTGAAGGGCATTCGCTGTCATCGTGATATTAAGCCCGCCAACATCATGATCGACAAGAATGGGGTGCTGAAGATTTCCGATTTCGGTTTGGCTGGGGTATTGCATGCGCCGACGGTGGCGGGTTCCACTCAAGAGGAGCCTCTGAGCGCGGGCTCATCAACATTTAAAACAATGCAGGGCATGAGTTTCGGAACGCCTACGCATATGCCACCCGAGCAATTTGTCGATGCCGCTCGTTGCGACCAACGAAGTGATATTTACAGCTTCGGCGTAGTCCTCTATCAAATGCAGGGAAGTGGACACTTGCCTTTTCGTGCTCCTGAACCCAGAGATAACACGCGCGCTGAGCAAATGCGCTTTTGGCAAGGGATGTTTCTCCTTCATGCTAAATCGCCCACGCCTTCCATTAACTCGCCGTTGAATCGCATTGTCCAACGATGTCTTGAGAAAGCACCTTCCGATCGGTACCAGACCTTCGACAATTTGCGTGTCGACTTGGAGAAGTGCCTTTTCGATAGGACTGGTAAGAAATTCTTGCCCCCACGGGTCGGAGAATATGACGCATGGGAGTGGAACAACAAAGGCGGCAGCCTTCATGCGTTGGGCGATCATGAGCAAGCGCTAGCGTGTTACGAGAAGGCCCTAAAGATCGCGCCGTGGTTTGTCGAGGTGTGGGCCAACAAGTCCCTGCTACTAAGGGAACTGGAACGGCTCCCCGAAGCTATGGACTGCATTGACAAAGCACTCCTCCATGACCCTGGCTATGCCCACGGCCTGTCGATCAAAGGCAACCTCTTAAACAGGATGCATAAATTCGATCAAGCGATCGAATGCTTTGACAAAGCCCTCAGCAATGAGGGCCAGCTATTCGAAGCGTGGTCGAACAAGGGCACAGCGTTGATGAGTTTGGCACGCTTTGACGAAGCGCTGGCGTGTTTCGATAAATCATTACTCCTATACCGAAAGGGGGCAACAGCCTGGCATTGGAAAGCAGTTTGTCTACAGGCCCTGGGTGACCCAAAGACGGCGGTCGCGTGTTGCGATACAGCGCTAGGCATAAACCCTGACGACGCGGTTGTGCTGTCCACGAAAGCCACTTCGCTAACCATGCTGGGCAACTACGAGGATGCTTATTCTTCGATCAAGCAGGCGCTATCGATTGACAAGGTCAACCCTGCTGTTTGGTTTGCGAAGGCGGGCATTGAAAGTGCCTTGGGACAAGGCGAAGCGTCGCTAAATTCATACCGACAGTTCTTGGCGCTCTCGAGCACGGAAGACCCGGAGCAAATAGAGTTCGCAAAAAGCCGCATTCGTGAACTCGATGAACCAGCATCGATCAAGCTCATCAAAGATAAGGTCGCCAAAGCCGCTGCGGTCAGTTTCGGCAAAGTGCCCCATACGAGGGCGCTAAGCGAACTCGCAGACGCTTATAAATCGCTAAAACAATATGACAAGGCTATACAGACCTACAAGGAAACGATTGCAATCCTAGAAGAAAAATGGGGTTCGAATGGGCTTGTTATGGTAACCGCCCCGACGTTGAATAGCTTGGCACTTCTCTACCACAATTTGGGCAATCCTCAAGAAGCCAAGATGCTGTATGAGCGGGCGATAAAGATGATCGAGGGGGACGAATCGTATGGTCCTGAAGATCGAAATCTTACTTACTTCCTCGTCAATCTTGCTGCAGTCCAGATCGACTTGGGTTCTACGGGAGAGGCGCAGTCCTTGTGCAAGCGCGCGGTAGAAATATTGGAAAACGTTCTCGGCGTGAATGCCATTGAGCTCATATCACCGCTGAAACATTACGCAAATGCATTGAGGAAAGATGGACGTAACGCCGAGGCTGCAGTTATTGATGCACGCATTAGACAGCTCCGGAACGTAGCTCGCTGAGGCCTCATTAGGGGCAATAGCCCGATCGCAGTTTCCGCCAGAGCGCGAAAGGCCGCGCACTGGCTTTGCGCGTTGGGCAGGCACCGCCCCGGCATTGCCCGCTTGTGCGCTGGCCGGGAGTCAGCGCGTGCTGCCCGCCGCCTGCGCCGTCGTCCATAAAGCCGGCCCACGGCTCCGTCGGCTACGCTGGTGAACCCCAGTCAGGGGCGCTGCGCGCCCTCGGTACGAACGCTGGCCTGGGGTAAATCGCAAGCGATTGAACATAACCGCGGGCGCATTATGCAAAGCACAGGCATTCGCTACGCAAGCTCCGCTCGGTGCCTGTGCCGCTGCGCGCCCTTCGGGTTCGCATAATGGTCGGTTATGTCTCGCGCCCCAGCCCAGCTACCGCAACGTCCGCTGCGCGCACGTTGCTCAACAGCCTGATCGGCGCACTCGCGCTGGCGCGCCAGTGCGTTCGTCTAGTCAGGCGCTGCGCGCAGGGCGGGGTGTGGTCCCCCGCCCACCCAGCGCGTCTGCCTGCGGCGGCTCGCAACTGCGTTGCTCGTTCCCGCCTCGGTAGCCACGCTTCCCGGCCGCCCCCAAGGGGGCTCCCCGAAAATCCAAGCGCAAAGCACATGCACTGTCGTGACGTGATCGTTACGCCGGACGCTGTTGGATTGCGTTGAACGCCGCACGGTGATTGTGTTTGCGATGCTCATTGCGCGCTCTCAGAATGCGTGTTGCACGGCGCTACCACCCATTGGAATGCCGCATCATTCAAGGAGAACCGCAACATGAACAAGACCGACACCATCGACCACATCGTCCGATCCGCCGATCTCTCCAAAGACGCCGCAGGGCGCGTCATGGACCCCTTCGACGCACGGCTGAAGGCACACACCGCCGAGGGCAAGCGCGTCGTTTTCCGGGGCTTTGGCAGCTTCTCGCGTGGCTTGCCGGCGCAGAAGACCGGGCGCAACCCGCGCACCGGCAAGCCGATCACCTACACCGCGTATCACAAACCCAAAAGCGTGCCGGCCGTCAGCGAGACTACGCTGCGCAATGAAATCGTCGCCGATGCCCAAGTCAGCCTGGCGGAAGCCGGTCGCGCGCTCGCCGCGTTGCGCGCGGCGATCACCACCAGCATGAGAAAGGGCGGCATCGCGACTTTCTACGGCTTTGGCCGCTTCTGCGTCGGCCGCCGGTCCGCGCGCAGCGGGCGCAACCCGCACACCGGGGCGAGCATCCTCATTCGCGCCGCCAAGGTGCCGCGCTTCCGTGCCTCGAAGACCGGCAACGCCGGCGGCAAGTTCAGCCCGGAGGAGGGGTTGAGGGCGGCGGTGAATTGAAGCACCCGTGGCCCGGATTCTGGAAGCCCTCGACCCAGCCAGGTCGGTAATGTTCCAGCTAATGATGTCCTTGCCGATCTCCGTTATCTAACGTATCGGCTATCCACCGGTGTGCCTTCAAGTATTGATGAATGTGGGCGCGAAAGTTTGAATTACCCTTTCCCACGCGTACCGACCATCCCTTGATCGCTCCGGGGCTGTCTTCGGGAGGCCAACGCTTGAAGTTAAGGCTTTTCTTGCGAATTGAAGGACCCGCCGCCAGTACTGATTTGATCTCCTCCCATTCGTGGTGCATTCCGGATTTTCGGAGATCTCTTTCAAACCTCGGACTGTGTTTGAGCCGCCCCCGATTTTTCTGGACACGAATTTGGGGTTAAATCGTGTCTGAAAAAGGAGTTGAGGAATGCGGAACGAATCGAAAGGTAAAGGGGTTGCGCCGGGCTCGCCGGAGGGAGCCCGTAGGGCGACTGGAGGCGAGCCCGG